>CAZKQQ010000051.1:0-11870 GCA_964554945.1 uncultured Solibacteraceae bacterium | reverse complement strand
GTTTGACGCTGTGTGCCGAGGCGGTGTGGCCTGGCGCGTCGGCCAAGGCCGCTCTGATGGCCCGGCATTTTCCACAGCCCGGAAAATCTCATTGGCTCCTTGGACAGCGATCGTAATCCGCGCCGATGTGGTGAAACACGTCGGTTTACTGGATGAAAGCTTTGAATCGTATCTCGAGGACGTCGAATTCGGGTTACGATGCGCAGTTCACGGAATTACTGGAATGTATGTTCCTCAGGCAGTCGCCTGGCATCATGGCAGCGCTACTCTCGGCCGATGGCATCCTGAGACAGTCCGCCGCATTGCGCGAAATCAGTGTTACATAGTCGCGCTCTACTATCCGAACCGGTATGTCTGGCCGATTTGGGTGGCTCAGGGTCTCTGGGGAGTGGTGGCAACTCGTCACGGCGGCGGCTTGGCGTGGCTTCGCGGAAAGTGGCAGGGGATGCGGGCTGCCTCCCGCATTCCGCGTACAGGTAGCGGCTTGGCGGAACAATTCTTTCGCGAGAGTGAGCGCGAGATTTACGAGGTGCAGAAAGTTACCGGCTTCGACTGGTATTGGCGGTTGTACTTTTTTCTGACTAGCCGTGGGGCAAAGTGACACATGGCTGATACGGGGATTGTGATTGTCACGTACAATTCGGACGCCGTGATTGGTCCGTGCCTGGACGCCGCGCTTCAAAGCGGTGCTGATATTGTCGTCATCGATAATGCGTCTGATGACAACACCGCCAGACTGGCCGCACGGAAGGGAGTGCGATTGATCGCCAACTCGACCAATCTCGGGTTTGCCCGAGCAGTAAACCAGGGTTTTTCCGTATTGAATTGCGCTTATGTCCTCCTGTTAAACCCTGATACCGTGCTTCAGACCGGTCTCGAACCACTGCGCGCCGCTTGTAAGTTACCTCGGTCGGCGGGAGCTGGTGGACTGCTCGTGGACTTAGCGGGAAAAACGCAAGTCGGTTTCATGGTCCGAAAATTTCCTACTCCCTTGGTGCTAGTTTTGGAAGCTCTCTTGCTAAACCGGATCTGGGCTCGGAACCCGGTGAATCGAGCGTATCGCGGTTTAGGCTTGGATTATTCCCGGTTGCAGGTTGTAGAACAGCCGGCTGGTGCGTTTCTAATGATACGCCGTGCGGTCTGGGAGGAGTTGGGTGGTTTCGACGAGGGGTTCTGGCCGCTCTGGTTCGAAGACGTGGATTTCTGCCGGCGCGCGACAGATCAGCGATATTTGTGGTATTTCGCGCCGGAAGCTGTTGCGAAACATACGGGCGCTCATTCGATTTTGAAATTGACAGTAGAGAAGCGGCTGGTTTACTGGTATCGTAGTCTACTTAGGTACTCAGCCAAGCATTTTCACGCCTTGGGGATGCGCGTGGTATGTGCGGCAGTGGTCGTCGGTTCGATCCTGCGGATGATGAGTGAATCGGCCCTGCAACGGAGCCTAAAGCCGATGACGAATTACAGCAAGGTTATCCTGCTCGCCGCCCGTTTCTTTTTCGGCCGGGTGAATTATTCAAAGATTGTCAGTTTCAGCTTGAACCAGTAGGCGGAAGTACAAAAGATCGGAATCTCAGGTTCTTTCGTTCATGGCGCAAAGTGGGCTTGTCTCCGTCACTCTTGTGACTTATAACAGCGGACGCTTTATCAAGCGCTGCCTCGAATCGGTGCTGGCGCAGAAGTATCCGCTCAAGGAAATCATCGTCGTCGACAACGCGTCGACCGATGGCACCATCGATATCCTCGAGCAATTCGAGGATACGTGCCAGGTCTACTACAATGACGAAAACGTCGGCTTCGCCGCTGCGCAGAATCAGGCGATCCTGCGGTCGCAAGGCGCGTGGGTACTGACCCTGAATCCCGATGTGCTCCTGCTTCCAAATTTCATCCAAGCGCTGGTGGACGCGGGGCAGTTCGACTCCAGGATCGGCACGGTCTGCGGAAAGCTGCTGACCATGTCGCCGCATTTTGAGATCCCGGCCCGCGCAATTGTGGATTCCACCGGCATCTATTTCAATCCGATGCTCCGGCATCTGGACCGAGGCAGCCAGGAAGTGGATAACGGCCACTACCTGAATTACGAATATGTATTCGGCGCCACCGCGGCGGCGGCATTGTACCGCCGTTCCATGATTGAGGACATCTCGCTGGACGGAGAATTCTTCGATTCGGACTTCTTTGTGTACCGGGAAGACGCCGATGTCGCTTGGCGGGCCCAGCTCATGGGATGGAAATGCCTGTACGTGCCGTATGCGTGCGGCTATCACGTGCGCAAGGTCTTGCCTGGCAATCGGCGAGCGCTTCCGCCGGAAATCAACATGCATTCGGTGAAGAACCGCTTCCTGATGCGCATCAAGAATATTTCTCCGGGCGTGTATTGGAGAAACGTCGTTTCGATCACAGCGCGTGACGTTGTGGTTGTGGCGTGCTGTCTGTTGTGGGAGCAGACTTCGCTCAAAGCTCTCTGGTTTCTTGCGAGAAACTGGAAGAAAGCTTTCGCCAAGCGGCGTCTGATCCAGGCCCGGCGGCGCGTGGATGAAGCGTACATGGCGAGTTGGTTCGACTACAGCCCCGTCAGCAAGCAGGCCCCCAAGAAACTGATCCGCTCCCGGTCGGCCGCCGCCCGGACCTGAGGCGCGGCCGGTTCGATGCGCATCGCCCTCCTAGGCACGCGCGGCATTCCAGCCAACTACGGTGGATTTGAAACTTTCGCCGAAGAACTTTCTACGCGCCTCGCGTCACGCGGGCATGACGTAACCGTCTATTGCCGCGAGCGGCCGCCGGAGCCCCGATATCGCGGCGTTCGCCTGCAATACCTTCCCACGCTGCGGCACAAGTATCTGGATACGGTGGCGCACACATTCATTTCAACCGCGCACGTGTTGACCCACCGTGTCGATGTGGCGCTCTACTGTAACGCGGCCAATGCCGTCTTTACCCTGGGGCCGCGCCTCGCCGGCGTTCCGACCGCCTTGAACGTGGATGGCATCGAGCGCAAGCGGGAGAAATGGAACGTGCTGGCCCGCGCCTGGTATCTGATGTCGGAACGCCTGGCTACGTTTTTTCCCGCCTCGATGATCACGGACGCCCGCGCCATACAGGACTACTATCGCGAGCGCTACGGCAAAGAAGGCATCTTCATCCCGTATGGAGCTGAAGTAGGCCGGCTTCCGGCAGACAATCTCGTGAGAAAACTCGGGCTCGAACCGGGCCGGTATTTTCTCTATGTCAGCCGCATGGAGCCGGAAAATCGCGCGCTGGAAGTGCGCCAGGCATTCGAGAGTGTCGCCACGCCATACCGGCTCGCTCTGGTGGGTGACGCCCCCTACGCCCGGGAATACATCCGGCAGGTCCGCAACACGCAGGACCCGCGCGTCGTCATTCCCGGCGCCATTTACGGCGAAGGCTACCGCCAACTGGATTCGCACTGCTTCGCCTACGTTCACGCCACCGAAGTTGGCGGCACGCATCCGGCCTTGATCGAAGCTATGGGCCGCGGTGCGCTGGTTTTGTACCGCAACACTCCGGAAAACGCCGAAGTGGCGGCGGATACGGGCATCCCCTTCGAGCCGGAAGAACTGCCGTCGAAGCTGCGCTTCGTGCTTGATATGCCGGAGGGCGAACGCGCTGCGCTGCGCCAGAAGGCTATGGACCGCATCCGCAAGCTCTATTCCTGGGATGCGGTCACCGACGCGTACGAAAACCTTCTGCTCGGACTTGCGCGGCCTGGAAGAAACGCAAGTTTCCGCGAGAAGCGTGAAAACTGAAGCGGCGCCTATTCCATCGGCGACGGCAACTCGCCCAGGCCTACAGGGCCCGCGCGGGCCTATTGCTGCTCGCTCGTAAAAGGTCGCGCGCATAATCCGGGAACTCCGGGTCACTGCACTAGAATAGAGGCGAGTGCTGCCTCCTTATCGCTCTTACGTGCTGGTATCGCGCCAGCAGATTGCTCAGAATTATCGGAATGTCAGGGCTGTCGTCGGTCCCGGTGTTGAGGTTATGTGCGTGGTCAAGGCAGACGCCTACGGGCACGGCGCGCTCGAGGTGGCGCGCGTATTGGTCGCTGAGGGCGCGCGTTGGCTCGCTGTCAGCTCGGTCGATGAGGGAGTGCAACTACGCAACAGCGGATTGCACGAGACCCGCATTCTGGTAATGGGCGGCTTTCTGCCGTACGAAGGCGATGCTCTGGTCGAATACAATCTGACACCTGCTATCCACTCTCTGGCGCAACTCAGCGATCTGGACCGGCTCGCCCGCGGCGCCGGCAAGCCGCTCCCGTTTCATCTAAAAATCGATTCCGGGATGAGCCGGCTGGGAACGCGAGCGGGTACCCGTGAAATTGTAGAGGCTCTCTGCTCGGCGCGGCACGCGCCGCTAGAAGGCCTCATGACGCACCTGGCTTCTGCGGCCGACTATACCAGCACCCAGACCTCCGACCAGCTCGCCTATTTCCACGCCATCAGCGGCGAGTTGAACCAGGCCGGCGTCAAGGCGCGGTGGATGCATGCTTCCAGCACGAATGCCATCGGTTACGGCCTGAGCGAAGGTTGGCACAATATTGTTCGGGCCGGCCACGCCCTGTATGGGTACGTATCGCCGGCCCGCGGGGACGCGCCTCCGCAACTGCTCGATATCAAGCCCGTCCTCACCTGGAAAGCTAAACTGATGGCGGTTAAAGATGTCCCTGAAGGCGCTCTGGTCGGCTATGGGGGCTCCTTCCGAGCACCGAGACCGATGCGCATCGGTGTTCTGGGAGCCGGTTATGCTGACGGCGTGTTCCACCGGCTATCCAATCGCGGCAAAGTGATTGCCGACGGGAAGCTCACTGCCATTCTCGGAACCATTTCGATGGATCTGACTACCGTCGACCTGAGCCACACCACCACGCTGGGACCGGGCGATGCTGTCACACTCCTGGGCGCCGAAGGCGACGCTAATCTCGATGCCCAGCAAATCGCGCGTGTCGCCGGTACGATTTCCTACAACATCTTATGCTCCATCAGCGCCCGGGTCCGGCGGGTATACGTCTAAGGCCACCAAAACCCTCCCAAAACCTTCACAGCTGGAGCATTTCCGATTTAGAATCAATTGTTTAGCGCATCGCCCATCGAATTCTAACAAAAGGTACAAAACGTGCTTAGGTTAGTATCGATTCCGAATGGGTATGGCACTTTCCGGTGCTAGTATAGGGAATAGATGAGCTTACTGTCGCCAAGACTCCAGCTGAAGGTCGCACAGAAGCAGATTCTGACCCCTGGGCTGGTTCAAATGGTTACCGTGCTTCAGCTTAACCGGCTGGAGCTGAAAGAGATGATCACCCAGGAGATCGTCAAGAACCCGGTCCTGGAAGAATCCATGGAGGAGGCGGGCGAAGAAATCACCGCCGAAGAGCTACTACCTTTGCTTGAGCCGGATCGGGTATCGGATCCGGCCGACCGGCAGATCCTGGAAGCTTCGGGCGATCAGGCTAATCAGGTCGATGGATTGGGCGGCGATTTGGCAATCAACGGCGCGGTGCTCGCCGACGCCGAAGAAACCGCCGCTGCCGTTGCGGCAGCCGAGTTGACTCCTCCCGATTCTCTGGCCGAACCGGTCACAGCCACCGATCCTTTCGACGAAATCGACTTCGGCTCATTCTTTGACGACTATCTGGACCCCGGATATAAGAGCCCCGCCTCGGAATCCGTCGAGAAGCCTTCGTTTGAGACGTTCCTGTCCGCGCCCATGACTTTGGGCGACTACCTTCGGTCGCAGTTGAGCGTCAGTCTGATCTCGGATCAGGTTCGAAATGCCGCCGAATCGATCATCGGCAATCTGGACGAAGACGGATATCTGTCGGCTTCCTTGGAAGAGATCGCGTCCGCGGGCGAGCACAAACTGGAGGAAGTCCAGGAAGCTCTAAAAGTGGTGCAATCGTTGGACCCGGCCGGCGTGGCGGCGCGCAGTTTGCAGGAGTGTCTGCTGCTGCAAATCGAGAGTTTGAACGGCAAGGGCGGCGTTGCGTGGCAGATTGTGTCCAGCCATTTGCGGCTGCTGGAAACGCGGCAGTACAAGGAACTCGCCAAAGTCCTGGGCCGGCCCCTGGAACACATTGAGATCGCGGTCAACATGATTCACCACCTGAATCCGCGACCGGGACAGCGCTATTCCGGCGCAGGAGCCCGGGTAGTCGAGCCGGATGTCACGTTCCTGAAAGACGGGGACGACTGGATTATACAGATCAACGACGACGACGTACCTCAGCTCCGCTTAAATGCGCAGTATCGCCGCATGCTCGACCGGGACAACGGGGCCACGAAAGAGGTTCGCGACTACGTCCGCGAGCGGTACACCTCGGCGATCCAGTTGATGAAGAATATCGAGCAACGCAAGCAGACGATTCTGAAAGTCTGCCAAGCCATTGTGCGCCGCCAGACGGAATTCCTGGCGCAAGGCCTCGATCACCTCAAGCCGATGATGATCAAAGAGGTGGCCGAAGAAGTCGGCGTGCATCCGTCCACCGTCAGCCGCGCCGTCGCTAGCAAGTACGCCCACACCCCGCAGGGCGTCTTCGAACTGCGCTACTTCTTCTCGGAAGCCGTGCAGGGGCCTTCGGGAAGCGGCACGCCGCTGCTGCTTCTGAAGCGCAAAGTGAAGAAGATGATCGAGGACGAGGACCGGACCCGGCCTCTCACCGATGAACAGATCACCGCGTTGCTGCAGTCGGAAGGCATCGACGTGACCCGCCGTACTGTCGCCAAGTACCGCGAGGACATGAAGATTCCGTCCACGCATCAGCGGCGCATCCGGAACTAAACCCCTGTAAATGGAGTTATAAAGGGAGTGAGGGGCGGCGTGTCATCGGCCACTGCCCCAACTGGAGAACCCATGAAGATCACGTACACGGGTAGGCAGGTGGAACTGGCTCCGGCCCAGTTGAAAAAGCTGGAAGCGCGCTTCGCCAAAGTCGGGAAGCTGCTTGATGGCAGGAAGGAATGCGAAGCCCACGTGATTCTGTCTTTGGAGCGCCACTTACACAACGCCGAAGCTACAATCAATTATCATCATCATCAACTCGTTGGGATCGGATCAAATAGCGACCTGTTCACCGCAGTCCATTCGGCAATCGATAAACTGGAGAAGCAGGCGGTCAAAACGCGTACCAAATGGCGCGACACCAAACGAACGCCCCATAAGACCGGCGAAGATGCCGAGCGGGCTTCCGCATCGGAGCCCGAAGCCGAAGGCGAACCGGAGCGGCAGGTGTACCGCGTCAATCATCACCAGAAGCGCAAGCCGATGACGCTGGATGAAGCGCTGCTGGCGATGGACAAGAATCGCGACTATCTGGTCTACCGGGACGCGGAGAGCGATCGTATCTCGGTGCTGGTGCGCCGTCGCGACGGTAATTTCGATTTAGTGGAAGGATAGCTACGGCGCATGGCGCGAAAAAGTCGTCCGGCGGCAGGCCGAACGAGCCCCGAGTCTGTGCAGAAGCCGGAACTTGTGGTGATCACGGGCCTCAGCGGCTCCGGCAAGGCTTCCGTGCTCAAAGCGCTGGAGGACCTGGGATTCTACTCGGTTGATAATCTACCGATCCAATTGATTCCCAAATTCGCTGAACTGACGCGCGATAATCCCAGCGTTCAGGCGACGGCCCTGGTGGTGGACATCCGCGAAGGCGCCGGGTTGAAACGGTTCCCGAAAATCTTTTCGCAAATCCGCCAGTCCATCCCGGCCCAACTCATTTTCCTGGAGGCGGATGAAGGCGCGCTGCTGCGCCGGTTCAGCGAGACGCGCCGGCCCCATCCACTCGGCGCCGACCGCTCCATTGTCAAAAGTATTCGCGCCGAGCGCAAACGCCTGGCTCCCATTCGTGCAGTCGCTGATCTCATTATCAACACCTCCAAGTTCACGGTGCATGAGCTGCGCGAATTCATCGGCGAACGATTTACGGGGCAGCGCGACGAATCCAAGATCCGCATCTACGTCACCAGCTTCGGCTATCGCTATGGCTTGCCGCCTGATAGTGATCTGGTGTTCGATGTGCGTTTCCTGCCGAACCCGAATTACATCCCACGATTCAAAAACCTGACCGGAAAAAATCCTGGGGTGGCGCGCTATATTCGCTCATTTCCGCAAACCACGGAGTTCATCACCCGGATTTCGGAGTTGCTGATTTACCTGGTGCCGCACTATATCCGGGAAGGCAAGAGTTACCTGACGATTGCGTTCGGATGCACCGGAGGCCAGCACCGCTCGGTAATGATTGCCGACGAGATCAGGAACAAACTGGGCAAGGCGGGCTTCAAGGCCAAGGTCAATCACCGCGACATTCGGCAATCGGCGCACTCGTCGTAAGATAGGCGAAGTGCGGCCCCCTCTAAGATTGGCCCTGGCAGCGGTCGCGCTGGGGCTGCTGGTAATTCTGTTTCGCAGCAGCGGTGATTTTCTCGTTGCAGACAACCGGCAAAAGTCCGACGCCCTAGTGATCACACAAGGTGATTCGCTCGATGGGCAGTATTGGACGGCACTCCGTTTGCTCAACGAAGGCTACGGCCGTGAACTGCTTCTGGATGCGCGAACGAATCTGATGCTGTTCGGCCGCAGCCAGGCCGAACTGGCGGATGAGTTTCTGAAAAAGACCGCCGGTCCTGCCGCCGGCCGCGTGCGAGTCTGTCCGATCGCTGGCGATACGACCGCGCAGGAAGTCTATGAAGTCGGAAACTGCCTCAAACCAATCGGCGCGCGTTCAGTTTTGCTGGTGGTCGATGACTTTCATAGCCGGCGATCGCTGGCGATGTTCTCGCGACTGATGCCGCAGTACCGGTGGTCGATCACGGCGGTCTCCGACCCCTCCAGGTTCGGCGTGCGCTGGTGGCAGAAGCGGGAATGGATCCGCACGACAGTTGTCGAGTGGCAGCACTTGCTGTGGTGGGAATTCGTCGACCGGTGGCGCTTTGCGCCATCAACCCAAATAGTTCAATAACTTTAATTTATACAAAGGTCTACTTGCATTTGAAATTCTTGTCAGCTACACTCATTGTAAGTTCCCGATGATCAGCAGTCGTCCAGGTCGGTGGCTTCGTGCCTTTCTCTCCCAAACCATCGCTATTCCTGTAGGAATTATTATTGTAGTCATCGTAGCCGGCCCCGCTTAGGCCCGGCGGAACTGAGTTCCCAAGGCCATCAGCGGGGTGCAAAAGCCCGGCTGATGGCCTTTTTCGTTATATGGCACTTTTGACGAGGTACAACATATGTCGACCCTGATGAGCGGCGCGCGGATGCTGCTGGAATGCTTGAGCCGCGAAGGCGTGGATTGCATGTTCGGCTATCCCGGCGGCGTCACGCTTCCCCTATACGACGTGCTGTACGATCACCCTTTGCGCCACGTGCTCGTCCGCCACGAGGAGAACGCTGCCTTTGCCGCCGAAGGCTACGCGCGCGCTACCGGCAAAGTGGGCGTCTGCTGCGCTACCTCCGGTCCCGGCGCAACCAATCTCACCACAGGTTTGGTCGACGCCATGATGGATTCGATTCCGATCGTCGCCATCACCGGCCAGGTCTCGACCAAGCTGATTGGCAGCGATGCCTTCCAGGAAGCCGATACGTTCGGCATCACGCGTCCCTGCACCAAGCACAACTACCTGGTCAAGACGCTCGAAGATCTGCCCCAGATTGTCCACGAGGCGTTTTATGTGGCCGCGAGCGGCCGGCCCGGACCGGTGCTCGTTGACATTCCCAAGGACGTTTTTCAGGCGCAGGGCCATTATCAACACGTGACTGCGATTCATCTGCCGGGCTACAAGGTTTTCACCGAAGGCCACACAGGACAGATCCGGCGCGCTTTGCAGCTCATCCAGAAGGCCGAGCGCGCCCTGGTGTACGCGGGCGGCGGTGTGGTCGCGGCGGATGCGTCGGCTGACTTACGCGAGTTTGTGGAACGGACCGGCTTTCCGGCAGTGAATACGTTGATGGGCCTGGGCGCGCTCTCTTCCGAGCATCCCAATTTCATCAGCATGCCCGGCATGCACGGCAGCTATGCGGCCAATATGGCGATGTCGAACGCCGATTTGTTGATAGCCCTGGGCGTGCGTTTCGACGACCGCGTCACCGGCCGGCTGGCGGCGTTCGCGCCGCACGCCAAGGTGATCCACGTCGATATCGATCCCGCCGAAATCGGCAAGAACCGCGCCCCCGATGTGCCCATCGTCGGCGACGTGAAACGCGTCCTCGCCAAAATCAACCAGTCGCTTGCGGAAACTCCAAAAGCAACCGATACCGGAGTGGAAACCGCGCGGAAATCCTGGTGGAACCAGATCCGCCGCTGGAAACAAGAGCATCCGCTGCAGCCCGTCACTTCCGATACCGAGATCAAACCACAGCATTTGATGTCGGAGATCGACCGCCTCTCGCAGGGCCGCGCGATTGTCACATCGGATGTCGGCCAGCATCAGATGTGGGCCGCGCAGCTGGTACGCTTCGGGGAACCGCGGCTGTGGATCAACTCCGGCGGCCTCGGGGCGATGGGTTTCGGCCTGCCGTCCGCAATTGGTGCACAGTTCGCGCGTCCGGACAAACTGGTGTTCGCGGTGGTTGGCGACGGCGGTTTTCAGATGGCCATTCCGGAACTAGCGACCATCGCAGCCTACGGCCTGCCGATCAAGATTGTGGTGATGAACAATGGCTACCTGGGCATGGTCCGGCAATGGCAGGAGCTGTTTTATAACAACCGCCTGAGTTCGGTGGAACTGGATTGCTTCCCCGACGCGGAGAAGCTGGCTGGCGCATACGGCTTCAAGGGCAGGACGATTGACAAGCCGTGGGAACTGGCGGCCGCGCTCGAAGCCGCGGTCAAAGAGCCGGGTCCCTATCTTTTGAATGTGAAGGTGTCGCCCACCGAGTGCGTGTATCCGATGGTGCCGGCCGGCGGAGCCATCAACGAAATGGTGCTGGGACCGCCTCAGCCCGTGGCCGCGAAGTAACAAGGGGCAAGACGTGCTGCAGATCATTTCTTTATTACTGGAAAACAAGCCGGGCGCGCTCATGCGCGTTACGGGGCTGCTCACGCAGCGCGGATACAACATCGAAAGCCTGACGGTCGCCCGCACGCTCGATCCGGAGCTCTCGCGGATGACCATCGCGGTCGAGGTCGATTCGACTCTGCGGCAGCAGGTGATCAAGCAGATGAACAAGCTGATCAACGTGCTGCAGGCCGTCGACCTGACCGACTCGCCCGCCGTGGTTCGCGAGCTCGTGCTGGTACGTGTCCGCACTACGCAGGAAGCGCGGCAGGCTGTATTAAAGGAAGCCGAAATCTTCGGCGGCCGCGTAGTGGATTCCTCCACCGAAGGATTCGCGATCGAAGTAACCGGCGATCCGGAGAAGCTGAACGAGTTTATCGATGTGATGCGCAGTTACGGCGAGATCGACGTGACGCGCTCGGGCGCGCTGGCGATCGCGCTGGAAGCAAAAAAACTGCGCCTGCAGCCGCCGGTACCAACTAAAGGCGGCGCCAAGGTGGAAGAGACAGTTCAATAAGACGTGGGCGTGCTTCCCACAGAACCGCGACCGTAAGGGAGCGGACATGCTGGAGACAGAGATGGCGAAACGTTACTACGAAAAAGACGGAAATCTGAATTTCTTGAAAGGGCGCACAGTCGCCATCATCGGCTATGGCAGCCAAGGCCACGCGCACGCGCTGAATCTGCGCGATTCGGGAGTCGACGTGATCGTCGGCCTCTACCCGGGCAGCAAGTCCCGGGCGAAAGCAGAAGCCTCGGGCCTCCGCGTCCTGAACACCGCCGAGGCCGCCAAGGAGGCCGACGTAGTCATGGTCCTGGTGCACGATCACCTGCAAGGCGATCTGTACAACAAGGAAATCGCGCCGC
>CAZKQQ010000050.1:0-37002 GCA_964554945.1 uncultured Solibacteraceae bacterium | reverse complement strand
GGATATTGCGCGCAAGCGTCCCGGCGCGCGCGATCGCGACGACCAGTTGTCCCGAGCGCGCTACCGGTTCGACTGGAAGGAACAGTTCCGGCTCTCGCTCGATCCGGAAACGGCGCAGGCCTATCATGACGAGACGCTGCCCGATGAAGGCTTCAAGGACGCGGCATTCTGCTCAATGTGCGGTCCGAAGTTCTGCTCGATGAACATCTCGGCCAAGGTCGAGCAGTTCACGGCGGAAGAAGCGGAAGCCGTGGCCAACGGGACGGCGCCGGAGCCGATTGTTCAGATTTCCGGGAACGACTAGTCGGGGTCACCGGCCGCGCGGCTGCGATTTCATTTCGCGATCGACACGAAGACTCACTAGTTGCTTGACGGGCTTGTAAAACCGGCCACGCTGAATATCGGAGCGCTGCGCCAGGCGTTCCGGGGCGTCCGACAAACCGATTTGAGAATCCCGCATTTTGGACAGGGCCCGCAACTCGCGCCGCTCTCTTTCATTGATATGAGTTGTAAAGAGCGCGCTCGCGGGAAGTCGAAATTCGTCCGAAGAAACAAACCACGCACTCGAAAGAACCCCGGGCGCCGGGTCGATCTCGTCAGGTAGACTGAAAACCGATGAGGGAGATGGTCCAATTCGTGGTTGAGCACGGGTACGTGCTCCTGTTCTGTTGGCTCTTCCTGGAGCAAGCGGCACTGCCGATGCCGTCGATTCCCCTGCTGTTGGCGTGCGGAGCGTTGGCGCGGGACGGTCGGTTAAATCCAGTATTGATTGTCGGATATGGGCTGGCGGCATGCCTCCTTGCCGATTCGGTCTGGTTTCATGTGGGCAAGCGAGGGGGTGCGAAGGTTCTGCGCCTGCTTTGCCGGATCGCGCTGGAGCCCGATTCGTGTGTGCGCCAGACGGAGAACGCGCTTCTTCGATACGGGCTACGCTCAATGCTCGTGGCGAAGTTCGTGCCCGGGCTCAATGCTGTGGCGGCTCCCCTGGCGGGCAGTTCCGGCGCGCGCTTTGCAAGATTTGTCCTGTTCGACAGCCTTGGAACAGTGGTCTGGATCACGGCTTACGCCGGCGCGGGATATCTGTTCGCGGGGCAACTCGAAACGATTGCCGGGTACGCGCTGCGCACCGGTTCCGGATTGCTTCTGATGCTCGCCGGGCTGCTCGCGGCGTGGATCGGGTGGAAGTTCGTGCAGCGCAGACGATTTCTGCGCAAACTGGCGGTCGCGCGGATTACTGCTGACGAATTACTGGTAAAAATGCGCGGCGGCGCCGCGGTGGCGCTGGTGGATTTACGGAACAAGCGCGCGGCCGCGCTCGACGAAATTCCGGACGCGTTGCGCATTCCCGCCGAAGAGTTAGGAGCACGGCACAGCGAGATTCCGCGCGATCGCGATATCATCCTGTTCTGTAGTTGACCGAACGAAGCCTCCAGCGCCCGTGCGGCGCTGCTCCTGAAAGCTCATGGCATCACCCGTGTGCATCCGCTCGAGGGCGGCGCCGAATCGTGGTTGAACCTGCTGGCCCGCGAAACTAACGGCCGCTGAGAGCGCCCGCCCAAGGCGAGTTCAGATGATAGGTTACCGACGGGCCGACCATCTCGACGCGGCGAATCTTCCGGTTCTCGATTAAAAAAGCCTCGCTCACTAAAATGCTGGACGGGCGGTTGAAGCCGCGGAAGGTGTATTTGCGGCCGTCCGAGAGCGTACCCGAATTGACCGTGCCCTGGTCAAAGACGGCGTGCGTCCAGACCACCCCGCGCTCGCTATCAACCAACGGGTAGCGCCGGTGATGAATGTTCTGCACTACGAAGTAGTAGCCGAGCTTGAATTGGGCCATGCAATCGAGGGCAAAGCCGTTGATCGCGTCCGGCGCTTCGTTGGGCGGACGCGGTACGTTTGTCGTGTGAGCGCCATTTTCGATGCGGTCGCAGTCATTGGTGAACGGATAGGTGCCGGTGCTGTTGATACCCTTCCCATCGTTTTTCTCGAGGCCCGTGAAATAGCCGTCCGCGATCGCGATCATTTCCTGGCGCGACGGGCGGTCGGCGGCGGGGATCGATTTGAACCACATGTCTTCGGGCTTGTAGCCGGGCTTGTCCAGATCGGCGATGCCGGAGGGACCGCCGCCGCCCTGTCGATAATAGATGCTTTCGATTTCAGTGATGCGGCCGAGTTCGAGGCGCAGCCGCAGGCTCATCAGCATCGGCGTGCCGGCCTCGCGCATCGTGCCCATGTAGGCTACCTGGCCAAACTCCGGATCGGCAAAGATGTGCTTGTAGTTGCCGAGGCCCTCCGCCGTTTTCCAAAAGCCGTCGCCCACTTGCATGACCTGGTCGTTTTCGCTGTACATTACATCGGCCGAGAGCGGCAGGCGTTTGGGATCGTGCGCCACTAATGCGGCGAGGTATTGATTGATTACGTCCTCCAGACAGGCGCGATTGCAATTGAGTGGAATCGGGCCGGTAGCGGCATTCACCGAAGGGACGCGGACTCCGGTTATCGCGGCCGCGGTGAGCACCATAATCACGCCGGGGACAACGAAGACAGAGCGCACGGAAGTGGTTCTCCTTATCAACGGATTCTATCTCAGGAAGAACCGCGATCCGCGACAACCAACAGCGGTGCTATTTAGCCTGGAGAATACCTTCCGGTGATTGCCGTTAAGGACAAGCAGTAGCCTGCCGTACGATAAACTAAACTCGAACGAAAAGCGGAGGTTTCGGCAGATGAGGCGGATGGGTTTGTTCCTCGCCGGCGTTGCGGCGATCGCGGCGATTATCCTGATGGTTCAACCGGCGCAGCGCGCGCAAGCGCAGGATACCGGGCCGGCGGGATTGGTGACGCCGCCGCCGGGGCCGGGCGGCGGGCTGTCCCCCTATGTCACGCTCCCGCCCCCGCCGAACCGGTCGAGCGCACTCGACAAGCTGACACTCGTCACCGATGCGCAACTGACGCATCCGCCTGATGCGGATTGGCTCACCTGGCGCCGCACGTACGACGACTGGGGCTTCAGTCCCCTCAGGCAGATCAACCGAAACAATGCCGGCGACCTTCGGGTGGCGTGGTCGTGGGCGCTTCCTCCCGGACCCAACGAATCGACACCGCTGGTTCGCGACGGCGTCTTGTTCGTGTTCGGCTACGGCGACCGCGTGCAAGCGCTCGACGCTGCCTCGGGCGATCTTCTCTGGCAATACTCCCGCAAGCTGCCGGAAGGCGTAATGCCCGGGGTGAAGCGGAACCTCGCCATCTACGAAGATCGCCTCTTTGTTCCCACTTCGGACGCGCACGTGGTGGCGCTCAATGTCAAGACCGGCCGCGTGATTTGGGATCACATGGTCGCGGACCACGCCGCGGGTTTCAATATTACAGGCGGCCCGCTGGTAGCGAAGGGCAAGGTGATGCAAGGCGTCGGCGGGCGCGCTAAAGGCGGCAATTTCATCGCGGCGCTCGATGCCCGCACGGGCGAAGAGGCCTGGCGGTTTTATACCATAGCGCGGCCCGGAGAGTCCGGCGGCAATACCTGGAACGGGCTCGAGTTGGAGAAGCGGAACGGAGCTTCCGTGTGGACCGCCGGCAGTTATGATCCGGATCTCAACCTCGCATTCTTCGGGGTCGCGCAAACCTATGACACGGGACCGCTGCTCAAGCCGGTGAACCAGCCCGGCATGACCAATGAAGGTCTGTACACCGATTGCACTCTGGCGATCAACCCGGATACTGGCAAGCTGGTCTGGTACTTCCAGCATGTGCCCAACGATCAGTGGGACCTGGACTGGGTTTTCGAGCGGCAGTTGATCCCCCTTCCGGTGAACGGCGTCACCAGGAAGCTGGCGGTGACCTCGGGGAAGATTGCGGTCTATGAAGCCCTCGACGCCGCGACGGGGAAATATGCTTTCTCGATGGATCTGGGACTGCAGAATGTAGTCAGCGCCATTGATCCCAAAACGGGCGCCAAGACCATCAACCCGCGCGTGATACCCGGCGATGGGGAGACCAAGCTGGTGTGCCCGCACGCGGGCGGATCGAAGAACTGGGTGCCGGGATCTTACAATCCGGATAGCAAAACCCTTTACGTCACTCTTGTCGAATCGTGCATGGATATGATTCCGGTCAAGGAAGGCGGACGGCCCAGCCTGAGTTCGGGAGTGCGTTGGGCGGTGCGGCCGCCGCTCAATTCTGATGGCCAATACGGACGCGTGGAAGCGATTAACCTGGCCACCCGCAAAGTGGCCTGGACGCAACGTCAGCGCGTTCCGATCACCACCGGCGTGCTCGCGACCGCGGGCGGAGTGCTGTTCGAGGGCTCCATGGACCGGCGCTTCCGCGCCCGCGATCAGGCCACTGGGGACGTGCTCTGGCAGATCCGGTTAAATGATGTTCCCAACGCGGCTCCCATCACTTACAGCGTCAATGGCAAGCAGTACGTCGCTATGACGGTGGGGAACGGCGGTGCGATTCCGGCTACCTGGTGGTCGCTGATCCCGGATATCCAAAACCCGCCCGACCGCAATGCCGGTCTCTGGGTATTCGAATTGCCGGACCGGGCGGCGCGCGGCGGAAAGTGAGATGTTCGGTTCAGCGAGCCCGCCCGGTCGCGGTTCTGTGCCGCGAGTCCGCGCCGCGCGGACGGTGAAGTAAGCGATCGCGTTATATTCAAAATAGTGCGTTATATCCTGAGCCGGGGTTTTCCGCCCGTGCGTTCCATTCTGTTGGTCGAAAGCGGCTCGCGCGAACTGCTGGAACAGGCCATTGTGTCGCTCCGGCGCTCCTGGGGCGATCACATCTTCATCGACCTGGTGACCTGTTACTCAGGTCTTCCGCGCGGTTTCACCGAAGAGACAACCCGCGTCTACCGCGTCAGCGACTACCGCGGGCGGCAGGGCCGTCGACGGCTATATGGACAGCTCGCGGAGAACCACTACGGCATTGTGGGCATTGTCTGTTCCGAACAGCCGCTAATGACCAAGTGGAAATGGTCGCTGGCGCTGCGGATTCCCGCCAAGCTTTTCATCATTAACGAAAACGCCGATTATTTTCCGGTCGAGGTTCACCAGTGGGCGAATGTATGGCGTTTTATGCTCATCCGGGCGGGATTGGGTGACGCCGGCGCGGTTCGCACCCTGGCGCGCGTGATTTCCTTTCCGTTCACTTTACTGTATCTGTTACTCTATGCAACGACTGTTCATACTCGCAGGGCCCTGCGCAGAGGCTGATTGATGAAAATTATTCAAGTGAAAGAACCGGGCGGCCCCGAAAAGATGGAGTTGATGGATGTACCGAAGCCGGAGCCGGGTCCCAAGCAGGCGCTGATCCGTGTGGCAGCGATCGGCGTGAATTTCATCGACGTGTACTTCCGGAAGGGCTTATATAAAGCCGAGACTCCGATCGTATTGGGCAATGAAGGCGCCGGGACGGTGGAGGCGGTCGGGCCGGAGGTATCCGAGGTGAAGACCGGCGACCGCGTCGCATGGGCCATGCATCGCGGCTCATACGCCGAGTACGCCGTGGTACCGGCTTCGCTGTTAGTGAAGATCCCGGATGGACTGGATTTCCAGGCCGCCGCGGCGGCCATGCTGCAAGGGATGACCGCGCACTACCTGACGCACTCCACCTATGCGCTCAAGTCCGGCGAGGCGTGCCTGGTTCACGCGGCGGCCGGCGGAACCGGTAGCCTGATCGTCCAGATGGCGAAGATGGTGGGCGCGCGGGTGTTCGGCACCGTTTCCACCCGGGAGAAAGCGGCCATCGCGCGGCAGGCCGGCGCCGATGAGACCATTCTTTACACCTCGCAGGATTTCGAAGCAGAGGTGAAGCGGCTCACGGCCGGCCGCGGCGTAGACGTGGTCTACGATTCAGTCGGCCAAACCACGTTCGATAAAAGTCTGAGTTCGCTGCGCCCGCGGGGCGTGCTGGCCTTGTTCGGCCAATCGAGCGGCCCGGTTCCGGCCTTCGATCCAAACATCCTCAATGGCAAAGGATCGCTGTTTCTGACGCGGCCCAGTCTGGCCCACTACCTGCTGACGCGCGACGAACTGTTATGGCGGGCGGGTGATGTGCTCGGCTGGATTGCGGCGGGCAAGCTGAAGCTGCGCATCGAGCGTACCTATCCGCTGGCTGACGCCGCCGCGGCCCACCGCGATCTGGAAGGCCGCAAGACCGCTGGTAAGTTGCTGCTGATCCCCCAGTGATCCATGACGCTTCAGGCCAAGCTCACGCTAGGTTCGGTGGTGCTGGCCACTCTGATGGTCGGGCTGGTTTCCGCCGTCGAATTGGGAAACGAGATTGAGCGGCAGTTCGCGGAAACTCTCGAACGCGCTACTGTGCAGAGGGATCTGGCCACCAATCTGGTAAGCCAGTCGCTTAACCGCCACCGGACCCTGAAGATTGAAGACGCCTTGCAAGATCCGGAGCTGCAGGGCAACCTGGTGAACATCATTGCCAACTCACACGCGATTCTGGAAATCGCGGTGGTGAATCCGCAAAACCGGATTCTGCTGGATAGCGACAAGAACCGGATCGGAGTCACGGCTCCCCCTTTTCCCGATTTCCGTCCGATCGTCACCGATGCCGGCTCCTATCGGAAGCTGCAGGTTCTGACACAGCGCGGCACCCATTATTATCAGTTGCAGGAAGTGAAACTCGGATCGGCAGGCCAGCCGGTGATCTCGGTGCGCGTAGTGATCGAACCCGCGCTGATCCGGCCCGACATTATCCCCAACCTCCAGAAGAACGCCGTTGTGGCCATACTCTCGGTGCTCGGAGCGGTCGTTGTTACGTTTCTGTTTTCCGCCGTGGCATTCCGGCCTCTTGGACGCATTGGCCATATGCTCGATCTGGCGGCAAAGGGAGAATACGAGACCGAGCCGCCGGTGAAGACTTCCAGCGATGAGCTATCGGTCATGGCTTCGAAAGTCAGCCTGCTCGGCCAGCGCTTGCGCGGCGCGCAATTCGAGGTGTCTGACCTCCGCGGAAACATCGACCGCCTGCTGCAGGATCTTGAGGACGCGGTTTTCATCTTCGACCGCGAATTACGGCTGGTCTTTGCTTCCGGTTCGGTGGAGAAATTCCTGGGTACTGCCCGCGCCGGTCTCGCCGGCAAGACGATCGCTGCTGTGTTTCCACCCTATACAACACTGGGGCTGGTAATCGGGCAGGCTTCGCAGAACGGGAAGCCGGTTCGCAACCGGCGCTTGCCCTTGCCGCCCAGGCCGGAAAACACCGGGGCTCTTGGAAACGTTCTCCTCTCGGTGGACGTTCTGCAAAGCCCGGCAGGCTCGGCCGGCGCCGGGTTGCTGGTCCGGCTCCGCGACCCCGAGGCGCAGCGCAAGATCGGCCGGGAATTGCAAATCGCTGACCGGCTCTCCGCTCTCAGCCGCGTAAGCGGCGGCGTCGCCCATGAAGTCAAAAACCCGCTCAATGCGATTCTCTTGCACGTCGAAGTGGCGCGTGCCAAGCTGGCCCATGGCGATACGGATGTCGGGCAGCAAATGGAAATCGTTTCGCGCGAGATCCTGCGCCTTGATCGCGTCGTCAAGACGTTTCTCGATTTCACCCGTCCGGTAGAGCTGACTTTGACCAACGTGCCCTTCCAGGGGTTGGTTGAAGAGATTGTCGAACTTGCCCGGCCGCAAGCGGAATTTTCGAACATCCGCATCAGCGTTGAGCAAAATGTCGATCACGGCGACGTTCGCGTGGATCGCGACCTGTTAAAGCAGGCCTTTCTCAACGTCGTAGTGAACGCGATCCAGGCCATGCCGGAGGGCGGCGAACTCCGCTTTGAATCGTCCGCAAACAGCGAAACCGCCGAGGTCCGCATCTCCGATACCGGTCCCGGTATCGATCCCGGTTTGCGCGACAAAATTTTTCGTTTGTATTTCACCACCAAGAAGGATGGCTCCGGCATCGGACTGGCGATGACGTTCCGGATCATACAATTGCACGATGGTACAATCGACTTCACCAGTGAACCCGGAAAGGGAACAACCTTCTCTATTCGCCTGCCGATGGCGGCATGGACTGAGGATCCGGCATGAAACCAGTGACGTACATCCTGGGTGTTGCCCTAGCCCTGCTGCTGAGCGGGTGTCTGCTCAGCGGTAAGCAGACGCAAAAAGCGAGCGCCACTCCTCCTCCTCCCAAGCCCGCATCCTCGGCGCCCGCCTCTGCTGAGCCGGCGCCGAAGACGCCTCTTTCGATTCCTCAGACCGTCGCGGAATTGCCGGCGCCGCAGCCGATCAGCGCGGATGCGCTCGCCACTACGAAGCCTCCCGAGGAAGCGGCCGAATCGCAACCGGCGCGCACGCCGCCGCGGCGTAGCGGTCCTGTCGCGGGCCCGCCGCGAGCCGAACCGACGCCCCCTGCGCCGGCTGCCGCGGCGCCTCCGCCTCCTGTGCCGGAACAACCAGTGGAACGCCCTCCGATTCAGGAGATTCTTCCGGCCGCCGAACAGAAACGGCTGCAGGAATCAGCCGACGGACGGAAGCGCGATATCAAAAAAGTGCTGGATCAAACGGACCTCCGGAAGCTGAACCCCGGGCAGCGCGACCTGGTGGCACGCATCCGCACCCTGGTCTCCCAATCCGACGATGCCGGTATGCGCAATGACTGGCGTCAGGCCGACGCCCTCGCCGGGCAGGCGCTCGTATTAGTCCGGGAGCTGCAGAGTGGCCGCTGACGAGTTCGTGGGACGCCGGCAAGCAGTCGCAGCCGGACTCGCTCAGCGGAAACTGGACGCCCTGCTGGTCGCCTTCTCCCCCAATTTGCGGTATCTCACCGGTTTCACCGGCAGTAACGGCAACCTGTTGCTCCTGCCCGATCGCGCCATCCTATTCACGGACCCGCGTTATACCATTCAGGCGGGGCAGGAAACCACATGCCGCGTCAAGATCGCGAAAGGGCCGCTCGTCATCGATATCATCGCCGCCATTAAGAAATTGCAGATCCGGCGCATTGGCTATGAACCGTCACGCATGACTTGCGACATGTTCGAGTCGCTGCAGGCGCGGCTTCCTATGAAGGCATCCCTGGCTCCGGTGAGTGGCTGGATCGAGCAGATGCGCACCATCAAGTCCTCGCAGGAACTGGAGCGCATTCGGCGCTCCGTGGAAACCAACTCGCGCGCCTTCGAGCAAACCGTGGCGCGCGTCCACGCCGGCATGAAAGAGCAGGATCTGGCCGCGGAGTTGGAATATTCGATGCGGCAACTCGGCGCGGAGAAGCCCTCGTTTGAAACCATCGTCGCTGGTGGCGCGCGTGGTGCACTGCCCCATGCGCAGCCGACGGCGGCGCCGCTTACCGCCGGCAGCCTGGTGGTGGTCGACATGGGAGCGTTTCAGGACGGTTACGCGAGCGACATGACGCGCATGCTGTTTCTGGGTTCCCCAGGCGCCAAGGTAAAGCGCACTTACCGCGCGGTTCTGGAGGCGCAACTGGCTGCTATCGACGCTGTACGCGCGGGTGTTTCCACGGCCCACGTGGACCGCCAGGCGCGCCGCGTGCTGAAGGGTTACGGCCTGGACAAGGCCTTTGTTCACTCGACAGGACACGGCCTGGGTTTGGAAATTCACGAGCCGCCGCGCATTGGCAAGCTCGATAAAGGGAATCTCGCGGCCGGAATGGCCATCACCATCGAGCCTGGTGTCTATCTGGAAGGCTTCGGCGGCATCCGCATTGAGGATACGGTGGAGGTTACCGAATCCGGCTGCCGCATCCTCACTCCCACCAGCAAGGACCTGCGCACAATTTGATGATCCTGGTCTACGCGGTCACAATCTTTCTCTCCGCGTTTCTCCTATTCCAGGTACAGCCAATCATTGCGAAAATGATTCTGCCGTGGTTCGGCGGATCGTCGGCGGTCTGGAGCACCTGCATGCTGTTTTTTCAGTCGGCGCTCCTGCTCGGCTATGTTTACGCCCACTGGCTGCATCAGAAATTCGCCGGGCGCCGGCAGGCGATCATGCATACCGTCGCTCTGGGGTTGAGCCTGGCGGCCCTGCCCATTCTCCCCAGTTCGATGTGGAAGAGCGCGGAGGCCGCCAATCCGTCGCTACGGATTCTGGCTTTGCTGGCGATCACCGTCGGCTTGCCGTATTTTCTCCTCGCTTCCACCAGCCCTCTGCTCCAGGCGTGGTACGCGCGAACTCACAGCGGCGGAATGCCGTACCGGCTGTTTGCGCTCTCGAATCTGGCTTCGATGCTGGCGCTGCTCACCTATCCCGTGCTGGTTGAGCCTAACCTGCCGGCTCGCACCCAGGGTCTGATCTGGTCGGGCGCATATGCCGGTTTTGTGGTGCTTTGCATTGCCACCGCATGGCTGGCGGCGAACCGCAAGCCGGTGGCGAATACCGCGTCCTCCCACGCGCAAGCTGAGGCGGATCCTGCTCCGCAGTTCGCGGCACGCCTGCTCTGGGTGGCGTTCGCGGCGTGCGCGTCGATCCTTTTACTGGCCGTCACCAACTTCCTCACACAGGACGTCGCGGCAATTCCGTTCCTCTGGATTCTGCCCCTCAGCGTCTATCTGCTGACGTTCATCCTCTGTTTCGATTCCCCGCGCATCTATCGGCGTTTTGTGTTTGTGCCGCTGGCTGCGGGGGCTCTGGCTTTCATGGCATGGCGATTGTGGCCGGAGCGTCCCAAGATGCTCGCGCTTCCGCTCACCCTCGCGTTGGCCGGGTCGCTGTTCGTGTGCTGCATGGTTTGCCACGGGGAACTTGTCCGCATGCGCCCCTCGGCACGCTACCTGACTTCGTTTTACGTGAGTGTCTCGCTCGGCGGCGCGCTGGGCGGATTGTTTGTCGGGCTGCTCGCCCCCAATCTCTTCAACGCGTATTACGAATTTCCCATCGGGCTGGGCCTGTTTGCCGTGCTGGCGGGAGCGCCGCTCCTGCGCGCCTCCCAGCGCCTCTCCCGAACCCGGATGTGGGCATCCCGTGGCGCGCTTCTGGCGGTCCTCGCCGGCTATCTGGTGGTTGTCGGAATGATCGTGCAGAAGATGGTGAGCCCGTACCGGTTGGTGGGGCGCAATTTTTACGGCCAGCTTCGGGTCAGGGACGTCCAGGATAGCGAAACAGGTCCCTTCACGACCCGCAATCTGATTCATGGCGTCATCAACCACGGCATGCAGGTTCTGAAGCCGGAATACCGGCGTGAGCCCGTTTCCTACTTCTGCCCGGCCAGCGGAATCGGCCGCGCCATGGAGGCGCTCGCCGGCAAACCCCGCCGCATCGGTATTCTGGGGCTGGGCTGTGGCACTCTGGCGGCCTATGGACATGATGGCGATGTGATCCGCATCTACGAAATCAACCCGCTGGTGCTCCACATTGCGCAGACCGAATTTACTTATTTGCAGGATACGAAAGCGGCGGTGCAGGTGGCGATGGGCGACGGCCGTCTCGTCCTGGAATCCGAGCCCAGCCAGCAGTTCGACATCCTCGTTATGGACGCGTTCTCCGGTGATTCTGTCCCGGTGCATCTGGTTACTCGCGAAGCGTTCGCCGACTACTTCCGGCATCTGAAACCGGACGGGATCGTGGCGGTCAATATTTCGAATGCGTATCTGAACCTGGAGCCCGTGATGGCACGCGCGGCCGCTGCTTTTGGCAAAACGGCATTGGTGTACGACTTCGATCCGGATCCGGACGACTTCATTTGCTTCGGATGCACCTGGGCGCTCATCATGGACCCCGCGACGCTCAATGCCCATCCCGCTCTCCGCAAATATGCGCGCGTGCTGCAGCCGGATCCGCGTTTCCGCACCTGGACCGACGACTACTCGAACATGTTCGGAATTCTGCGCTGAGCGGTGCGGTCTGGAAGTGATATCGTAAAAGACATGAAAGCCGCCGCACTCGTGGCGTTTTTATGGGCAGGGAGTGTGCTTGCGCAAACTTCCTCGGCGTTCGCGCCCCAAACCGTGCATCGGGTGGATCAGAGAACAGTCCAGGCAGTGCGCAAGTGGCGCTTCGAACCTGCGCTTAGAAACGGCGAGCGCGTCGCAGTGCCGGCGACCATCGAGGTCCCGTTCCATCTCCAAAATACGGGCGCTCCGGTCCGCGTGTGAACGTAACTATTTCAGGCGCATCCGGATTTATTGGCAGGCGTCTGCTGAAGGTATTGGGCGGCGCAGGCCACTCGCTCCACGTGCTCAGCCGCCATGCCGGGACGAATCTGCCAAATGGTGTGCGGTTGTCGGTGTGGGATCCGGTGAATGGGACACCGCCACGGGAAAGCGTCGAAAACGCAGACGTGGTAATCCACCTCACCGGAGAGCCCGTTGCGCACCGTTGGAATGCGGAGATCAAAAGGCGCATCCGCGATAGCCGCGTCGCTGGGACGCGTCATCTGGTCGAGGCTGTGGCGGCGCTCCCGAGAAGGCCCGCTGCCCTCATCTCCGCTTCCGGCGTCGGCTATTATGGCTCGCGGGGAGACGAGACCCTGGAAGAGTCCTCGCCCGCCGGTAAAGACTTTCTGGCGGAAGTCTGCGTAGCTTGGGAACGCGAGGCCCAAGCCGCGGAAACTCTTGGAATGCGCGTCGCCGTCATCCGAATCGGCATGGTCCTCGACTCGCGCGGCGGTGCTCTCCAACGGATGCTGCCCGCGTTCCGTTTGGGCGTGGGCGGCAGGCTTGGTTCGGGTCGCCAATGGGTATCGTGGATTCACCTGAACGATCTGGTCGATCTGTTCCGCTATGTGGTCGAGACCCCAGTGCAGGGTCCACTTAATGGAGTCGCCCCGGAACCGGTTCGAAATATTGAGTTTACCCGCCAGTTGGCGATGGCGCTCAAGCGGCCCGCCATCTTTCCCGTGCCGGAATTCGGCATGAGATTGTTGTTCGGCGAATTAGCCCAGGTGCTGCTCGCCAGTCAGCGGGCGATGCCTCGCGCCGCCGAGGCCGCCGGCTTTCGTTTCCGATTTCCGCAACTCGGTCCGGCCTTGGCGGATTTGTTACGATAGAGACTGAGGTTTCCGGTGTCGCCACGCACGTTTTTCCGTCTTTTCACCCACTTCCAAATGCTCCCGATCCTGGAGGCGGGCGAGGAGACGCTCGTCGGCGGACAGGCCGTCATGGAGGGCGTCATGATGCGCGCTCCTCACAGCTATTGCGTGGCGGTCAGAAAGCCGAATGGCGAACTGGTGACTTCCGAAATGCCCCTCGAGCGGATGTCGGAGAAATACAAGATCTTCAAATATCCGCTGCTGCGTGGACTGGGCACTCTGTACCAGGCACTGAAGCTGGGCGGCAAGGCCTTGAACTTCTCGGCTTTGGCTTCGCTTGAAGACGAAAAATCCGAGTCGAAAGAGAAGCCCAAAGAGATGTCCGGCTGGGTGGTCGGAGCGCCGGTGGTATTCTCGTTCCTGTTTTTTATCTTCATGTACAAAGCTGTGCCCCTGTATCTGGTGAAGCTGCTAGCCAGGTCCTATCCCGTGTTCGAGGGCCGTCTGGTCTCGGTACTCGCTGATGGCATTATTCGTCTCGCAATTCTGATTTCCCTCCTCTTCGTGCTCTCCAAACTGAAGGACATGCGCCGGATGTTTGAATATCACGGCGCGGAACACAAGGTGGTTTTCAATTTCGAGTCCGGCCAGCCCGTCAGCGTCGAGAACGCGCAACGCTTCACCACCTTCCATCCACGGTGCGGCACCAGCTTTTTGGTAGTCGTGTTCCTGTTGGCGATTCCACTCTACGCGATGATTCCGTTTAAAGGATTTGCAGCCATGCTGGCGTCGCGCGTAGTGCTGATTCCCTTCCTCATCGGCATTTCCTACGAATTGATCTTTTACGCCGCCCGCAAGCGCGGCTCTTTGTTGGCGCTTTTGACCATGCCCGGTCTGTGGACGCAGCGCATCACCACGAAGCCTCCGGCCGATGACCAGGCTGCGGTGGCGATCCATGCGCTGGAAGGCGCCATGAAGCTCGAAAAATCGCAGGGCGGCCAGCTGGTTATCGCCTGACGTCCCATGCAATTCCGTCACAGACTGGAAGAACTCGAAAAGCGGTTCGAGGGCTTGAATGCGCAGATGGCCGACCCCGCTGTAATCAGCGACGCCGACCAATATCGGAAGGTCACCAAGGCGCACAGCGAGCTTTCCGACGTCGTCAGTAAGTTCCGTGAATGGAAGAAGGCCGAAGACGGGCTGTTGCAGGCCCGCGCCATGGTGGACGACCACGACCCGGAGTTGAAGGCGATGGCCGCCGACGAGATCGCCCGGCTCGAACCCGAACTCGCCAACATCGAAGAAGAACTGAAGGTCCTGCTGCTGCCCAAGGATCCGCTCGATGATAAGAACGTTGTGCTCGAAATCCGCGCCGGCACCGGTGGCGACGAGGCCACGCTCTTCGCCTACGAAATCTTCCGGATGTACTCGCGTTTCGCGGAAACCCAGCGGTGGAAGATTGAAGTCACTTCCTCCAGCGAGTCGGCGGTTGGAGGGCTGAAGGAAGTCATCGCGCTGGTCAGCGGCGACAAAGTTTACAGCAAGCTGAAGTATGAAAGTGGCGTCCACCGCGTGCAGCGCGTCCCGGTCACCGAGCAGCAGGGCCGCGTTCACACCTCGGCAATAACGGTGGCCGTGTTGCCCGAAGCAGATGAAGTAGAAATCAAAATCGATCCCAAGGATGTCCGCATCGACACCTTCTGCTCTTCCGGCCCCGGCGGGCAATCGGTAAACACAACCTACTCCGCGGTTCGCATCACGCACCTGCCTACGGGCCTGGTGGTTTCCTGCCAGGACGAGAAATCGCAAATCAAGAACCGCGCCAAAGCCGAACGCGTTCTTCGCTCCCGGCTCTATGAAATGGAGTTGGAGAAGCAGCAGGCCGCTCTCGGCGCCGAGCGGCGCAGCATGGTCGGTAGCGGCGATCGCAGCGAAAAGATCCGCACCTATAACTTCCCCCAGAATCGCGTAACGGATCACCGCATCGGGCTCACGCTCCACCAGCTCGATTTCGTGATGGACGGCAAGCTTGAGGCGATCGTCGACGCGCTGACAACCTATTACCAAACCGAAAAACTGAGACAGCAGGGCGAGCAGAACGCCGCCGATTAAAACGCCATGACGGTGCGGACGGCGCTCCTCCAGGGCACCCGCCTGCTGGAGGAGGCGCGGGTTGCCGCGCCCCGGCTGACCGCGGAAGTGCTGCTTTCTCACGCGATGCGCGCCGAGCGGGTGTACCTGTTCGCGCACTCCGAGCAGGAACTCCGCGAGGTTGAGTGGCTGCACTACGGCCGCTACCTGCACGAGCGCATGATCGGCAAGCCCACTCAATACATAACCAAACGCCAGGAGTTCTACGGGCGTGAGTTTCGGGTGAGTCCCGACGTGTTGATTCCCCGCCCCGAAACCGAGCACGTGGTGGAGCTGGCGCTGCGCGTCGCCCGCGGCGCAACCCGGATTCTCGACGTTGGAACCGGGTCCGGCGCCCTCGCCATCACCTTGCAACTGGAAACCGGCGCCACTGCCTGGGCGACCGATATTTCGCCCTCAGCCGCCGCGGTAGCTCGTGACAACGCGCGGCGCTTGGGCGCTCCGGTGCCCGTTGTTGCCTGCGACCTGATGAGCGCCATCCGCGACCGTAGTTTCGATCTGATCGTCAGCAACCCGCCGTACGTGCCGGTCACCGAGCGCGAAGGACTGCAGCGCGAAGTGCGCGATTGGGAACCGCAGGTCGCGTTATTCGCAGGCAACTCCGGATTCGAGATTTACGACCGCATCGCCGCCGACGCCCCCCGTGTTCTCCGCCCCGGCGGCTGGCTGATTGTGGAGCTTGGCTTCGGCAGCCTCGAACATGTCCGCGGCCTGCTCAGTCAGTGGGAGGATGTGGCAGTGGAACCCGATCTGGCGGGAATTCCGCGGGTTTTAGCGGCTCGAAAACCTCTCGATACGGGGCCGCGACCGTAAGGGAGCGCAGCGGAATCCCAATTCACCTTTACGAAGCCTGCGCCAGCCGCCGGTGTTCCTTTAGAATGCAATGATCCATAACCACCGTCAGCCCCGCGGCTTCTGCGCGGCGGGCAGCTTCCTCGTGGATCACGCCTTCCTGCATCCAAACCATCTTGGCGCCTTTGCGAATAGCCGCATCCACGATCTCCGGCACGAACTCGGAACGGCGGAAGATATCCACGATGTCTACCGGTTCCGGGATCGAATCCAGGTCCGGATAGCTTTTCTCGCCGAGCACTTCGCTCTCCTGCGGATTCACCGGAATGATTCGGTATCCGGCCCGCTGCATGTACTCCGTCACGCCATAGCTGGGACGGAACCGCTTGCTGGAGACGCCGACCACGGCAATGGTGTGGGCCGATCGGAGGATATCCGCGATTGGTTTCATACGGCTGCTTTTTCGGGTGCGCGGCGCAAAGCGCGCCGCAACTTGCCGACTTCCTCCACATCGAGATAACGAAATTCCCCGGGCTTTAGCGGCCCCAACTCCACCGGCCCGACCCGTACCCGCTTGAGTTTTTCAACCAGGCGGCCGAAGTGTTTGAACATGATGCGAATCTGATTGTTGCGGCCCTCGAAGAGCCGCACTTCGTACCACGGGTTCTCGGCCGAGTGAACCAGTTTCAGGCCGGCCGGCAGCGTGCGCCTTCCTGAGATCGGCACACCGCGCCGGAACCGCTCCTCCTGGTCCGCGGTTAAGGGGCCATTCACTTTCACCAGATAGGTCTTAGGCAGATGACTCGCCGACGCCATGATCGCGTTGGCCATTTCCCCGTCATTGGTGAGCAGCAGCAGACCTTCGCTGTGATAATCCAAACGTCCGACCGGATAGACGCGTTCCCGCACTCGCTTGAGCAGATCCATGACGGTTGCGCGATGCTGTGGATCGGTAACCGTGGTGACGGTGTTGTTGGGCTTGTGCAGAGCAATGTAGACCAGGCGCTTCGGCGCACGCAGCAGCCGGCCATCCACCTTAATGTGATCGGTGTCCAGATCGGCCTTGGAACCAAGCTCGGTAATCACTGCGCCATTGACGGTGACGCGCCCTTCCTGGATGATTTGTTCGGCGTGACGGCGGGATGACACCCCGGCCTGCGAAAGAATTTTTTGCAGCCGCTCGGCGGGCATCAGGCCTCCGACGCGGCGGCCGGCGGCTCGGCTTCGGGCTCGCTCTCGGCGAACGCAAGCCGCCGGATTTCTTCGAATTCCTTGAGCGAGGGCAACTCGCTGAGGTCCTTGAGGCCGAACTGGACCAGGAACTCCTTCGTGGTCTTGTACAGGATCGGTTTTCCGATAACTTCCTTCCGGCCTGCCGTCGCGATCAACTTGCGATCGAGCAGCGTCTTGATCACCCCGCCTCCCTGCACGCCGCGAATTTCCAGCACTTCCGGCCCTGTTACCGGTTGCTTATACGCGATTACCGCCAGTGTTTCCAGCGCCGGCAGCGAAAGCTTGAGAGGCGACTTGAGACTCTTGACGAAATTGCGGACCGCCTCGTGGTGCTCCGCCTTGGTCGCCATCTGGTAGCCCCCGGCCACTTCGCGAATGGCGAGCCCGTGTTCCGGCTTCTCGAATTCTGCCATCAGCTGTTCGAGCGCGGCGGCAACCCGGTCGGCCGGCTGCTGCAGCACCGATGCCATCTGCGCCAACGTCAGCGGCTCTTCGGTGACATACACCATCGCTTCTAAGACTGCCCGAAGCGGAGTATCCTCCAGCGCCACCGGCTCCGGAACCGTATCCAGCAGTTCGTCCATGGAAAGGACTGGTTGGGGTTCAAAATCTTCCATGCCGTTTAAACGTAGTCTTTCTCGATTTCCGCGATGGGCTGCTCCGAGGTGAACGCAGACTCGAAATTGGTGTGCCGCTGCAGCGCGATTTCCCCGAACAGCTCTTTCTGGGTCACCACCACCGCCTGCATTCGCACCATTTCGAGCACCGCCAGGAATAGGGCGATCATGGCGCGGCGCGTCCGCTGCTGCTCAAAAACCTGGACGATGAAGACCGGCTGGTCCGGGCCTGCCTCAACGAAACGATCCCTCAAATAGCGGACCATGTCTGCAATCGTCACATCGGCGGCTTCCACTTCGTAGACCGGCCGGTTCTTGGCGCGTTCCAGAATTTCGCCGAACGCCTTGACCAAATCGTAAAGCGTGACCGCCAGCCCCGGGTCTTCGTCGCCGCCGAACGCTTTCACCTGCGGATTCGACCAGATGTTCTCCTCCAGCATGCGCTTTTGCTGCAACATCTCAGCCGCGTTCTTGAATCGCTCGTGCTCGAGCAGCCGATCCACCAGTTCCTGCCGCGGGTCTTGCCCCTCGTCACCTTCTTTTTGCAGAGCCGGATCCTGCGGCAGCAGCATCTTCGATTTGATATGGATCAGGGTTGCCGCCATGTATACGAACTCGGCGCTCAGATCAATATCCATCTCGCGCGCTTTATCCATATATTGCAGGTACTGCGCGGTGATGGTGGAGATCGGGATGTCCTTGATATCAATCTGCTGTTTGCGGATCAGATCCAGCAGCAGGTCGAGCGGTCCCTCGTATTGCTCCAGGTGAAAATTCAGCGGTGCTGACACTGTTCTTCCAACGATAACACGGGTGCCCGAACCGCAGTAGACAGCACCTTGAGGTGGCGCTAAACTGCTAGTTTCGTAAGCACTTAAAAAAATAGCCGGTTTTGGCTAGGGACTGCTAACCTTTGCCGGTAAGCCAGCGTCTTTTCTTGACGGTAGGAGAGACGCGTATTGTGACACCCCGTTCGGCTGGAAGGTATTGATAATGCAATCGTTCTTCAGCAGCGCACCAATTCCAAGCAGCGGACCCGCCCCGGGGCGTGTGCCGGTCCCCTCTCCAGCTCCCGGTCCTGCTATTGTCCCGCGCCCGGTCGAGCCCAAGCAGCCCCGCCGTCTTGCCGGGATTCTCCTGATCGCCGCGGTTCTGATGGTCGCAGGGGGAGCGTGGTATTGGAAGTCCCGCGTGCCCGACACCAATTCGAGCGGACCCGTCGTTTCGGTACCCGTCATAGCCGCCAGTCTCGGCAATTTGCAAAGCACGGTTCGCATCGCGGGCACCGTATCCGCGGCGCGCTACGCCTCCATCATGGCGCCTCGCATCCAGGGGAACCGGGGCAATTTCAATCGAGGCGGTCAACAGCAAGGCGCCAACGGCAACTTCAACGATTTCAACCTGACCATTACCAGGCTGGTTGCACCCGGCTCCAGCGTGAAGGCCGGTGAGGTGGTAACTGAATTCGATCTGACTGCGCAACAGCAGCGCGTAGACGATTACAAGGATTCCGTGGTGCAAACGGAGGCCAACCTCAACCGTCTGAAAGCAAACCTGGCCTTTTTCAAGGAGGCCATGGCGCAACAGGTCCGCAGCGCGAAAGCCGAGTGGGACAAGGCGAAACTCGATTTGCAGACGGCCCCGATTCGCTCCCGAATTGACGCCGAAAAATACCAGATTGCGGTCGACGAGGCCAAAGAGGCCTACGACGAACTCAGGAAGCAGGCCGACCTTCAGGAAGTTTCACAAACCGCGCAGATCAAGGCCACCGATCTCGATTTGCAGGCTTCCCGCATCCAGTTGGAGCAGTCCCAGACCAACGTCGAACGAATGACCATGAAGGCGCCCATCAACGGTATCGCCGTTTTGCAGACGCTCTTCCGCCAGGGCCAGATGGCGCAAGTCCGGGTGGGCGATCAGGTCAATCCGGGCCAGACATTCCTTTCCATCGTGGATCCCAGCTCCATGGTGGTCAACGCCTCAGTCAACCAGGTAGAGGCGGAGAAGATCCGTCTGGGGCAGAAAGCTCGCATCCGCCTGGATGCCTATCCCGATATCGAATTACCAGGCACCGTCGCCGGGATTGGCGCCATGGCGAAAACCAGCAATATCCGCGCTTCCTACGTCAGCGAGATCCCGGTCCGGCTGAAAATCGATCAGGCAAAAGTGGACTCGCGCATCATTCCGGATTTGACGGCGAGCGCAGAAATCATCATCAACTCCGAGACGGATACCGTCATTACTCCGCGGTCCGCAGTGTTTGAAGATGGCGGCAAACCGGTCGTCTTCCTGCAGAGCCCCACGGGCTGGATCCGCAAGCCGGTTGAGTTGGGGCTGATGAGTAACACAGCGGTAGCTGTGCGTTCGGGATTGCGAAAAGGGGATGTGGTGGCCCTTCAGCGGCCCTTGTAGGTTCACCGCCGGCGGCGCTTCCACGCCAGCTCTGAAAACGGTCTCGTAGTATGCCATCAAAAGATCTCAAACCGAAGCAGCGCTTGGGGCAGGTGCACCACCGCCGCCGCAAGATCATCAATTGGACGGCCGCCCTCCTGCTCGGCGGAGGCGCTGTATACGCCGGTTATCGCTACACCAGCACCACAACGGTTGACATCCCGGTGGTCCGGGTGCGGCGCGGAGATTTTGTCATCAGCGTACGGACCCGCGGCGAACTCGCCAGTTCCCATTCCATCGTCCTCAATGCGCCCCAGGTGCAGAATCTGCGCCTGGTCAAGCTGGCGCAATCGGGAAAACTCATCCACAAGGGCGACATCGTCGCGGAATTTGACTCCGCTCAAATCGAAAATGCCGTCATCCAGCGAACCACCAATGTCCGCTCCGCTGACAGCCAGATCGTGCAACTGAAGGCCAATCAGAAAATCGAAGATCAGGCCGATTCGATGAATCGAATGGCCAGCCAGTACGACGTGGAACGCGCGCGCCTGGACGCCAGCAAAGCCGAAGTCCTCTCTAAAATCGACGGCGAAAAGAACCAGATCACGGTCACGGTGACCGAAGGAGCTTTGCAGCGATTGGATGCCCAGATCGCGGCGCACCAGGCCGGTCAGAAGGCCGATCTGACCAGGCTGACTCAGAACAAGGACAAATCCATTCGCGACCTGAATCTGGCGCAGGATTACTTGACCAAGGTGGAGATTCGCGCTCCCGCCGATGGCATGGTCAACATTATGCCCAACACCTTCGTCAACGGCCAGTTCGGGCAGACTCCTCCTGCTTATAAAGAAGGTGACGACGTTCGCTCGGGCTCGCCCATAGCGGAAATTCCGGACTTAAGTCAGATGTACGTCGATCTCAAAATGGATGAGGTGGACCGCGGCAAGCTCCGCATCGGACAGGCCGTCCGCGTGCGCATTGACGCGATTCCCGACCGCGAGTTCACCGCCGAACTCAACTGGATCAGCCCCATCGCGGCCCTCGTGTTCAAAGGCATTAACGGCAGCGGAGGCCGTCCCAGTCCCAACACCGAAAAGACGTTTCCCGCCCGCGCTCAGCTTAAGAACCTCGACCCGCGGCTGCGTCCCGGCATGAGTTCCACTGCCGAGGTGATCATCGAGCGCGACCCATCGGCCTTGCTGATCCCCGCGCGCGCCAGTTTCACGGAGAATGGCAAGCCGGCTGTCTATGTGCAATCCGGACAGCAATTCCGCGTCCGCTATATCCAGATCGGCAAGCGTAATGACGAGGACCTGCTCGTGACTTCCGGATTGAAGGAAGGCGAACTCGTCACGCTCGAAGATCCGGTCGAGGCCGCGAAGAAGGCCAAGAAGAAATTGTGAGCCATGTGCTTGGTCCCCAGGAATAGTACCTCATGAAGAAGGCATTCTTTCGAATTGCGGGGCTTTTGGTCGTCGCCGCCGCGGGGTGGGGCGGGTATCGCCTGGTGAAGCAATTACCCGACCGCCAGGAGCAGCTTCCCACTACCAAAGTGCAGCGCAGCGACGTCATCATTCGCGCCTACTCTCGCGGGGAAATGCGCGCCGTGCGCACCGCGACCATTGCCGCGCCCAATCTCGGCGGCAATGTGCAGGTGACCGCGATTGCCCCCAACGGCGCGCTGGCCCACGAAAAAGATTTGATCGTCGAGTTCGACGATTCCGAGCGCCGTTCGGAGCTCGAAAGGGACCAGATCCAGGTCCAGCAGACCGACGAGTACATCAAGAAACAGAAGGCCGATATCGCCGTCCTGAAAAGCCAGGACGACGTGAATCTGTTGCGCGCCAAATATGCCGTCCGCCGGGCGGAATTGGATGTTCAGAGGGCGCCGGTTCTCTCGGCCATCGACGCCAAGAAAAACGACCTGACCCTGGAGCAGGCCAAAAAGGCCCTGGCGCAGTTGCAGAGTGATATTCAGTCGCGTTACGAGCAGGGAGAAGCCCAGCTTGCGGTTCTGCAGGAGCAACGCAATCGGAACCTCATCCAGGTGCGCCAGGAGACCCAGCGCCTCCAGCAGACCAAGCAGCTTTCCCCCATCGAGGGTCTGGTCTCGATCCGGCAGAATCGAACCGGTAACGTGAACTTCGGTCAAACACCGCCCGACATCCGCGCCGGCGACAATTTGCAGCCCGGCGTTCAGGTGGCCGACGTGCTGGATCTCTCCGAACTCGAAGTGGTCGCCAAGATAGGCGAGCTCGATCGCGCCAACCTTCAGGAGGGCCAGGCAGCCACGTTGCAGTTGGACGCGCTTCCGGACCAGAGATTCCGAGGCAAGATCAAGTCGATGAGTGGCACCGCCAGCCAGGATGTGTTTTCGGGGGATCCCTCTAAGAAATTCGATGTCGTATTTTCGATCGACATGCGTCAACTGCTCACCACATTGGGCATGAAACCGTCGGACATCGATCACATCATGGCGACCGCGGCCGAAAACGCCAAGAAGAATATTCAGAACACCGCGGGTTCCTTTTTCGCGAGCCTGCGTGGAGGTGGCGGGCCGGAAGGCCCAGGCGCCCCAGCCGGGGGAGACGCTGTGCCTTTCGCCGGTGGACGCGGAGCGTTCGGCGGTTTCGATGGAGGATTTGCCGGTGGCCGTGGCGGCCCCGGACGCGGAGGACTGGAAGCGGGCGGTGGCGGTCGCGGCGGCGCGGGCGGCGTTTTTCAAGGCGGCCGTGATGGCGCAGGCGGCGGATTCCAACGCGGCGGCCGCGGCGGCTTTAATAATGAAGCCTTCGCCGGCCTCACCGACGAGCAGCGGCAACAAGCTCAGCAATTGATGCGGCAAGGTTTCCAAAGCGGGCAGATCACCCCAGAGAACCGCGAGAAGGCGATCCAGGACATCGTCACTAAGGTCAAGTCCGGCCAGGCTGGAACGACCGCCGAGACAACTCCCGGCGGTCGTGGTGGACGCGGCGGCCCCGGCGCTCCCGGCGGTGGTCCCAACGTTCCGGGCGGTGATCAGCTCGAAGCGCTCTTACGCCGCGCCGGGACATCCCGGTATAGCGACCAGGACCGCGAGAAGGCGAAGCTTCCCGTTCCGCCGGAACAGGATTCGCAGATTCAGATACTCCTCCGGCCCGGTTTGTTGGCCGACGTGCAAATCGAAATCGAAAAAATTCCCAATGCGCTGCACCTCCCCGCGCAGGCGGTCTTCCAGAAGAACGGGAAACCCACCGTCTTTCTGCAGCAGAAGACCGGCCGGTTTGAGCCGCGCGAAGTGAAGCTGATTAAGCAGAGCGAGTCTCTGATGGTGCTGGCTTCCGGAGTCGAGCCGGGCGACATCGTAGCTTTGGCCGATCCCACCGCGAACAAATCCGACAAGGATAAGAAGGACGCCGACAAGAAGGGCAATGCCATGGGCGGCCTGCCGGGGGCGAAATAGATGGGCCTTTCCCATATTCTTCCGGAACTCAAAATGGGGCTGGCCAGCCTCTTCGCCCATAAACTGCGCAGCCTGCTCACGATGCTCGGCATGATCTTCGGCGTGGGCGCGGTGGTGGCCATGCTCTCCATCACGGCCGGCGCGCAGAAGGAGATGATGAGCTTCATCGACCAGCTCGGCGTGAACAACATCATCATCGAGGCCCGCGAAGCCGTGGATCAGAACGAATTGCAGACCGTCCGTGCCATCTCGCCGGGGCTGACGTTCCGCGATTATCGCGCCATCAGCGAAAATGTGACGGGCCTCGTGGCCATCACACCCCGCAAGCGTTTCAAGCCGCAGCGGGTTCTTCCGAAAACCGCGCAGGAACCGCCGCAGCTCATCGGAGTCCTTCCGAATTTTGTCGACATCAACAGCTTGAAGCTGGTTGCCGGCCGGTTTTTTGACGAAGCGGAGAACCGCGCCTCGGCCCCCGTGTGCGTTCTGGGAGAATCGGCAAAAGTGAACCTGTTGGGCTACGACGATGCCATTGGCAAATACGTAAAGATCAACGACACCTGGCTGCAGGTCATCGGCGTGCTCACACCCCAGGCCGGCAGCGATTCCGACGTCGAAGGCGCGCAGGCCGCCAACCGGAACAACCTCGTCATTGCACCCTTGAATACCGTGATGCGCCGCTTCGAGGACAACACCAGCTTTCTCAAAGATGAAATCGATGGCATTTATATGAAAGTGCAGCCAACGGTGGATTCCATCGAAACGTCCAATGTAGTGCGGGCGATTCTTACCGCCACCCATAAGGACGCGGGAGACTTTACCGTGATCGTTCCAGCCGGCCTGCTGGAGGAGCGCCGCCGCACGCAATCGATCTTCAGCATCGTTATGATCTGCATTGCGGGTATTTCGCTGCTGGTCGGCGGCATCGGCATTATGAACATCATGCTGGCCACGGTGCTCGAGCGCACTCGGGAAATCGGGATCCGGCGCGCGATCGGCGCTCGCCAGGCGGACATCGTGCGGCAATTTCTCACCGAGGCCGTCATGATCTCCATCATGGGCGGATTGATCGGCATAGCTTTCGGCTTTACCCTTTCCCGCGTTATCGCCTCCGTCGCAGGTTGGTCGACCGTGGTAACCGGTTCTTCCATCGCGGTCGCATTCGGAGTCTCCGTGTTCATTGGATTATTGTTCGGGATCTACCCCGCCGTGCAAGCGGCGAAGCTCGATCCTATTGAAGCCATCCGCTACGAGTAAGGAAATATGTTATTTCGATCCCTTTTTGCAGGAACCCTGGTAGCTATCTCCGCCTTCGGGCAGTTGTCGTCATTTCCCAAGCCGTCGTATTTCCGTGAAACTTTTCAGAAGACGCGAACCAAGGTCGAATTGCGCGACCCCGTGCGCCTGAAAGACTTCGTCGTCGACGGCAAAGTCGAGCTGTCTCTGAAGAACTACCTCGCGCTGGTGATGGCCAACAATACCGACGTTCAACTGCAATTGCTGACCGTCGAGATTCCCAAGAATGCGATTCAAGCCGCGTTCGGAGCGTGGGATCCGAAAGCCACCGCCAGTTTCGCAACCACGCGAGCCACCACGATCCCGACTAACGCGACCACCGCGCAAAACGCGTCGGTTTTGACAAAATCGTTAAACCAGCCGTATTCCCTTGCCTACACTCAGACGCTTTCGACCGGCATGCAATATACCGCGCAATTTAATGGGGCCAAGACATCCGCGACGAACTCGTTTAACAATTACAATCCTGCCCTCACGGCCGTCACGCGCGTGAGCGTTACTCAGCCGCTGATTCAAAACCGCGGCTCCTATGTGAACCGGATTGCGCTCATGCAGGCCCAGGTCGGATACAAGGCTTCGCAATATCAGGAAACGCAGCAGCTTCTGACTTTGATTAACACCGCGGAGACCGCCTATTGGAACGTGATTTCCGCCCGTGAGAACTTGAAGGTGGCCGAAGCCGGGCGCACCAATGCGGACGAGTTTCTGAAGTACATGCAAAAGCAGCTCGATCTCGGGGCGCTGTCGCCCCTCGACATCTATAATCCCCAGCAGTCCCTCGCCGCCGCCGATCTTTCGGTCTCGCAAGCTAAATTCAATTTGTCCCAGACCGAAGATATCTTGCGCCACCAGATGGGCGCCGATCTCGATCCTGACGTGCGCAAATTGCCGATCACGTTAACTGAGTCGGTTGATTTGGGTCCGGCCGAATCAGCCGGTATTGATCGCGAACAAGCCGTTGACAAGGCTTTAATGAGCCATCCGGCCATCCGGCAGGTGTTACAGAAATTGGATTCCGATGATCTCGGGATTCAATCCGCGAAAAACGGCCTGCTTCCAAACCTGGCCCTTAGTATGTTCTACCAGTCCACCGGCACGGGCGGCACTTTTTTCCCGAGATCCAGTCTTTTCGGAGGACCCGCCGGCGAACCTGTGCCCGGCGGCCTCGGCGATGCGCTGGGCCAGATGTGGGGGTTTGGGTATCCCACCTATTTTGCCAGCCTGCAACTCACGCTGCCCATCCGCAACCGCGCGGCTTCCGCGGCCATGGCGAATGCGGTGGTCCAGAAGAAGACCGACGCTTTGAATCTACGCAACCAGCAGCAGACGATTCGCTTAAATGTTCTGAATGCGATCACAAAGCTGGAAGGAGCCGAGGAGCAGTTAAAGCTGGCTAAGATCCAACTGGACTTCGCGCAAAAGAACCTGGACGCGGAGAACACTAAGTTCCAGCTCGGCACTGAGATCAACCAGAATGTCATCAACGCGCAGCAGGTGCTGGTGCAGGCCCAATCGGCCGTCGTCACCAATCAAATCGGCGTGCGGCTCAACCGGTTGAACCTGCTTACGCAAACGGGCGACCTGCTCGATGAACGCGGTATCGTGGTGAAGTAGCCCGGCGGACCGGCCGGGCCGCTCATGCCCACGCTCCTGCTCGCGCTCTTACTCGCCGCGATCCTCAGTCTTCTATGCGCCGCGGTCCAAACCCGAATTCAGAAGTTGCTCCGCCGCCGGCCTGCCGCTATCTGGTGGAGCCCATTTCTTCTCACCGCCCTATTTAGCTGCGCAGCCCTCCTGGCGCGGGTCTGGACGGCACGCTTGTGTGTGCTGGTGCTCGCCTACACCGCCCTGCCGGTGTTGTGTGCCTGGATAGCGCGGGAACGACCCGCAGACCGGCCTTCCATCCTCGATTTCGCCGCAATCCTCTTCCTCTGGCTGCCGCTTGAATTTGCGGCCGGCGCCGCTCTGGTTCCGCGTGCGGCGCAAGGGTACTTGCACAGCATCGCCTACGGCATTGCGATCCTGCTCGGGCTAATTTTGTTCGCCTGCTTCCGCAACTTTCCCGGCTTGAAATATAACCTTCCTCTTCGATGGCGCGATGCGTGGCTGCCTCTGGCGGGATATGCCGTATCAGCCCCATTGCTCATCATCATCGGGATGTCACTCGGGTTTATCCCGGCACCCCACGCGCCCTCTCAGCGCGGCGGCGCGATGGCCGCCGCCGTGCCCGTGATCTTCTTCGGAACCGCCCTGCCGGAAGAAATTCTATTCCGCTCCCTGATCCAAAATTTACTGATGCTCCGTTTCGGACCAAGCCGCCTTGTTCTGATCGCGGCCAGCCTGATTTTCGGCGCCGCGCATCTGGACAACGGTCCGCAGCCCGTGCCGAACTGGCGCTACGCTATTGTGGCAGCCATAGCCGGAGTGGCATACGGCGAAGTATTCGCGCGTGCCTCGACCGTCCTCTCCTCGGCGACCCTCCACATGATGGTCGATTGGACCAAGCACTACTTCTTCTGACATGCTCAAAGTTGTTCTACCTTGTCGAGCTTGTTCTAACCTCTTCCAACTCCGGCCGTCCCCTGGCGCCCCGTCTTTACCGGTAAAACTCCTCCGTTCACCGATTTCCCCTCGAACCCGCCCACCCGCCCTGTTACTCTGCTGCCATGGAATACGATGATCGATGGCAGCGGCAGCAGGACCGCATGGCCCGCATGCAGGAACGGTGGGCGCGCAAACAGGAACGGTGGGCGCGCAAGCAGGAACGATGGGCGCGCAAAGGACACCGCTGGGGCTCTCACCGCCGCAGTCCGGCCCATGGCATTATCTTCAGCGTCGCCATCATTGCGCTCGGTGTGCTGTTCCTGTTCGACAACTTAGGCATTATCCGCTTCAATGAGGTAGCCCGTTACTGGCCTGTCATCCTGATCGCCCTGGGCGTGGTCCGCCTCGTCGATTCTCACGGCACCAGCTCCGTCGTCTTCGGTGGCCTTTTGGCCGGCGTCGGCAGCCTCCTCCTGCTCGACAACCTCAACATCTTCTACTTCGACTGGCGCATCTTCTGGCCCGCCGTCCTGATCGGCATAGGCATTCTGATGTTATTCCGGACGCATACCTGGGGCCAGGACTGGCAGGACCGCCAGCCGGGTCCCGACGCCCCCAATGCCCCGCCTTCGCCCGGCACCATCAATTTCTGGACCATGTTCGGCGGCGGCGAACGCCGCATCGACGCCAAGGACTTTCGCGGAGGCGAAATCAGCGCCATCTTCGGCGGATTTGAAATCGATCTCCGCGGCGCCACTATGGCCGAAGCGCAGGCCACCATCGACGTCAGCGCCATGTTCGGTGGCGTGGAAATCCGAATCCCGGAGACCTGGGTTGCCGAAGTCAGAGGCACCGCCCTGTTCGGCGGCTTTACCGACGACACCAACCCTCCGCAGCCCGGCCAGCCCGCGCCGCGCTTGATCGTAACCGGATACGCTATGTTCGGAGGCGTCACCATTTCCAACTGACGATACCCGGCCGCCATGCATCCCATTCTGATGAGCCGGACGCGTCTCGCGTTCTATCTGCTCGCCTGGCTTCCGCTTGCCGTCGCAGCCGCTGTTCTGCTGGCTGGCGCGCGCCAGGCCTCCTGGACCCAGAGCGCTCTCACCGCCTCCGCCTTGGCGCTCTTCTACGCGCTGGTCTGTCTTTCGCCCTGGTACTCGGGACGCTACCTGCCCTTCCAGCCCGCCGCCATCGGAAAACTTCTGTTGAACCATACCGCCGCGTCCGTGGTTGCCGCCGCCTTGCTGCTCGGCATCGCCAGGCTGCTCGGCGTCCCCGATGCGCAGCGCGCCTTTCTCTTCGTCTCCGGCGTCTTGTTGTACCTGCTCGCCGTCGCCCTGCACTATGTCCTCTTCTCTTTTCAAAACACCCGCGAGGCGGAAACCCGCATGCAGGAGGCCCGCGTCCACGCGCGTGAGGCCGAGTTGAGGGCGCTCAAAGCCCAGATCAATCCCCATTTCCTCTTTAACAGCCTGAACTCCATTAGCGCCCTCTCCACTGTTGACGGCGAGCGCGCCCGCGAAATGTGTCTCCGCCTCTCCGAGTTCCTCCGCTCCACTCTCAACCTGGCCGAAGAGGAGATCATTCCCGTCGGGCAGGAAATCGTGCTCGCGCGAACCTATCTGGAGGTCGAGCAGGTCCGTTTCGGCGATCGCCTCCAGGTGCGGCAATCGGTTGCTCCCGGCTGCGCCGAGTGCACCGTGCCTTCTCTCATCCTGCAACCTCTGGTCGAGAACGCCGTGAAGCACGGAATCGCCGGCCTGGTCGATGGCGGCGAGATCCACCTCGATGCCGATTGCCGCGACGGCATGCTCCGCATCACTGTGGATAACGATTTCGATCCCGACTCTACCAGCCCCGGCCGCAACGGCGTTGGCCTTACTAATGTCCGCGAGCGCCTTAAGACGATCTATCAAAATCAGGCTCGTGTCACCGCCCAAACCCGGGACCGCCGGTTCTCGGTCACTCTGGAATTCCCATGCCAGTGACCCCCCGCATCACTGCCGTCATCGTCGATGACGAGGAACTCGCCCGTCAGGTCTTGCGCGAATATCTGCGCAGCATTCCCGATATCGACGTCTGCGGCGAATGCGCGAACGGCTTCGAAGCCGTCAAGACGATTACCGAGCGCAAACCCGATTTGGTCTTTCTCGACGTTCAGATGCCGAAGCTCGACGGTTTCGAGGTCCTCGAGCTGATCGGCGGTGAAATCGCCGTCATCTTCACCACTGCTTATGACACCTATGCCATGCGCGCTTTCGACGCTCATGCCGTGGATTATCTTCTGAAACCCTTCCGCCTCGATCGCTTCCAGACCGCGGTCGAGCGTGCGCGCCAGCGCATCGGCACGCCCTCTTCGGCGCCCCCGGATCTGGCCGCTGCCGCCCGTGGCCCCGCCCAATACGCCTCCCGCCTCGTCGTCAAGGACGGAACCAGGGTCCACGTCATCCCCGTCGCCCGTTTGGATTACGCCGAAGCGCAGGACGATTACGTCTCTCTCCACACCGAAGGGAAATCCTACTTAAAGCAGCAGACCATCTCCACTCTCGAATCCGCTCTCGATCCGCAGCAGTTCATCCGCATTCACCGCTCCTACATCGTCAATTTATCGCGCGTCGCGCGCATCGAGCCCTTTGGGAAAGAGAGCCGCCTCGCGATCCTCACCGACGGTGCCCGGCTCCCCGTCAGCCGCGCTGGATACGAACGCCTCAAATCCCTCTTGCACGAATCCAGTCAATGAGCTCCGAAGTCTCCGAATCTTGACAACTTACCCCGACTGACATACCATCACCCCTAGCATGCGCGGCGGGGGTTGCCGCACGCAGTTCAGTCTCAGCGAAAAAGAGGATTAACAGAAAATGATAGCTAGAAGAGTTCTTCAGCTGGTCGCCACGGGTGTCGCTCTCTGCTCCGGCCTGTGGGCGCAGGCCACCAACGGATCAATCAGCGGCGTCGTTCAGGATCCGCAAGGCGCAGTTGTTGCCGGCGCTAAAGTGACTCTCACCAATGAAGCGCAGGGCGCCGCCTCCGCGCGTCAGGTGTCTACCGGTCCGGAAGGCACCTACGTCTTCTCGCCCGTTCTGCCCGGCCAGTACACCGTGGACGTCGAAGCACCCGGTTTCAAGAAGATCACGCAGCAGCACATTGTGATGAACGTCAATGACCGGCTCGGTCTGCCTCTCGTCACTCTGGAGGTCGGTACCACCGGCGAGGTTGTGAACGTCGAAGCCACCGCTGTGCAGCTCGAAACCGTGACTGCGGAGCGTTCTGGCGTCGTTACCGGCCGGCAGATGGTCGACATCGCCTTGAACGGCCGTAACTATACCGGCTTGCTCAAAACCGTCCCCGGCGTCCCGGCCGACGCCACCGGCGGAGATGCCACCTTCAACGGCGGCCGCACCGGACAGAACAACTACACTGTCGATGGCCAGAACGTCACCGATATCGGCGTCAACCAGCAGTTCGCCTACCGCATCAATGTGGACGCCATCGCCGAGTTCAAAGTTTCCACCAATGCCCAGACCGCCGAGTTCGGACGCAACGATGGCGCCCAGGTCCAGATCGTTACCAAGAGCGGCACCAACCAGTTTCACGGCGACGGTTATTGGTTTAAACGCGGCGAGTTCATGAACGCGAATAACTTCATTAACAACGCGATACCTACTGCGCGCGACCCGAATACCGGGAAGCTGGTTCCTGCGTTCCCGCAGTATCGCTTCATGACCGCCGGTTACACCTTCGGCGGCCCAGCCTATATCCCCGGAAAATTTAACCGGAATAAAGACAAGCTGTTCTTCTTCATGTCGCACGAGTGGAACCGTTCGTTCACTCCGAACACGCAGCGGCAGATCACCGTTCCCACGGCCGCGGAGCGCATTGGAGACTTCTCCAATACGCGCGACGCCGCCGGCGTCATTCAGACCATCTACGATCCCGCGAACCGCTCTGCAGCCAATCCGCAGGGGACACCCTTCAGTAGTAACCAGGTCCCGTCCGCGCGCTTCAACCAGTACGGTCCCTCGGTTCTCAACTGGCTGCCTCTGCCCAACGTGAGCGGTCAGCCTAACTATAATTACCAGTCGCAGGCGGCCAATTCGTCTCCGTCTTTTGATCAGGTCTACCGCGCGGACTATAACATCACCGACAAGTGGCGGCTCTTCGTACGCGGGCTCAATAGCAAACAGACTCAGGTGGTGCCGTACGGACGCGCGGACACCAGCAACCTTCTCGGCCTCAGCCCGTTGACCGCTCCGACCTATGGCTGGTCCATTACCGCCAACGTTGCTACTATCATCACGCCCAGCCTGACCAACGAATTTCAGTTCGGCTATACCGTGAACGGAATCCCCGGCGATCCTCCGCCCGCCGGCAGCCCCTATTATCGGTCCGTGTCTCATATCGATATTCCACTGCTCTACCCGGCCGCCAATGTAAGCAACGTCATTCCGAATTTCAATTTCGGCGGCACTCCCACAGTCAATGGCACTCAGATGACCAGCTTCGCCGGCACGCCCTACAACAACCGCAACCCGGTCTGGAACTACATCGACAATGTCAGCAAAATCATCGGAACGCACTCGCTGAAGGCCGGTATCTATTACGAACGCGCCATCAAAACCGAGAATGCCTTCAAGCCGTACAACGGCACCATCGACTTCAGCCGCGACTCGAACAACCCGGGTGATTCCAACTGGGCATTCTCCAACGCGCTGCTCGGCAACTACGACACCTATACCCAGATCAATCAGGACCCCTTGCCGAGCTACCCCTATACGAATTTCGAATTTTACGGACAGGACAGCTGGAAGGTCACCAAGAAACTTACGGTCAACTACGGGCTCCGCGTGGCTTATGTCGCTCCCTTCCACGACACTCTGGGGATGATGTCGAACTTCGATAACTCGAAGTACACCTTGGCCAACCAGGTGAGCTTATTCCAGCCGGTGCTCTCCGGCGGAACGCGCCAGGCGGTGAATCCGATTACCGGGCAGATTTTGCCGGCCGTGTACATCGGCGCAATCGTTCCGGGTGTCGGCGACATCAACAACGGACTAGTAAGGTCCGGCCAGAACGGCACGCCGCTCGGCCTGATTAAGAACCGCGGCCCGCAATGGGGGCCCCGCCTCGGCGTCGCCTACCAGATCGACAGTAAAACCGTGTTCCGCGCCGGCGGCGGCGTTTTCTACGAGCGCATCGCCACTTTCGGCGTGGGAATCACCAGCAATTACACGACGAATCCTCCTTTACTGCGAACCGCAAACATCTATTACGGAAATCTCTCCAATATTCAGAGCGCGGGAAGCACTTTCTTCCCCACCGGCATAAACCAGATTGCTCCCGACGGACATGTGCCCACCGTCTATAACTACAACGCGGGCCTGCAGCGGGAACTGCCGTCCGGGTTCTTCCTCGATGTCTCTTATGTGGGCTCGCAGTCTCGGCATCTATGGTTATCGCAGCCGTTCAACTTCGATCCGTTCGGAAGCGCCTGGCAGCCGTATTCCCAGGATCCGACCAAGGCGCCCAAATTTGACGGCACGACAAACCTGCCGGCTGATATGTACCGTCCCTATGCGGGCTACAGCGCCGGCAATTCGTTTACGTGGGGCACTTCCGCAAACTATAACGCTTTGCAAGTCGCGCTCAACCGCCGTGTCGGACGCGTGCAACTGGGCGCTGCGTATACCTGGTCGAAGGCTCTCGGCGTGTCCACCGCGCCGGTTGGCGCCACCGGAGGACAGCCCGGCAATCCCATCAACATTCGGGCATCCAATTACGGGCCCCTGCCCCAGGATCGCACGCAGTCTCTCGCCATCAACTACATCTATGACATTCCAGGCTTGGCTCGCAAAGGTTCCTTCCTGGACAACGGCGCCGCGCGCCTGGTACTCAACGGCTGGCAGCTTTCCGGGCTGACCAGCTTCAGCACCGGCGCTCCCATCAACGTAACCTACGGCGTCAGCGGCGTCAGCGCGCCGATCTTGAACGCCACCACCACCGGCAGTCCCGACCTGGCGCCCCGCGTCGTCATGACCTGCAATCCCAACCTTTCGCGCGGTGACCGGAACATCAACCAGTTCATCGACACGTCCTGCTTCGCGCCCGCGCCGAAAGGCAGCGTGGGCATGGATTCGGGTTATAACCGGATCACCGGCCCCGGCATCAATCAGTGGGACATGAGTCTGTTCAAGAACGTCGCCATTAAAGAGAGATTGCGCGTCCAGCTCCGCCTGGAGGCATACAACGCCTTCAATCATACCGAGTGGGGTGGCATCAACAGCACCATCCTTTTCAATTCAGCCGGTAAGATAATCAACCTCCCGTCGCAGTTCGGTGGAACCGGTGGTCGATATGGATTCGGTGCGGAGAGCTCGCTTCGCGCCAGCAGCCAGCGCATTCTGCAGATCGCCGCAAAACTGTACTTCTGATCCTCTTCCGTGCGGGCGAGCCAACCTCTCGCCCGCACCACCGCCCTTCCGGCGGCCCCACCTTGTTAGGCAAATACTTCCGTATTTCTTCCGTTAGAATCTAACCATCCCCATGTCCGCTTACGATATCGCCGTCATCGGGGCCGGCGTCTTCGGCTCCTGGATCGCCTGGCATCTCCGGCGCGCCGGCGCTTCCGTGCTCCTGGTCGATGCCTGGGGACCTGCTCATAGCCGCGCCAGTTCCGGTGGGGAGAGCCGTATCATTCGCATGGGCTATGGCCCGGACGAGATCTACACCCGCATGGCAATGCGCTCACTCGAACAATGGAAGGCGCTGTTTCAGCGCGCCGGCGAACCGCTTTTCCAGCGCACTGGCGTGCTTTGGATCGCGCGCCGCGCCGATCCGTACAGCGAGGCGACCCGCCATACTCTCGCGCGTGCCGCCGTGCCCATGGAAATTCTGCCCGCCCCAGAGTTGGAGAAACGCTATCCGCAGATGCGACTCCCCAGCCCCGACGCTTTTGGAATTCTTGAGCCCGAGAGCGGAGCTCTCTTCGCGCGCCGGGCCGTCGCTGCTGTCGTTCGCGATTCCGGCGTGACCTGCGCCCCAGAAGCAATCCAACCCCCCTCGAACCGTCTCGTGCGAACCCTGTCCGGCGATGTGATTCGCGCCGAAAAGTTCGTCTTCGCGTGCGGACCCTGGCTGCCAAAGCTCTTCCCCGCTCTGCTCGGTGCCCGCATCCGCCCCACCCGTCAGGAAATCCTGTTCTTCGCACCGCCCGCGGGCGATCGGCGTTTCGCGCCGCCCCAATTGCCCGTGTGGATTGATTTCACCGACCCGCGCCGCCCCTACGGGTTTCCCGACCTGGAAGCCCGCGGCTTCAAGCTCGCTTTTGATGCTCATGGCCCGGCGTTCGACCCCGATACCGGCGATCGCCTCCTGAGTGAAAATTCCCTCGTCGAAGCGCGCCGCTTTCTGGCCGAACGTTTCCCCGGCCTGTGCAGCGCGCCTTTGACCGAATCGCGCGTCTGCCAGTACGAGAACACCTCAAACGGCGATTTCCTGATCGACCGCCATCCCGATTGGGAAAACGCCTGGCTGGTCGGCGGCGGGTCCGGTCATGGTTTCAAGCACGGCCCGGCCGTCGGAGAATATGTGGCCGCCCGCATTCTCCACGATGCGGCAGCGGAGCCCCGATTCCAGATAACGTAATACCCGCGGCCTCGGCCCGCTCCCCGGTCGGATGCTTAGGCGCCCCGGCCGTGCTGTGATAGACTGCCCGCATGCGTCGCGGAATTTCGCTGGCCGCCGTCTGCTTCGCGCTCCTGGGGACTTCCATTCCCTTGTCGGGGGCGACACCGCCTTCTGGTGAAGCGGTTTATCAGAAGCGCTGTTCCGGCTGTCATGACCAGGTGAGCCCGCGCATTCCGCCTCGCGACGCGCTGCGAAAAATGCCTGCTGAGCGCATTCTGCGCGCGCTCGATTTCGGCGCCATGATGACCGTCGCTTACCCCTTGCATCGTGACGAGCGCCAAGCCGTGGCTGCCTATCTCGGAACCGCCGGCCCGGCTATCAGTTTTCCGCCATCGGCCTTCTGCGGCGACCGCGCCGTTACCTTATCCGACCCACCCAAATCCGCCTGGAACGGCTGGAGCCCGGGGACGGCGAACGCCCGCTATCAGCCCGCCGAAGCAGCCGGCCTGAGTCTGGACCACGTGCGCGGCCTCAAGCTCAAGTGGGCTTTCGGGTTTGACGGCGATGTCACCGCCTTCGCCCAGCCGACTGTTCTCGATGGTCAGGTTTTTGTCGGCAGCGCGGGCGGGGTGATCCACGCCCTGCGCGCCGCGACCGGTTGTCTGCAGTGGGTCTTTCAGGCCAATGGCCCCGTCCGCTCCTCGCTCCTGGTCCTGCCCGACGGCAGGCAGCACGCTCTCTTGTTCGGCGATCAAACCGGCTGGTTCTACGCGCTTCGGGCCGAAACCGGCGCCCTCTTGTGGAAGAAAAAAATTGAGGACCACGATGCCGCCCGCCTCACTGGCGCCCCCGTCGCCTACCAGGGCTCGGTATTTGTTCCGATCGCGTCCTGGGAAGAAACCCGCTCTCTCGATCCTGATTACCCTTGCTGCACGTTCCGCGGCAGCGTCGTCGCGCTTCGCGTTCGCGATGGCAAGCAGATCTGGAAGTCATACACCATCGCCGAAACGCCGAAAGTCACCGGTAAAACCAAGCGCGGCACTCCGCAACTGGGACCTTCCGGCGCCGGCGTCTGGTCCTCTCCGACGCTCGACACGAAACGCGGCTTGCTGTACATCACCACCGGCGACAACTACTCCTCCCCGTCCACCGATACCAGCGACGCCATAATGGCGCTCGATCTCGCCGGCGGCCGCATCGTCTGGTCCAGGCAGGTGACGGCGCAAGACGCCTACAACTCCTCGTGCGGAACCGATCGCGACAGTTGCCCCAAAGAGGCCGGACCCGATTACGATTTCGGTTCGTCTGCCATCCTCGTGACCGCGCCCGGCGGCCGCGACCTGCTGCTTGCCGGTCAGAAATCCGGCATCGTCTACGCCTTCGATCCCAATCGCAAGGGCGAAATCGTCTGGCAGGTCCGCGTCGGCAAAGGCAGCGCGAACGGCGGTGTGCAGTGGGGCATGGCTTCCGATGGCCAGAAAGTTTACGCCGCTGTTTCCGACGTGGGCCGCACCCGCCCCACCGATCCGCTCGATACGCGCCGCTCCATTCTTGATCCGAGCGCCGGCGGCGGCCTCACTGCCCTGCGTATCGCCGATGGAAGTAAAGCTTGGTTCGCGGCTTCCATCCCGTGCGTTGCAGGGGCGCCCTCCGGATGCAGTCCCGCTCAACCATCCGCGGTCACTGCCATCCCCGGCATCATTTTCTCCGGCTCCCTGGATGGCCACCTGCGCGCCTTCAGCTCCGAAGACGGCTCCCTCCTCTGGGATTTCGACACAGTCCGCGACTTCGACACCGTGAATGGCGTCAAAGCCAAAGGCGGCAGTCTCGACGGCCCCGGCGCCGTTGTCGTAAATGGAATGGTCTTCGTGAACTCCGGCTATTCCCGGTTCGGTGGTATGGTCGGGAACGTCTTGCTCGCGTTTGAGTGACGCCGCGCCCCTACCCTCCCAGTCCGAACAGCCGAACCGCATTCTC
>CAZKQQ010000049.1:15439-37149 GCA_964554945.1 uncultured Solibacteraceae bacterium | reverse complement strand
AATACCGGCCGCTGCGCCGGGTATTGTTCCGTATAAATGTACTTGGGATTCTGGTTCCGAAAGGTGACGCGCAGCCCCTCAAATAAATCGACGAGCAGGATCTTCTTCAGCAGTGCGGACATCATCGGTCCACCTCCCCTAACACGATGTCCAGGGTTCCGATCACCGCGATCACGTCTGCGATCAGCCCGCCGCGCACCATCCGGTCGAGAGCCTGCAGATTGATGAACGACGGCGGGCGCACCCGGACACGGTAAGGCTGCGCCGAGCCGTCGCTCACCACGTAGAACCCCAACTCACCCTTTGGGGCCTCGATTGAAACGTACGCCTCTCCCACGGGAGGTTTGACCACTTTCGAAACCTTGGCCAGAATCGGTCCTTCCGGCAGGCTCGCCGCCGCCTGCCGCAGGATCCGCGCCGATTGCCGCATTTCCTGGATGCGCACGATATACCGGTCGTACGTGTCCCCATTCGTGCGCGTCGGAATTTCGAAGTCGTATTTGTCGTAGCCCGAGTAAGGGAGCGCCTTGCGGATATCCCACTCGACCCCCGCCGCCCGCAGCACCGGCCCGGTTACGCCGTATTCCTTGCATTCCTCGGCGGTAAGCACACCGACGTTCTTCAGGCGCCCGATCCAGATCCGGTTGTTCGTCAGCAGTTCCTCGTACTCGTCCACCTTCGGCAGGAACGTGCCGCAAAACGCGAGCACGTCCTGCGCAAAGCCGTCATATGGTTCAGCCGGCAGCCCGCCAATGCGAAACGCATGCGTCGTGAGCCGCGCCCCACAGTACTTCTCCAGAATCTTAAGACTCTCTTCCCGTTCGCGGAAGCAGTAGAAGACCGGAGTGATCGCCCCGATATCGAGCGCATGCGTGCCCAGCCACAGCAGGTGGCTGCCGATCCGGTTCAGTTCCGTCAGGATTACCCGCACCGCCTGCGCCCGTGGCGGCGCTTCCACGTTCAGCAGCTTTTCCACTGCCAGACAATAGCCCAGGCTGTTCGAAACCGCCGCTACATAATCCAGCCGGTCGACATATGGGTTGAACTGCACCCACGTCCGGTTCTCCGCCACTTTTTCTACACCGCGATGCAGATATCCGATCACGCAATCGGTACCCAGCACTTTCTCGCCGTCCAGCTTGAGAATCACCCGCAACACTCCGTGAGTCGACGGGTGCTGCGGCCCCATATTGAGGACCAGCTCGGTCGTATCGAGAAAGGTGGCCTCCGGCATCCTTTATTGCCCTCCCTCGGTGCCAATGTTTTTCTGAACCCAGTTCTGGTCCTGCTGCAGGATCGGATAATCCTTCCGCAGCGGATATCCTTGCCATTCCTCCGGCATTAGAATCCGCCGCAGGTCCGGATGTCCGTCGAATTCGATCCCGAACATATCGAACACCTCACGCTCGAGCCAGTTCGACGTCCGGTGCACCCGCACCGCGCTCTCAGCGCTGCACCCTACCGGAATCGCTGTCTTGATCCGGATACGCTCATTGCGCGCGAAGCTATATAAGATGTAGACGAGGTCAAACCGCTCCGCCCGTTTGGGCCAGTCCACTGCTGTGATATCCACCAGGTAGTCGAAATCTGCCTCAAGCTTCAAATACTCGATGACGGAAATCGCCCTGTCGCGCTTCACCACAAAGAAATTCTGCCCGGCGTAAGTGGACGCTTCGACAATGCCATCGCCGAACTGTTCCTTCATTTGCCTGGCAAGTTCGTTATCCAACGGAGTGGCCGCCATAATTGCCGGCGGCTTAGCCGTAACGCCGGCGCTCTTGTCGCCGGTGATTCCGGGGGTCGGCTTCGGCTCGTCGGACATCGATACCCCTCCGAAGCTCTACATGTATCACCCGGCCTCAAATTAGTCAAATAAGGTACTAATACCCTAAATATATGCACTCCGTTTCCTGCAACCCTGTCCCGCTGCCCCAAAATTTACATCCCAGCCGTGGCGCCCTTCGAGAAATCGCTTTACATTTGAACGATGGATCTTCAGCGCAGCCGGGGGATCTCCGGTTTATGAGCAGATTCTATTTGGCAGTATGGGGCGGCCGCAAGGCGCTTTCAAACCGAGAGGCAGCCAAACACTACGAAGCTATTCGGGCCGGCGAGGCTCCCCAGACTTTCGACGAAGCCATCTATGCCTTCAGTTGCGCGCTCACCCGCCACTTCCCCGATCTTGAAATGATGGCCGAAGAGGATTTGGACAGCTCCCCCTGGGCCTCTGCCCTGGAAATATCCGGAGGCCATATCCTTATGGCCCTGCAGCCCGACCGCTACGCCGACGCGTTCCCCCTCATTCTGCAGCTGGCCGAAGAACATGGACTAGTGTGCTTCGATCCGCAAAACACCAAGGTCCACCTGCCTTCTCGCATGCTGGACTAAAGAATCCGCTGGCCGGCGCCTTTGGTATCGTACCCGCCCAGGCTCTCCAGTTCCCGGCGGAAGTTCAACCGGTTGAGCATATCGAGCAGCGTCTCGATTCCCGGCAGATCCAGGTGCTGCCGGCGAATGGCAAGATCGTACCGCTCGCTTACCAGGGGAATGAAGCCCAGCCCGAACATCCGCGCGGCGGCGCGTGTGGCGATGCCGCAATCGGCCGCTCCCGCATAGATTTGCCAAGCCGCCGGCAGATGCCCGAGCGCGATGCGGTCGTACCCCGATACCCTGCTCGAATCGATCCGGGCCCGCGCTAATCGCGTGTCGAGCAGCAGGCGGCTTCCGGCGCCGGGCTCGCGATTCACCATCGAAACGTCGCCGCGCGCAAAATCCTCAATCCCGCGGATCCCTTTGGGATTGCCGCGGGCAGTCAGGATCCCTTCCTCCCACACCGCAAACGAGATCACCGCCACCGCGTTCTTCGAGAACATCCGGCCAATCTCGGGCAGGTTGGATTCGCCGCTCGCCTCGTCGCGCAAATGTGTCCCGGCCACGTGCACGCTGCCTTCCTTCAGAAGCTTGAGGGACTGCGAACTGTTCCGATGCGCCAGCACCAGTTCGATCCCGGCCGGCTGAACATGCCGTGCCAGCACCGATATCCCGGGGTCGCATCCTGCCACTAGAATGCGGTTCCGAAAATCGCCTTCCGCATGAAAAACCTGCACATCCGTCTTCCGGCGTTTGGCCGGCTTATGCACCACCACCGCATCGCTCGGAGGGAAATACCAAGGCAATGGCGAAGGAATCGACGCCATCAGATGACGATCCACGCGGCATAATTGCACCGCCTGCCCGGGTTGCGGATCCTCGGACCCGGCGAGTAAGGTAACGTGCTCTTCCCGCAACCGCGGTGCCGGCTCCTCGCCACGAAGCCGGAACAGCGCTTCCACCTCCACCTCCAGCGCCCGCGCAATCCGCAGCGCGACTACCGTGTTCGGCACGTATCCCCCAGCCTCCATCGCGTAGACGGTCTGCCGGCTGACCCCCACTTGCTCCGCCAGTTGCGCCGCCGAAAACCCGCGCTGTTGCCGCAACTGCGCCAGGTTATTCTCGATTTCGCCCGCCGGTTTCGATTTCATTGCCATTATGGGGCGGACCCTCTGGTCCGCGGCCTGGGCCGTTGCCGGCCCATTCCCTCCACTAATGTTCAGTTTCGCACGGCCGTGTGCTTGGCCAGGCTTGTCTTGTTTACGATACACTGGAACTGTTACAAGACATGCGCTCTCTGGCCATTCTGGTTGCCCTGCTCGCGATCACTCTGGAGGCCCAGGTCTCCGCCGGTCTCTCCGGCACCGTCACCGACCCGTCCGGCGCCGTCATCTCAGGCGCCGCCATTACCATGAGGAACGCCGATACCGGCTCCGCGCGCCAGACAGTCACAGATAATGCCGGCCATTATCAAGCCTACGCGCTCCCCGCCGGCCGGTATGAATTGCGCGCCGAAAAATCCGGCTTCGCCCCGGTCATTCGTACCGGCATCCTCCTCGTAGTCGCACAGCAGGCCACCGTCGACCTCAGCCTTCCCCTCGGCGATTCCACAGAGCAGGTCACCGTCAATGCGGATGCCGCGCCCGTTAGTGTCACCACCACCGACATCTCCGGCCTCGTCCCCCGGCAACAGGTTCAGCTTCTCCCACTCAACGGCCGCAGCTACGATCAGCTGCTCACTCTCAACCCGGGAATCGTCAATTTTACCTGGGAAAAAACCGGCGGCATTGGCGTTTCCAATTCCACTTCCGGCAACAATTTCGCGGTCTCCGGAAACCGGCCGCAGCAAAATCTGTTCCTGCTGAACGGTGTCGAGTTCACCGGCGCCGCCGAGAACAACATGCAACCGGGCGGCGTCAGCCAGCAACTCCTCGGCGCTGACGCCGTCCGCGAATTTAACCTCCTGCGCGATTCCTACGGCGCCGAATATGGCAAGCGCCCCGGTGCGCAGGTTCTCATAGTCACGCAATCCGGCACCAAAGACCTGCATGGCTCGCTTTACGAGTTCCTGCGCAATAACGCCCTTGACGCCGCGAACTATTTCGACACTGGCCCGGCGCCCGGATTCCAGCGCAATCAATTCGGAGCCTCGCTGGGCGGCCCGCTGCAAAAAGACAAAACCTTCCTGTTCGGCAACTACGAAGGCTTCCGCCAGCACTTGCATCAGACCGGCGTCGATCTCGTTCCCGACGCCAACGCGCGCAGCGGATATCTGCCATGCAAACTCGTGACTCTCCCCACTCTCTGTCTCCCTTCTGGCCTGGCATTCGTGGGCGTCTCTCCGCTGATGGCCGCCTGGCCGGCGCCCACTCCCGGCGCTCCCGATTTCGGCGGTATCTCCGAGGCTTTGAATGATCCCCTGCAAACCATTCGCGACGACTTCGGCACCGCGCGCCTCGACCGCATCCTCTCTCCGAAAGACACATTCAACGCCATCTACACCATCGACGACAGCGCCGATTTCACTCCTACCAGCACCAATCTCTACAGTACCGACGTGGTCAGCCTTCGCGAGCAGGTCTTGAGCTTCGAGGAGACTCATGTCCTTTCGCCGGCGCTCCTCAATACCTTCCGCACCGGTTACTCCCGCGCCGGCTACTTCTTTACCGGCGAGCCCACGCCCAACACTCCCGCCGCGTCGCTTCCGGGATTTCTCGCCGGTGCTCCCATCGGCGCCATCGTCGTCGGCGGCAGCTCTGCTTCGAATCCCACCGCCCAGTTGAGCCTTGCCGGCAGCAACAACGGAAGCAATCTGCACTTGGCCCGCAACATCTTTACCTACGAAGACCGCGTGTCGATTACCCAAGGGCGCCATCTCATTAATGCCGGCGTATGGTTCCAGCGCCTCCGCTCCAACGAGATGCTGGCGCTCAGCCAGTATGGTCAGGCGACCTTCACCAGCCTGCAAACCCTGTTGCAAGGCATAGCCGGCAGCCTGCTCTACGATCCCGCTCCCACTCCGCTCGGCTGGCGTTCCTGGTACAGCGCCTGGTACGCGCAAGACTCCATCCGGCTCAATCCGCGCCTCAACTTGACGCTCGGCTTCCGCAATGAGTTCACCACGGGCTGGAACGAGGTCCACGGCCGCGCCTCCACTTACACCTATCCCAACGGCATCATCGCGACAGAGCCCACCGTGAGCGCCGCGGCGTTCACGGTCAATCGCGGAAAGTTCCTCCCGCAGCCCCGAATTGGATTGGCGTGGAGCCCTTTCGGCACGGCGAACCGCACGGTCCTCCGCGCCGGCTTCGGCATGTTCAACGATCTCCAGGACGCGCTCGGCTACCGCACCGACCAGAACGCACCATTCAATCCCACCTACAGCCTGCCGAATGCTCCGGTCTCCCAAGTTCCCATTGCGCCCTCAGCGGCTGTACCGGCAACCGCGAAACTAGTGCCCGGCGGCGTCCAGCCGGATTTGCAGACTCCCACTCTGATCACGTGGTCGCTGCGCCTCGAGCAGCAACTCAATGCGAATACCGCGCTCACCGTCGGTTATGTGGGCTCTCACGGCTATCACGAAATCATCGGAATCGACGCCAACGAGCCGTTCCCGGTGGTCTGTCCCGCTGCCCCTTGCCCCGTCGCATATCCCACCACCTTCCCCGCGGGTCTTGCAGACACACGCGTCCCCAACGGTACCTATTACGTTCCCACCGCCACGCGAGCCAACCCACTGCTCGCGAATACCTGGACCTATTTTTCCGAAGGCGATAGCTCGTACAACGCGCTCCAGCTCGATGTGAACCACCGCTTCAGCAAAGGCTTGGCATTGCGCGGCACCTACACCTGGTCGAAGACGATCGACGACGGCGATTCGCTGAACGCCACCACCTCGGGCGGCGAACCGGCCCTGGCCTCGAATCCATTCAATCTCCGCGCCGACCGGGGCCTCGCCAACTTCGACGTGCGCCACGCGGCCGCCATCAGCGGCGTCTATGCCCTCCCCTTCGGACACGGCAAACACTACGGCGGCTGGACCGTCAACTCTATCCTCACCATCCAGAGTGGCTTCCCGTTTACGCCGCAGCTCAGTTACAATCCGTCGAACAACGGCGACACGCGCAACCCCGTCCGCCCGTTCGTCAATCCTGCCTTCCACGGCCCGGTCATCCTAGGCAAGCCCAATCAGTGGTTCGATCCAAACGTGTTTCTGGCGCCGCCCAACAACAGCGGCTTCTACGGTAACCTCGGCCGCGACACCCTGACCGGCCCCGGCCTGGCCGCCTGGGACCTCTCATTTCTCAAGGACACGCGCATCCGCGAAAAGCTCAATTTACAGTTCCGGGCGGAACTGTTCAATGTGCTGAACCGCGCCAATTTCAACACCCCCAACGCTATCGTCTTCACTCCGTCCGGCGTCTCTCCCACCGCCGGCGTTATCACCGGTACGTCAACCACCTCCCGGCAAATCCAATTCGGCCTCAAGCTCGTCTGGTAACCCGCCGCCTCTGAGCGCCTCATAGACGCCATTCAACCCCCGTTCTGCGCCAATTACTCGCGGAAGCTCAACAAAGCAAGGCAGTTGTGTTCTAATAGGAGATTCTATATGCCGCATTGGGCCGGACGCCTTCGCAGAGCCACGATTGCCGCGCACCGGCGCGCTCGCGAGCTGCGCATGATCGGCAAGGCGCTCGTTTCCACGAACCACCCCATTCTCGCCCACGTGATCCCGATGCGGCGGTGTAATCTCTCCTGCGCGTACTGCAACGAGTACGACGATGTGTCCAAGCCCGTGCCGGTGGAGACCATGTACGAGCGCCTCGACCACCTCGCCGGCCTCGGCACCACCATCATCACCATCAGCGGCGGCGAACCGCTGCTGCATCCCGAACTCGACCGCATCATCGCGCACGTCCGTCGTCGCGGCATGATCGCCGGCATGATCACCAACGGCTATCTGCTGACGGTCGACCGCATTCGCCGCCTGAACCGCGCCGGCCTCGAGCACCTGCAGATCAGCATCGATAACGTAATGCCAGACGAGGTCTCGAAGAAGAGCCTCAAAACTCTCGATAAAAAACTGCAACTGCTCGCCGAGCACGCCGATTTTCACGTCAACATCAATTCGGTAGTCGGCGGCGGCATTCACAATCCGCACGACGCGCAGGTGGTCGGTAAGCGCGCGGTAGAACTGGGCTTCACCTCGACGGTCGGCATCATTCACGACGGCGAAGGCCAGTTGCAACCCCTGGGCGAAGTCGAGCGCGAAGTCTACATGGCGATGCGTTCGATGGAAAAACGGAGCTACGCGCAGATCAATTATTTCCAGGACAACATCGCACATGGCGTCGAGAACAAATGGCGTTGCCGTGCCGGCGCCCGCTATCTCTACATCTGCGAGGACGGCTTGGTCCATTATTGTTCTCAGCAGCGCGGCTACCCCGCCAAGCCGCTGATGCACTACACCAAGGAAGACATCCGCCGCGAATACCGCACCGTAAAGGAATGTGCTCCGCGCTGCACCGTAGCCTGCGTGCACCAGGTCGGCTACCTCGATTTCTGGCGCGACCCACAAGACCTGACGGCCGTCCCCGCTAGCGAAGACCCGCAAGGCCTCGTGCAGTTGCAGTAGCTTCTCTGAATCTCTACCCTTCACCTCCTGCCAGTATCCATGAAGGTTGGCGCTCAATTTTAACGATGGTGGCGAGCGGTTCGGGAGGAAGCCTCATGCGTGGCGCAGACAATCGGTATTGCCGACCAACGCAGGCCACAAAAACGATGCCTGCGCCAGTTAGCCAAGTAGAGATTTTTACCTGGGAGGCGCCTGCGTGGATCACACCATCGGCACAATGTGGGCAACCACGCCAACCAGCGAGCTTACGGTGTTCAGGATCCGGGTAAGGTCGTTCAGCCCATCCAATGCAGCATTCACGGCCGTCGTACCCGCTATCAGAGCCGACTCGTTGGCTTTTAACCTGTCGGCGATGGTCTGCAGGGTGGCATTGCCCAACGCGATCCGCGCTTGATGAACTTTAAGAAGCGTCCGCACCGCCTCTTGGTGTTCGGCCGGCGAAGCTGCCTGGATCAGCGCGTCTCCTTCCACGGAAGTCAAACTCAGCTCCGTTTCGTCCAGTTGAGACAGCGTTTGCGAATAAATACTGGATGCGTCCAAGCCTGGCTCCTTACTTTGCGGCGCCTTCGATGGTCTTCGTGATGGTCAGTAAGCTGGATATATCGCCCATCAAGCTCGCCAACGCCGCGCTATCGAATCGGTTTTCCACCGCGGCCGTAAATGCGTTGCGCAACTGCGTGGCGGCCCTGCCTGCCGCATCGGCGGAAGCCACCGCGAGCGGAGCCGATAAGATCCTTTGTCTCTGCACGGCCCAATCGCTCGACAGATCGCCGGGCCCGGCAAATTGACTGACTAAATTACCCTCAGCGATGTTCTGTTGTTCTTGCAGGTCTGTTTTCAATTCCGCCGCGATCGCCCGAAAAGCGGCTTCTTGAAGCGCCAGCTCATTCGCGATCGCCTCCGCCCGGATTCTCAATTCTTTGTTCAGAGCGCTCGCCTTAAAGGACGCGACGATGGGTGCGGTCAGGGTTGGTATGAAGCTGGAAACGCTCGTGGCGCCGATCGTGGCATTCTTCAGATCGGGACTCATTTTCGATAACGACTCATAAGCACTTTGCGCCGCGGAGCCCACCGAGTTTGACCCCGTCGGATCGGAGAGCGCTGCCAGCGCTTCAAAATAGGTCTGCAGCACCCGATTGTGAGCGCTGATCAACCCCAATACGGTCAGGCGCTGCTTGAGTAGAGTGTCTTGCCGGATTATGTTATTTCTGCGCTCGGCTTCGCTCAGGTCCGGCCGCAGTTTGATCAGTAGCGCCGAATCGGCGTTCACAGAAGCGGCGCCGGCATCCTGAATCACGGTTTGGGTCGCCGTCTGATAAGCAATTCCCGCTTGCGCAAGATTATGGAACTGATTGAGCCGCGCGGTCGTGCAACCGCTGGCGAGCAAGAGCACCGAGGCGAGCACCGTCGCAATGGCCGAGCGCCCTTGAATCAACTTGCTCATCCTAACATGTAACCGCGGCGATCTTGTCGACAGCCGGGGAACTGAGGACCGATACCTCGAAGCGGTTCAGCAGCCGTGCTCTCGCATGTGGTGCTGAAGGTTCTCTGCAGTCAGATCGCGTCTTTTTCGTGCGTTTAGCAATTGCGGTTCAAGCGCTTCGAACTTTGCCAGATCGTTCTCCAATAGCGCCTCTATCTCAGCTTCGTGGACTTGCATCAGTAGTTGATTAGCGGTCTTGAATTCGATAAAAAGCCTGTGCCGTTCAAGGCACTCACCAGGGGAGACCTGAGGGGAAGACATGGAATCTTTACCTGAAGACGCGATCAAAATGAGTTTACATTTCCACCGTTTGGTTGTCAAACGTACACTTCCGTGGCTGGCGTACGGCTTCCACGAGGCGCCGCGCGAACTACGGACAGCAAGAAACGAATCGCAGGCACAGTTCTCGGCAGACGGGCTCTGGCTGCCGTATTCAGCGGATGAGAGCGGTCGAATGAAAGTGTACGTGGAACAGCTTCGAACCCAGTCTTCCGCTCCGGGACGGCGCTGGCAGGTTTCGAGCAACGGGGGTACCTTCCCTCGCTGACGAAACTCTTCTACCTGGCTGCGGATGGACAACAGTTCCTGGTGCAGGCGCCATCGAACCGCCACGGCCAGGAGCCTCTGTCCGGAATCTCAACTGGGCGGCCTTGTTAGAGAAATAGCGTCACAGCCCGTCCTTCCGGCACGCGATTTCGACCCATTTTTTACCCGGATGATTATTGACAAGCCACTTTTATCCGGGTAATATTTTTTACATGAGCTATACAGCCTTCCACGGACTCTGCCGGATCGTCACCGGAACCCCTTCGCAAGTCGCTGGTCGGCTTAAGGACACTGCGCAGGGCGGCAGCTATCTCGTCTTCGATGACGCGACGGGACATCAGATTGATCTGGATAAGCGGGGAACGCCCGAGGAACTGCCCGCTGAGCCGCGCGGCCGTGGCCGTCCCCGCCTTGGCGTTGTCGCCAAAGAGGTCACGCTGCTTCCCCGCCATTGGGACTGGCTGAGCTCGCAGCCCGGGGGAGCCTCCGTCGCCCTCAGAAAACTCGTGGACCAGGCGCGCAAGACCAGCGGCGACCGCGATCGTGTCCGCGCCGCGCAAGAGGCCGCTTATCGCTTCATGTCCGCTATCGCCGGCAACCTACCCGGCTTTGAGGAAGCCGCGCGCGCGCTGTTCGCCTATGATCGCCGCCGCTTCGGCGAACTCATCGCAGCATGGCCGGAAGATGTCCGCGACTACGCCATCCAGCTCGCATTCGCCGACCACGACCCAGGCGCGCAGTAACCAAACTTCTCGAAAAACTGGAACCCGTCACGACGCAGAGGAGACGTGTCTATGCACCGCATATATAAATCGCTCGAAGGAGAACGCCTCGTCCGGGAACGCTATCTCGCGTTTCTCGAACGCTGGCCGGTTGCCAATCAACAGATCCGCATCCCCACCAGTCAGGGACCAACATTCGTCATCGCCTCGGGATCCGAAGGCGCGCCGCCGCTCTTGCTGCTCCATGGCGGCGCTGCAAACTCCGCCATGTGGATGGGCGACATTCGCGCCTTCACCTCCTGCTTCCGGGTTTACGCGATCGACATGATCGGCGAAGCCGGCCTCAGCGCGCCCGCTCGTCCTCCGCTATGTTCGGATGCGCATGCCTTATGGCTCGACGAAGTCCTGCGCGCTCTCTCCATCGATCGCGCCGCCCTCGCCGGCGTCTCGCTCGGTGGTTGGCTCGCCCTCGACTATGCCACGCGACGGCCCGGCCGGGTGGAACGGGTCGCGGTCCTATGCCCCGGCGGCGTTGGACGCCAGAAAATCGCCATCGTCTTGGCTACTATCGCGCTGCGAATGTGCGGCGCCTGGGGCAAACGAAAACTGGCAGAGCGGATTCTGGGCCGCCCGCCCGCCGATCCGCCGCCTGCCGTAAAGGCGTTCCTGAATTTCGTGTCGCTCATTCACCAACACTTCCGCTCGCGGATGGTCAAACTACCAATCTTCTCCGACGACGCTCTGCGCCGGCTGACCATGCCCGTCCTGGCCATCGTGGGCGCGCGCGACGTGCTTCTCAATTCCGCGGGAACCAGGAGCCGTCTCGAAAGCCACGCGCCTAACGCCGAAGTCGTCTATTTACCCGAAGCGGGACACCTGATCCCCGGTCAAACCGCCAGAATCCTCGCATTCTTGAGCCAGGGTGTATGCTGATGAGATTAGCCGGGGCTCTATGTTAAGCATTCAATATGGTTGGCGCAGGGCCGCCGCTGCCTCGGTGTTCCTTCTTGCCCATAGCGCCTGGGCGCGGTTGACCCTTCCCATCGAAGTAGTAGGCCAGGACGGAACTACGGTGAGCGTCACGGTCGAAGTCCCTGCGGGGCGCGCTCACGAAGTTCGCTCGTTGTGGATGCAGATCCATAACTTGGCTTACCCGGGCATGGCCAGTGTTCAAGTCAATGACAGCGACTGGATCAGGCTGGACAACCGCACTGCATCCGTCGCCGAACCGGGCAAGAGCTATGGCGGAATCGGCGGCGGGTTTTCGACCTTGAAATTGACCCTGCCGCTGCCGGCATCGGCGGCCCAGGACGGGGCGAACGCGATTCGGTTCCGCTTCAACCGCAGCGATGGAATCGTGAGCGGCTTTCGGGTCCTCGCCTTCAATCTAATGGACGTTGAGGGAAAGCCCCTGCTGGCGCCCGAAACGTTCGCCGAAGAGGATCCCACCGCGTGGGCGCCGCCGCTAAGCGATTCGAATTCGATCTCGACGGGCGCCGCTCTCTGGCAGACCGCGCCCCTCGTCGCAAGCAGCCTTCCCGGCTCGCGCATTATTCATGCCCACTGCGCCGATTGCCATGCCCAGGATGGGCGCGACCTGAAATACTTCGGTTTTTCGAACGCCTCCATCATTGCGCGGTCCCGGTTTCATGGGCTTTCGGAATTGCAGGGCCGGCAGATCGCGAGCTATATTCGGACCCTCCGCGTTCCCAGCCCGGGACGGCCGTGGAACCCTCCCTATCAGCCGGGACCGGGACTCGACGCACGGCCTGTCGCCAATTGGGCGGCAGGAGCAGGCCTCGCTTGGGTCCTGGACGACGACAATGCCACCTTGCCCTATCTGTTCGGGGTTGACATAACCGCGCCAGTCACCCGCAAAGTGTTCCAGCCTGACGGCAATTTGAACGCGCGCGAGATCCCCATCGCGCTTCAGCTTCCCGATTGGAACCACTGGCTGCCGCAGGTACATCCGCTCGACGCCTGGGGTGATTCGTTTGCGAATAGTGAGTTCTATCAATCGTATGCCGGAATGGGTTCCAAGCCGTCGCTTCGCAGCTTATTGGCGGCGCCGGACCTCACCAGGATTAACGGCGTTTTCGAGAAATGGCAGGAGACGCGGCGCGCGTTCCTGAAGCCCTACATCGAGGGCGGAAATATCAACTGGTCGCCACAGCTAGGCGTGAAAGCATATTCCACGCAGCTCTGGCAACTCGTGAAAACCTGGGAATTGACGCAGGCTCACGAATTGGAGGGCGCGCGCGCGTGGATGAACACCGTTGCTGCCGCAACCGCCCCGGCCACCGTGAACATTCCCGACGGACCGTCCGGGATGGGCGGCAGCGCGCTCACCAACGAATATTTCGATGCCTCCTGGTATCAACTACAGATCCTGTTGAACAGCGGCAACCACAGGCATCGCGAGCGGACGCCGGTCGATTGGGTGTACCTCATCGGGCGTTTTCTCGACCTGTATCGGGAGAGCCATCGTGCGGAGCCAGCGCGTCTGCTGATGGCGGTAATCAAGTCGCTGCAATCTACCGATCCGCGGCTCGGCCCGGAAGATCGCGCGCAAGGTTGGCGTCCCAGCCAGGGGATCGATCCCACCATTCTCATCAGCCATTCGTGGAAGCCGCAGTTCCAGTCTCTAGACTCCACGGTGAAAAGCGCGATCACCGAAGGGATGCTCGCTGCATGGCTGGACAAAAACCAGCAATATCCAGTGGGCCGCTATTTTACGCCCGGCTTGTCGGAGCGGAGTTACGCGCCGCCCGCGAGCTTCGGCGGCATCGCCGGTGGCCGCGTCTGGGAAGCCGCGCCGCAGTTCCTGGCAGCCGGCGTTAACCCGACAGTAGTCCGCCAGCTCACCAGGTGGGGCGCGGCCTATCAGGATGTGGGCGCGCGATTTCAATACTCCGCCGCACCCGCCCAAAAGCGCAGCGCCCGCTAGCGTGGTGATTCCGCTTGCTGCGCGCGCAGTTCCGTGCCGGCCACCGAACCGCGACCGTGAGAAGCGGGCGCTCAGTCAAGCGATTCTTGAATCAGCCGACTAGCTCTTTCCCGGAAAGCTACTGGAGCTTCTTACGAGCGACCATATTGACCGCTGCGGGCGAACCGGCGTAACTCCCGCTCGACACTTTTTCGCGCACGCTGGTTACCGTCATTTCGCCCACTTTCTCGACTTGCGTGTCGAGCACTTCCTTGGTCTGTGGATCTCTGATCTCTCCAAGAACCTTGAAGACCTCAAAGACTTCGCCCGCGTTGACGCCGTCGGCTGAGCCGGCCGCGATCGTAAGGGTGCCACCTCCAACTGCGGCCACCCGGGTCTCCACCTCGCGCACCGTGGCCTTCATATTGGAGGTTTGCTCGCTCAAAATGGCGGCCAGTTTGTCCACGCAATTCTGCGTGGCCTCGCCGATGATGGTCTGCGCGAAATTGGAGCTGCTCATATCGATCTCGGCGCCACCCACTCCTTTGCCGAGCACGCCGCCGAATCCACCCAGCATGCTGCCCTTCCGGCTGGACTCGCCGCGGGCCTCACCCGTTGCAATCACCTCCGAAGTCTCCGCATCCACCACCCGGTAATCGATCACAACGACGGCCTTATCTTCGTTCTTGCTGCTCGCAATCCCGCCGATGACGCGGCCGGCAATGCCGCCTCCCCGAACGCTCGTCTTCTTGTCATCACGGCCGAATACCACGATGTCGCCGGTAAGCAGCGCATCCGCGCCCGAGACTTGTCCGACTCGCGCACCCTTTCCTTGTTTCACGCGATTGCTCGCGTTGAAATCCTGCTCTTTGAGAAGTTGATTCATCTTTGCGCGTTCGACGACGACCACCTTGCCGTCCTTGGCAACCCGAGTCACTAACATCGAGCGGATACCTTTGCCGATGTTTTGCGCGGTCCCGAAGACCGCCTGCACCGAGGTCATGACCGTGGAATAGTCGAACTCGTCGACGATGACTCGCTTCTTGCCGGCAGATGCCGCAGGTGGCGCCGACGGCGGCAGGCTCGCGGCAACCGGTTGGACGGGTGGCGCGGATGCGGGTGCTGCGGCAACAGGTGCTGCGGCAGCGGCTGGCGAAGGAGCGGCCGGCGCCGCAGCAGCCGCGCTGCTCGGGTCCATCATGATCCCGATGATATTGTCGGATACGCCTGCTCCTTTGAGCTTCACCAGATCGGCTGGCGCCAGCTTAATCGCCTTATTCGCGCTTTGCAGGCTCTTGATGATGAGGGATTCGGGAAGTCCCGCTTTCACTGAAGCAATCACATCGTCCACCGGCGATCCTGCCGCCGGTTTCGGTGCGGTACTTGCCGCGCTCCTCTTGGCAGGTGCGGGAGCCGGAGTTTGAGCACTCAATCCGCATAACAGCGCGACCGTGCTCGTAAACGAGAAAATGCGCCTCATGAGTCAATCCTCCTGAGTGGTGTTGCTAGATTCTACACGAGAAATCGGCTGATTGTAAGGAATATATCAGTTTGATGTACTGGACAACTTGGGAGTAGCAATGGCTGTTAGTTCTAGTCCTTTGGTCCGTGCGCGCGCCTTTCAACACTCGACCGTAGCCGACCAATATCGGCCTGTGCTTCAATATCCGGGCCTTGTTTTTGGCCCCATATTGTATAGAATCGTCATGAACGTTCGGCTTTGAGGAGGCGGCAACCATGACAAAAGCGGCGACCGCATCGGCAATTGTGATCCTGACAGCGGTCTTGAGTGCATCGGTCGATGCACAGTGGCTGGATCAACCAACCCGCGGGATTCCACGTACACCGGACGGGAAGCCCAATCTCGCGGCTCCAGCTCCCCGCACAGCCGACGGCCACCCCGATTTCTCGGGCCTGTGGACCAAGATCTCGCCCAAGTATAAGAGCAATATCGTGGCCGATCTGAAGCCGGAAGAAATCCAGCCGTGGGCGCGGAAGCTGGTGGGCCAACGCGAGGAGGACCTGCAGAAGGACTATATGCACGAATTGTGCTTGCCTTTGGGTCCCGGCTACACGACTGGCGCCGATAGCACAGGCGCGGAAATGATAAAGATCGTCCAGACTCCCAGCTTGATCGTCATCCTGAACCCCGATTTGACCTACCGCCAGGTGTTCATGGACGGTCGAGCATTGGAGAAGAATCCTAACCCGAGTTGGATGGGCTATTCGACCGGACACTGGGACGGCAAAACCCTGGTTGTGGAGAGCAACGGGTTCAACGACAAGACATGGCTCGATCACGATGGACATCCCCACACTGAGGCGCTGCGAATGACCGAGCGCTACACACGCCGCAACGTCGGCAATATGGATGTCGAAGTGACGCTCTCGGACCCGGGGGCGTATGCCCGTCCCTGGACGATCAAGGTCCGCGCCGAGTTAGCGCCGGATACGGAGATGATTGAGTTCGTCTGCAACGAGGCCAATAAGAATCGCGAGCATTGGGTCGGCAAGGCCTCCGACGAAACGAAAAACGCGGTCAAGGTGGCCCCCGCGATTTTAGCAACGTACGCGGGCACTTACCTGGAGCAGCCGCGGTTGTGGAGCCCAACTGGGGTTGCGCGGGTCGTCACGATCACGGTCTCCGGCGACGCGCTCTACGGCGATATGGACGGACGAGGCAAGACGCCTCTGCTCGCGAAATCGGAAACGGAGTTCTCGGGCCTGTACGGGTTGGGAATCGAGTTCACTAAGAACGGCTCCGGCCCGGCGGAACAGCTCTTCGTGAAACACGTATCGGGCAATTACCGATTCGCGCGCGAGAAATAAAACTCCCGCCGCTGGGGGTTACTCTATTTTCTCGAGAACGTGACCAGCAAGAGGAAGAGTTCGCAAAAAAGAGCCAGACCGGATAGGGCCGCAATCCGAATCTGACCATCCGTTAATCCGGCCGCCCGAGCAGCCGATGCAACCGGCGAATGTTACGAGTTCGCACCGGTGGTGCCAGGTCGGGAAGGGGCCGGAGGCGCCTCGCTGGTCCGCGCTGGTTCGTACTCAATTGCGTTTTCGTGCCGATGGCCAACAGAACCGATTTGCGACGCCGGCAGCCGTAATTACCTTACGCCGCGGGGAACGAGACAATTATGTCCCGTGTTGCGGCCTCATCGACGGTGAACAAGACCGCGCGTTCGAAGTGAAGCCACTGAAACACCTCGAATAGATGTCTTCGGTTAATAGCGCGGGGCACTCATTTTAAGGGACAGTACTCCGATGTTAACGTTCGCCAATCTTCCCCTCTGCCAGCACCGCGTTCACAATCAAGGTAGGAGGATGCGGCCTGGTGAAGTTTCTCGCTGTAATGATCGCCGGCCTGCTGCTGATCTCCTCCGGCTGCGGCATCGCCCCCACCACCAGGGCTGCGGCTCCGACTGAAGAGGTTCGGCACCCGTCGAACGATATGGTCCCTCTCAAAAAGGAGGAGCCGGAGCACACGGTCGCGGCCAGACGTCCGCCGCGGAAACCTCCGCAGCGTGTGCTGGCGTTCGAAGATCCCCGGCGCATTCCGGCTGGCATTGAGTACCGGGAAATGCTCCGCCGTTTCGGCCCGCCCTCGATGAAGGTCACCGACACCCCGTCGCGGACTACGTTCTCGTATTCCCGTCTGAAGACCCAGGTCCAGGTGGAAGTGCAGAATGGCAAAGTGGTCTCCGTATTGTCAATCAATACCGGCTTCTGAATCAGCCAGCGGCTTAAGCTAAAATCACGTAACGGAACGCTCAGGAGAACCACATGAGGCGCACAGCCGCTTTTTTTTCTGCTTCACTGCTCTTATTCGTAGGAACCGCATTTGCGCAGGCCGTGAAGGATGTCCGCTCTGTTTTGGAAGCTTCTCTCAAAACAATGGGGGGCGTCAATCTCAAGACCATCCAATACTCCGCCAGCGGCTGGTCGTCGCGAATCGGCCAGACCTACGGGCTAGCCGAAGACTGGCCGCACTACGAGGTTGCGAACTACACGCGCGTGATCGATTATGACGCCAATTGGTCGCGTGAGGATTACACGCGCCGCCAGGGCAAATATCCTCTTCTCGGCAGGCCGCCGATGGGCGAGGAGCACGTCACGTCCATTCTCAGCGGCAGCTACGCCTGGGACGTGCAGGGCGACAAACCGGCGCCCCTCGCGAGCCTCTATCTCGATGGCGTGCCGTACGCCGACCTCCGACAACTGGAACTCGCGATTACGCCCCACGGATTCCTCAAGGCGGCTCTCGCCGCGAAAGACGCAACCGCTATTTCGCTGCCGATCGTGGGCGCGTCGGACGCCGGTCTTTCTCAATTCGGGCGCAGAGTGACGATTGTCTCCTTCACGATGGGAAAGTATCGGGTGAATGGAACGATCAACGACCAGAATCTGGTGGAACTGACGGACACCTGGTTTCCTAACCCCGTTTACGGCGACATGGACTACGAGATGCGCTACACCAAGTACAAGAATTTCGGCGGCGTTCAGTTTCCCACATTGCTGCACGTGCACCAGGGCGATCCCCGGTTGAACCCGGCGCACAACTACTACGAGTACAACGTGACCGACGTGAAGACCAACGTGCCGGTCACACCAATGCCCGTCCCGGACGTGGTGCGCGCGGCGACGGTGCAGCCCGTGAAAGTCGAGAGCAAATTGCTCGCCGAGGGTGTGTGGCTGTTAGGCGGAGGCACGCACAACAGCGTCCTCGTCGAATTCAAGGACTTCGCCGCCGTGGTTGAGGCACCTCAAAACGAAGCCCGGTCGCTGGCGGTCATCGACGAAATAAATCGCCTGGCGCCTAACAAGCTGATCAAATATGTGGTCAACACCCACCATCACTTCGACCATGCGGGCGGCTTGCGCACGTATCTTTCCCAGGGCACCACCGTGATTACCCATGAGTCCAACAAGCAGTATTACCTCGACATCATGTTTTCCCCCGCGGCCCGCGAATTACAGCCGGACCGCATGGCGCTCTACAATCCGATGTACATGATCAGCCGGCGCCCCGCTCCGATTGAGACGGTTGCCAGCTTTGCCGGCGGCCCCGGCGGCGGCGCCGCCAAATACGTCATCACGGATGGCTCGCGGGTGCTGGAGATTTTTCACGTGCAGGACATGGCCTACGAACTGGAGGATCAGGCGTATGCGCAAGGCAACCACAGCGCCGATATGTTGATGGCGTATCTCCCGAAGGAGAAGATGTTGATCAATGCCGACCTCTACTCACCGCCGGCGCCCGGCGCTCCGCCGCCCGCTCCCACGCCTGGAATGCGCACGCTGTTTCAGAACATGCGGAAGCAGAAGCTCGACGTAGCGCAGCACGTGCCGCTTCACGGACGGGTCGGAAGCAATGACGACTTCCTGAAAATTGTGGGCCAATAGTTTGCTTACTTGCCGGGTTTCGTGCTGATCAGGTGATTCAAATCCTTGTTGTTCTCGTTGCACGAATATTCGAGTAACTCGGGGAGGCCGGCGGTCGGCTTCAGCGTGGTCAACACACGCTCCTGCTTCCAGGGCTTGGCGTACATCACCGGGTCATCCACGATGTAATCGTAAGCAATGCTGTCGGGGCCGGTGCGGCGCAGATGCTCGACGACGTGCAGCTTGTCACTGTGCTGATGGCCGGCGGTGTCGAGCCACGTCCGATCGTTCAGCTCGATGGTATCGATCACCAGGGTATCGCCTTCCCAGTGGCCGACGGAATCTCCCATGAAGGTGGAATCGGCGGCCTTGTTGTGCTCGCGGCCGTCGGTGTAAACAGCGCGCCACATTTTCATGTACTCGAACAGCATCACGAGCTGGTTGCCGGTCTGGATGAATTGCACCGGGTAGGGCGACTGCATGATGCGCGGGACGCCCGGATACTGGCAGAAGCCGGTGGGGTCGTCCTTGGAATCGTGATTCATGTACGCTGCTTTGCCGGCAGGCGTGTACGGGACCGCGTCCTCTTTGCCTTGCGCGATGTTCGGCACGTATGGGAGATTCCAGTAACCGGACAGGTCCCGTTTGTCGGGCGTGGACTCGGCGCAACACAGAACTGCAAGCAGGGCGCCGAGGTAAGCAACTCTCATGTGCAATATCATCGCAAATCGGGACGGCAGCCGCTATCCTGGAACCGTGATCGATGCCGCGCGGAGAAGTCTGCGTGGCAGTGGCGCGACTCGGACTCACGCTCGGCATCATCCGGCAGAGCACGTACTCGGCGGTGATTCTGGTGGCAGTCGCGGCGGCGGCGCTAGCGCCGCCGTTGTTGAACGTGGCGTTCCGGAACCTGCCCGTTCCGGAGGGTCCGAAAGAGCAAGTCTAGAGAGTCTGGTAACCGGGCAGGTCGGAGACTGCCCCACTGGCTCGCTCGTGATCCGTCCCTAAGCGTTACCGCCGAAGGAAGCAGAGGAACTCGGGGCTGACGCGTCGCGGTGAGCCGGACGCATCCGGGTGATGATCACTGCAGAGATGCCGAGAATGCAATTTTTCTGCGGCCTCACCCACCTAGTCGCTCGATCGCCGTACACCGCGTCACTGGGGGGGGACCGTAGTGCGTGCCCCGCTCGGGGCTGCTCGGGACCAAAGCGCAGAGGCGGGCCGGAGCTGCACATTACCTGGCGCGATATAATGGAGTTTTCCCTTCGCAGACAGGAGTTTTCACAAACATGTTTGATCTGTTTCGCAGCCGAGATAAGGCCGTCCGTATACTGCTGGGAGCGCTACTCCTCATTGTGGCGCTGTCCATGCTGACCTACTTGATTCCGACCTATGACACAGGGGGAGGGACAGGAACGGGCCAAGTGGTGGCGCAGGTGGGTAAGGAGCAAATCACACTGCCGGATGTACAGAGGCTGATCCAGAACAATTTGCGGAGCCGCCAACTGCCGCCGGAGATCCTGCCGAATCTCATTCCGCAGATGATTCAGGACCTGGTCACCGAACACGCGCTGGCATATGAAGCGGAGCGTCTCGGTTTTCAGGTGACCGACTCTGAGGTGCGGGAAGCGATCCGCCAGTCCATCCCGTCGCTATTTCCAGACGGCAATTTCGTTGGAAAGGACACCTACGCGGCGATGCTGGCGCAGCAAAACCTGAGCATTCAGGATTTTGAAACCGACTTGCGGCGGCAGATCCTGATCACGAGGCTGCGGAATATTGCGCTGGAAGGCCTGATCGTGAGCCCGGCGGAGATCGAGAAGGCGTTCAAAGAGAAAAACGACAAGGTCAAATTGCAATACGTAAAACTGACCACAGAGAAGTACAAGAACGAGTTGGAGCCGACGGTGGCGGAAGAGCAGGCTTACTATAACGCGAACAAGATGGCCTATCAGAGGCCGGAGCGGAAGAACCTGATCCTACTGGTGGCCGATCAAAGCAAACTGGCCCAGGGTATCACGACGCCGGACGCAGAACTGCAGCGGTATTACGACCAGAACAAAGACCAGTACCGCTTGCCCGAGCGGGTAGATGTGCGGCACATCCTGCTGAAGACCACGGATAAGCCAGCTATAGAAGAACCGAAGATTAAGGCCAAGGCGGAAGATATTGAGAAACAGCTGAAGGCCGGCGGAAACTTTGCGGAACTGGCGAAGAAATATTCTGAAGATCCAGGCGCGGCGCAGACCGGAGGCGAATACAAGGGGGTCACGCGCGGCCAGATGGTTCCCGAATTCGAGCAGGCGGCCTTCACGCTGAAACCGGGCCAGATCAGCGATCCGGTGAAGACGACCTACGGCTATCACATAATCCAGGTAGAAAAGCATGAGGACGCGAGACTGCGGCCGTTCGAGGAAGTAAAGAGCGAGATTGCAGCCAATATCAAGAAGCAACGGGCGAGCGATCAGATGCAGCAGATCGCCGACCGCGCACAGGCGGAACTCCGAAAAGATCCGACACATCCGGAGAAGGTGGCCTCCGAATTTAACATGGAGGTGGTCAAGGCGGACGGAGTCGAGCCCGGCAAGGAAGTACCGGGCCTTGGCGCCAGCCCCGATTTCGACCAATCGCTCACCGGTC
>CAZKQQ010000049.1:0-15429 GCA_964554945.1 uncultured Solibacteraceae bacterium | reverse complement strand
TGGCTTTGCAAAACAGCAAGCTGGTGCTGGCAGAGGTCACGGATGTTATCCCGCCGGAACCCTCGTCTTTCGCGGAAGTGCAATCCAAGATCAAAGATACGATCTCGCGGAACCGCACGCAGGGGACGCTGCAGAAGCACGCGCAGGAATTGCTCGATAAAGCCAAGGCGATGGGGGGCGATCTGGAGAAGGCGGCCAAATCGATGGGCCTGGAGGCTAAGACATCGGACGTGGTCGGCCCGACCGATACAATCGAAGGGCTCGGATCTGTAACCGTCTTCGTCGAAGCGTTTAAGCGGCCGGATAACGCATTGTTCGGACCTTTCGCCGCAAACGACGGAGTCATGGTCGGTAAAATACTGCAGCACGTTCCGGCCGACACATCCAAGCTGGCGGAACAGCGGGCGAGCATCATCGACGATATTAAGACGCAACGGGCTCGGGACCGCAACACGCTTTTTGAAGCCGGCATCCGCGACGCTCTCGTGAAAGAAAAGAAGGTAAGGATTTACCAGGATGTCGTCAACCGGCTGGTAAGCGACTACGTAAACAACAACAAGGGATGATTTCGAGCGTCCTGGAGTTTCTACGGTCTCTGACCGATCCGGAACGCCTGATTCACCTGCTGAGCACACTTCTCGCGGGATGGCTTGGCTATACGGCGCTATGCGGGGTGGTGTTCGCCGAGACAGGCCTACTACTTGGCTTTTTTCTTCCAGGGGATTCCCTGCTGTTTACGATTGGGGTGGTCTCGGGCGCGGGTCAACTCAACATTGCGTTGATCAACATCCTGCTGATGGTTTCGGCTCTAATCGGGGATTCGACAGGCTTCTGGCTTGGACGCCGCACCGGACCGCGCATCTTTACGCGCCCCGACTCGCTGTTTTTCAAACAGGAGTATGTAACGCGGACCAAACACTTCTACGAGCGGTACGGCGGGAAGACTATTATTTTCGCGCGGTTTGTGCCCGTGATTCGCACGTTCGCTCCATTTATGGCGGGGGTTTCGCAAATGAGCTACCGCCGGTTCCTTTCTTTCAGCGTGTTCGGCAGCGTGGGCTGGGTGTTTCTGATGACCATGTTGGGTTACGAACTGGGCAACATTCCATTCGTGAGGAAGCATTTCGACGCGGTGGTGCTGCTGATCATCTTCATCTCGCTGCTGCCGACGTTTCTCGAAGGGCAGAAAGCCTGGCGGGAACATCGGAGAAGTGCGCGGTAATCGAAGAGACCGCCTGCGCGACGAGTCCGTGAGACGCAGGGTGCATGCCGGTTTGCGTGAGGCAAACGATCGGCTCTTTGCTGTGCCGACCAACGCAGTCCACAAAGTACGATGGCCTGCGCCAGTTGTGTGCAGGCCGGACGCGACTTTCCTATAATCAAGCTAAACAATGGAGGTTCCATGATGCGGTGGGCAGTCGGGCTTTTCGCGTTGGCGCTGGCAGGCCAGACGCAGCAGAGCGCGAAGCCGGTGCAACTCACGGCGCCGGAAGACCGGCAACGGTTGATGGACTTGCTGCACATCGGCTCGCTGCGGAATGGTGCAAACGGGAGCAATCCACAAGCGCCGAACTACGCCAATTATGATGAGTCTAAAGCAAACCCGTATCCCAAGCTTCCTGATCCGCTGGTGATGAAAGATGCGCGGAAGGTGACGACCGCGGCGATGTGGTGGAATCAGCGAAGACCGGAAATCGTGGAGGATTTCGACCGCGAAATCTATGGGAGGATGCCGAAAGTCACACCGAAGGTCAATTGGGAAGTGACGAGCACGACGCGGGAGATGAATGGCTACGTGCCGGTGATCACTAAGCAACTAGTGGGACATGTCGACAATTCGTCATATCCCGCCATCACGGTGAACATTCAATTGACACTGACAACACCGGCCGACGCCGCGGGGCCCGTACCAGTGATTATGGAACTGATGTTTACCGGACTGACCGGGCGCGGCGGACGCGGTCCGGCACCGGCGGCCCCGACTTGGCAGCAGCAAGTGCTGGCGAAGGGCTGGGGCTACGCGAGGGTTGTGCCGACGAGCATCCAGGCAGACAACGGCGCGGGGCTGACACAGGGCATCATCGGCTTAATGAATAAGGGACAGCCGCGGAAGGTGGACGATTGGGGAGCGCTGCGCGCGTGGGGCTGGGGAGCGAGCCGGGCGCTCGATTATTTCGAGACCGATTCCGCCGTTGATGCGAAGCGCGTGGGGCTGGAAGGGCACTCCCGATACGGCAAGGCTGTCGCGGTGGCGATGGCGGACGATCCACGGTTTGCGATTGCGTTTGTGAGTTCGTCGGGCGAGGGCGGACTAAAGATTCACCGGCGCAATTGGGGCGAACTGGTGGAAAACGTGGCGGCGCCCAACGAATATCATTGGATGGCCGGCAACTTTCTGAAGTATGCCGGGCCGCTGAACTGGAACGATCTGCCTGTGGATTCGCATGAGCTAGTGGCGTTGTGCGCACCGCGGCCGATGTTTATCAGCGCGGGAGCGACGGACGGGGATGGCTGGGTGGACGCGAAGGGCTCATTCCTCGCGGGCGTGGGTGCTGGACCAGTGTACCGGCTGCTGGGGAAGCGCGACCTGGGGACCAGCGAGTTTCCGCCGGTCGAAACAGCACTGGTCGACGGAGATGTCGCATTTCGGCAGCACAGCGCGGGACATACTCCAGGGCCGAACTGGCCGACATTTCTCACGTTCGCAGAGCGGTATTTGAAGGAATCGCCGCACGCGAGTCAGGCGAGCGGACGATAATCGGAAAACGTCCGTCTGTTCCCAGGTTTAATGCGCAAGGTTACGCCACTGCAGCTCGCTGCCGCTACGTACCTCATGGTTTCTGGAGGACCGTACGGCCTGGAAGAGCTGGTGCAGACGTGCGGGTACCCGCTCGCGCTGTGGCTGCTTTTTCTGATTCCGCTGCTGTGGAGCTTGCCGGTCGGGCTCATGGTGGGAGAACTCTCGGCTGCGATTCCAGTGGACGGCGGCTTCTATATCTGGGTTCAGCGCGCGATGGGACCATTCTGGGGGTTCCAGGAAGCGTGGCTCTCCTTGACGGCCAGCATCTTCGACATGGCGGTGTATCCGACGGTTTTCGTGCTGTCGCTCGGGAAGATCTGGCCACCGGCGACGCAAGGGTCTAACGGGTTCTTGATAGGAATGGTCTTTGTTCTCATCTGTGTAGTCTGGAACCTGCTTGGCGCGCCGGCCGTGGGCGAGGGGTCCGTAGCGATCGGAGTGCTGCTTTTGGGCCCATTTCTGGTGATGGCGGTTCTGGCGGTGTTCCGCCATGGAGGACCGGTCCCGGCGAGCGCGCCGGCGCGTCCAGATTGGGGCGGCGGCGTCCTGGTGGCCATGTGGAATTACATGGGGTGGGACAATGCCTCGACCATCGCAGGCGAGGTGGAAAACCCCCAACGAACGTATCCGCGCGTCATGCTGCTGGCGCTCGCGGCTGTCTTTCTGTCTTATATCATTCCGATTGGCGCAGTCTGGAAGATGCGGGTTCCAGCGAGCGAGTGGGCGACCGGGAGTTGGGTCAACTTCGCTTCAATCGCCGGGGGAGAGTGGCTGGGGCTGGCAACACTGCTGGGCGCGATTATCAGCACGTTGGGCAGCTTCAATTCGCTCACGCTTTCCTTGTCGCGACTGCCATTGGCGATGGCGCAAGATGGATACGCGCCGCGGTTCCTCGGACGCACGTTTCGCAACGGGGCGCCCTGGGCGGCGATTGTCACTTGCGGTATCGCGTGGATCGCGGCTCTGCAATTGAATTTCGAACGCCTGTTGATGCTGGACATTCTATTGTACGGAGCGAGCCTGGCGCTGGAATTTATCGCGTTCGTAGTGCTGCGGCTCCGCGAGCCCACACTGCACCGGCCTTTTGAGGTGCCCGGGGGGTGGACGGTTGCGATGCTGCTGGGCGCGGGTCCGATTGCGCTGCTAATCTTGGCAGTCATCCGGAGCCATGACGAAAAGATGGCGGGAGTCAGCGCCCTGGCAGTCGGCGGCACCATAATGGCCGTGGGCATCGCGGTTTACGGCATCGCAGCATGGCGACGGCGGCTATTCTGACGGCCCGTTGACGAGCACAACGATGCTTCGGGGTTCAACCGGGCAGGTCAAGCCCGTGACTGGCAACTCCGAGCCCGAGTCAGCGATATCGCGCGGGGATGGCTGATTGGTGTCAATTGCCTTCAACCACTGACGGTCCGCCACTGCAGGCAGATCGAAATCGAGGCGTTCCCAGTACATATTCATCATGACGTGGAGATCCGGATCTGCATTGAATCCCCCGAGAGTGAAGGCCAGGGTTCTGGCGTTGGGATCGTCCCACCCGGGCTGGTTGAGTTTGGTGCCATGCCAAGTTACGTCGGCAAGGCCGCGACTGTTCACTGTGCCGTCGAAGAACTGGCTCTGGCGCAGAGCGGCGAAGCGTTTGCGGAACGCAACCATCAACTTCCAAAAGCGGAGCAAATCGCGATTCTTGTCGACCAATTGCCAGTCGAACCAGCTGACCTCATTATCCTGGCAGTAGGCGTTGTTGTTGCCGCGCTGCGTGCGGCGGACTTCGTCACCAGCGACAAACATGGGGACGCCACGCGAGAGCAGGAGCAGCACCGCAAAGTTGCGCAACTGACGGCAGCGGAGGGCCTCCACTGCCGGGTCGCCGGTTTCGCCTTCGAAGCCGCAATTCCAGCTCAGGTTATCGTTGATGCCATCGCGATTCCCTTCCCCATTCGCTTCGTTGTGTTTCGAGTTGTACGAAACCAGATCATTGAGGGTGAAGCCATCGTGGCAGGTGACGAAGTTGATGCTGTTCATGGGCGATTCACCATTCGCCTGGTAGAGATCGGAACTGCCCGTCATACGCGAGGCAAGGGCGCCGATGACGCCGGGGTCCCCTTTGACGAAGCGGCGAATGTCGTCGCGGAAACGGCCGTTCCACTCGGCCCAGCGATCGCCAGGGAAGTGGCCAATCTGGTAAAGGCCGGCGGCATCCCACGCTTCGGCGATAACTTTTGTATCCGCGAGGTCGTCGTCGAGCTCGATCTGCCAGACTACAGGCGGATGCGCGAGCGGCATGCCGTCCTCGCCGCGGGTGAGAATTGAGCCTTCATCGAAGCGGAAGCCATCGACGTGGGCCTCACGCACCCAATAGCGCAGGCATTCGACGATCAGTTTTTGAGCGATGGGGTGGTTGCAGTTCAAGGTATTGCCGCAACCGGTGAAATCCATGTAATACTGCAGATCCCACGGGACGAGGAAGTAATAAGTGCGGTTGTCGATGCCTTTGAAGGAAAAGCAGGGGCCGAGATGATTGCCTTCGTCGGTGTGATTAAAAACGACATCGAGGATGACCTCGATACCAGCGCGGTGCAGCGCCTTGACCATATCGCGAAACTCGCGGAGGTGACTACCGTGTTCGGGACTAACACAATAATGGGACTGCGGAGCAAAGAATCCCATCGTGCTGTAGCCCCAAAAATTGGTCAGCTGGCGGCCGTTTTCCACGCGCAGAACGCCGGTTTCGTCAAAATCGAAGATCGGCAGGAGCTCGATGGCGGTCACACCAAGATCCCGAAGATAGGGAATCTTCTGAATGATGCCGGCGAAAGTGCCGGGGTTCGCTACTTTGGAGCCAGGCGATTGCGTGAAGCCCCGGACGTGCATTTCATAAATAATAGTGTCCTGCATCGGGCGATGGAGAGGTTGATCGCCTTCCCAGTCGTATCCGGACGTGTCGATTACGACGGAGCGCATGGAGGTGGCGACATTGTCGCCAGGAACGCATGCGGCGGCGCGATCCCAGAGCTCGTTGGTATTGCCGCGCGCGTAGGGATCGATGAGGACCTTGTGGGAGTCGAAGCGGTGACCTGCGGCCGGATCGGACGGCCCGTCGACGCGATAAGCATAGTGCGTTCCAGCCGGCAAACCGCGCACTAGGACGTGCCAAAAATGGAAGGTCTTATTGACGAAGGGATCCAGACGGATGGATTGAAACGGCTGGAGCGCGTCATGCGCTGCAAACAACAGAAGTTCCACGCCGGTGGCGTGGCCCGAGAAGAGCGAAAAATTGACTCCCGCTGCGCTGGGGGTGGCACCCAGAGGATGGGGAGAGCCGGGAGCGACTGCGAAATTCGGTTGCGGAGCAGTCGTGGCCATGAGTCACCTCCTTGCCGCTCGCTATAAAGCCGCACCCTAACGATCGCGGTTCTGTATCACCTGTCCACGTGGAAACGCAGCAGAGCAACGCCGGGGACCGCGGCCAGCCTCGCGACGGCAAGACCCAGCTTACTCCTCTTCCTCGCTGATCTGCTGGCTGAGGTAGCGCTCATAGCCGATTTCGTTGATCTGATGGATCTGCGCTTCCAGCCAATCGACGTGCGCTTCTTCGTCCTTTAGCAAACGTTCAAACAACTCACGTGAGGCGTTGTCCCCTTCGTCGCGGGAGGTGGCCACAAACCGGTTGTACATAGCGACCGCATTGATCTCGAGGTTAAGGTCGGCCTCGAGCTGTTCCTTGACGGTCTGACCGATGTTCAGCTGCATCAGCTCATTCATTTTGGGAACGCCATCCAGAAACAGAATGCGCTCGATCAGGGATTCAGCGTGCTTCATCTCATCAATGGACTGCTTGCGAATGTAATCGCCTAGCTTGCCGTAATGCCAGTTCTCGCACATTTCAGCATGGATAAAGTACTGGTTAATGGCCGATAACTCTTCCTTGAGCGCTTCATTCAAGGCGGCGATCACTTTCGGGTTGCCCTTCATGGTCGAATTGTAGCAATTGTTCGATCCACTGCTGCATGCGTCGAAAATGCGAGCCGCGCCAATACACGCGATGGCAGGAGGCACACTGGAGAAATTGATCGTAGAGTTCGGCGGTACGGGGAGGGGTGCGTTGGAGCACTTCGGACCGTTCCGCAGGGTGGAGCGTGGAATTGCAGGCCATGCAGCGCGTAAAAGGACGGATGGCACTTGCCAGATCGAAGCGGCGGATGATCTCGTCAACCTGCCGCCGGCTATCGGTTTCCCGGAGCCAATAGCCGCGTGTGACAGCGGCGTGCATGAGGAGACCGCGGTCGCGCGTGAGGAGGATGCGCTGCTGTTCGGCGGAGATGCGGACCAAATCGGGATCGGCGGCGCAGTTGCGGTAAACGACATCGAAGCCGAGCATGCGCAGGTAGGCAGTCAGTCGTCCGAGGTGGACGTCGAGGACGAACTTCAACTCGCGGAGGGGTTCGGAGCGGACGCGGAGTTCGGGCTGCACATCGATGGATTCGAATACGGGATAGACAGCGACGCGGTCGCCAGCGCGGATGAGGCGGGAGAAATCAGTGGACTCGCCGTTCACCAAGATCAGCTCGACTTCGGTGTGCGGAACGCCGAAGCTTTCGATCATGTCTTTCACGGAGGCGGGGGCGAAGAAACATTTCTCGAGGTTCTGCTACTGGCGCTCGGGAGGGAGGTGATCGTTCAGCTCGGCATAAAGCGAAACCAAGCGTGGGCTGGGGGTTTCACTTGTTTATGGTAGCGCTGGGGACCAGGGGTCGCCCGCGGACGAGGGCGTCCGCCCTACTGATCGGCGGAAAAGGCCAGGAGGACATTGCCGGGCATGCCGTTTCGCACGCCGACGTAGCCTGATCCGGCGAACAGCATGCCTCCGGCGACAGTGGGACCGGAGACGCTGAGCGAGCCACCTTTGGCGGCAATCCCATTAACCGTTTTGAAATCCTGTACCGTGTTGTACTCCCAGATGACCTTTCCATCACTGGTTGAGAGGGCGCGCAGGACGCCGTCCCATGCTCCTGAGAACACTATGCCGGGGATGGCAGTGAGCGCGCCTTCGTGGCCGGGGTGCTGGGCGACTGGGGCCGCGGGTTCGAGGGACGCGAACCACCTGCGCTCTCCATCGCGGAGTTGGACAGCGGCGATGCCGCCGGGGCCTAAGCCGAAATAGGCGGCCTCCTCATCAGCGGCTCCGCCCCAGACGATCTTGCCTCCAAACTCAGTAGTGTTATTAACCAGAGCGGTGCGCCACACGACCGCGCCTTTTTGATCGGGATCGTGCGCCCAGACGTTTCCGCTCTTTTGGCCGGCGATTAGGAGCGTGCGGCCGTTGGGAAGGGTCTTCAGGATAGGGGAGGCCCCGAAATCGTGATCGGGGCCGAGGGCCTTGGGACAATTCTCCGGATGATTCGGCCCGTTGCAGCCCACCAGCCAGGCGTCATTCTCTGTATCCTGAGCGACCCAAAGGATCTTGCCGGAATCGAGATTGAGGGCCATGAGGGCGTCGGTGGTTTTGGGAGCGGGCTCGGTGTAGGCGTCGCCCGTGCCGATGTAGAGAGCGCGGCGCTTGGGGTCGATGGTGGGAGAATTCCAGACGCCACCGCCGGCAGGCGCGTAGCGTGGGACACCATCCGAGTTTTTCCCGGCCGGTTTGGGCTCTCCGGCAATGATGTATGTTTTCCAGAGCTGGCGGCCGGTCGCGGACTCCAGGACGACGACGCTGCCCCGGAAGGTGCAGCAGGCGTATTTCGGATTTACGCCAGCGCCTTCCTCACCAGAGGCAACACCAATATAGACGCGGCCTTCAAAGACTTTGGGGGCGGCGGTCACGCGGGCACTCGGATGATCATCGACGTGAACCTTCCACAGCAGTTCTCCGGTTGCAGCATCGACGGCGTATGCATTGGCTTTTAGGTCACCAAAGAAGGCGGCAGAGCGAGTACCCACGCGTTCGACGGTCACTGCACTGCGCACACCGGCATCGGCGCGGAAGACCCAGTGTTCGCAGCCCGTCGCCGCGTCCAATGAATAGACGGAGCCGTTATCCACGCCGAGGAAAACACGGCCGCCGACCACGACGGGGGCACCCATGACCGATTTGACGTCCGCAAAACCAAACGCCCACTTCAGCTTCAGCCGCGGCACTCGGGCGACGGGAAGTTGGGCGGCTTTTTCGGGCTGGAAGCGTGCATTGGAGCCGTCGGGACCCCAACCGTTCCAGGCGGGAGCCGCGAAATCGATCGGCCGTGAGGTAGAGGGGCAGCGATTGGTCGCCTGCGCGGCGGCTAGGCCGGCAAGGCAGAACAGGATTGAAAATCGGGTCATATCTCTATCTACTCTACTCGTCCATGCTTGCCTGCCTGGAACAGGCGCTGGTCGACGCGGCCGAGACGCGAAACCAAACGCGGCTTAAGCAGCGGCGTGTGGGCGATGGTGCAGAGATACTCGGGTATTGCCCAGACGTCCTCTTCGGAGGTCATCCAGTGCATGGAATCGAAGCGCTCGAGGTTTACCGGGCGCGAATAGTTACGCAGAGTTTTTTCGCGGCCGAGGTTGAAATAGTGCTCGAAATACGACATGGCAAGCTCGCGCAAGGTGCGATAAACGGGCTCCCGATAGCGAAGGCCGGAATAGTTGGATTTGGCAATGGCGCCCCAGTGGCCATGAACGCGGAAGATGGCGAGGACGTGATCGTCGTCGCGAACGGCCTCAAAATCGAGGAGCAATGGAGGGAAGCCAATCATTCGCAGGGCGGCAGCGCCGAAGAGAGCGCCTTCCATGCAGTGAGCCACGCGGTCGCGGAGTACGCGGCGTGGGGAATAACACGTTACGCCATGCGGCTCCTTGTTGTAGCCGATGTCGTGATCGAGAAAATATTGGATCTTCTCCGGCGTACGGAGGCGCCGAAAGACAGCGCGCTCCGCGGCCGTAAAGGCGTGGGCTGCCATTGGGCTCAGCTTATCGCACTTTGTGCAAGGCTCGTTCGAAACCAGGTATCGCGCGATGAATATCGGGTTGCGGGATGGTGAGGGAAAGCCGCATGTAGCCGCCGCGACCGAAGCCGGCGCCCGGGACGGCGAGAATGCCTTCTTCCTGGAGGAGACGGATGAAGGCCAGGTCATCGGGGATCGGAGTTTTGGGAAAGACATAGAACGAGCCCTGCGGGCGTGGAGCTTCATAGCCCATGGCGTTGAGGGCGTCGCAAAGCAGGTCGCGCTTCGTTTGATACTGAGCGACGTCAATGGTCGCATCGGGGACTTGCGCGACCACGAGTTGCCAGAGCGCGGTTGCGTTGATGTAGCCGAGGATGCGGTTGGCGAACGTGCAGGCGTTGCGTAGCGCGGCGGCTTCGGCCAGGTTTGGCGGTATAGCGAGAAAGCCGATGCGCTCACCGGCAATGGCCATTGCCTTCGAGTACGACCATGCAAGGACCGATCTTGGGATGAGAGTGAGAGTCTCGGGCGGAGTCAAGCCATCATAGACCAGCGGGCGATAGGGCTCGTCGCTAATTACGAGCAGAGGATCGCGAATCAATGAGTTCAACTCGCGCAGGACCGCGTCGCTGTAGACAGCTCCAGTCGGATTGTTCGGAGAGTTGAGAATGAGCGCCTTGGTACGGGGAGTCAGGGCGGCGGCGATGCGGGGAATATTGGGCTCGAAGTTGGCATCGGTGTCGACTGGGACAACACGGCCGCCGTGGTTTTCGATATAGAAGCGGTACTCGGGGAAATAGGGATTGAGGAGGATGACCTCATCGCCGGGATCGAGGATTGACTTCAAGACGATGTTGATGGCTCCCGCGGCCCCGGTGGTCATGAGAATGTCGTCGGCTGTGAAGGGGATGCGGGTACGTGCCGCCAATCGCTTCGCGATAGCGTCCCGCACTTGGGGAAAGCCGGCATTTGGCATGTAGCCGTGGCTGCGGGGACGGTTTTCGACGACCACGCGGCGTAGCGCGGTGATGACGGCGTCAGGAGGCTCTACGTCGGGATTACCGATTGAGAAATCGAAAACGTTTTCGGGGCCGCGCTGCTTGCGTAGCTGGATACCGATTTCGAACATGCGGCGGATCCAGGACGCGTTTTCGAGTTGAGCAGCAATGGATCGGGCAATCGGCAAGTCAGATTGTAGCGCCCGTACATCGGGGCATGGGAGCTTGTTGAAAGAGTCGATTTGGCATCGCTCCCTCACGGTCGCGGCTCTGTGTCCAATACGGAGTGGCGCGCGTCAGCAAGTGATCCTCCAAGTTTTCAACAAGCTCCTAGAGTTCAACAGGCCTGCCGTGCGGAGTCCGACGGTAGGCTTCGGCCCAAGCTTGCTTGCGCTGAGCTAGCGCCGCCGGGTTAGCCAGTCCTTTGGCGGCAACCAGGCGCTCCAGGGCTTTCAACCAATGCTCGTAGTAGTGAGAACCGTCGTCGGGCTCGGCGGCTTTCAGTTCTTCGGCCAGGGCAGTGGCCCATTCCTTCCAGGTGAAATAGCCTTGCTCGGAGAGACGAACGGCCATCGCGAACGCCTGAGCCTGCCAGGGCTCGGCAAAGACCGGACCACCGGTGTCGCGCGGGAGAGCGGGAAGGGCGGTGAGATCAGGCTGGCTCAAGATAGTCGTCCCATAAGTCTACATAAACGGAATCGCGCGGAGAGGCCTGATCGCCCCATAACTCGCGCGCGGCGAAACGGACGGAGTAGACGTGCTGCGGCTTCTCTCCGACAAACCTCGCGTTGGTATCGGGGAAAACGAAAACGCCGTGATCGCGATCGACGGTGCCGAGCCGTCCGCGCACGTAGCGCGGTAGGCGCGTGTGGCCGGTCGGATGAAGGTTGCGGGCGCGAACGCGCTGTCCGGCCTGGAAGAGCGGAGGCCCAGAGGCGGCGCGGTTGTAGGGACCACCTTTTCCAAGGGTCTCTGCGACTTTGGCAGCGGTGAAAGGTGGCGTCATCCTCGGGCCATCGGGGCAGCCGCTCTCGAGTTCCTCTCGCGTGATCAGCCCGCTTCTTGTCATAAGCGCCAGGAGGCGAGTGAACCACTTCTCGTAGTAGCTCATCCGCAGGTACTCGGCGGGGGAAATCTGCTCGATACCGTGGCGGGACGCGTCGATGTTCCATTTGCGCCAGAAGCCCATCGCAACATTGAGGGCGAAGACACGACCTTCCCAGGGAGCGTGGAAGACGGGCTCGTTCTTCTCATATTCGATAGGACCCATGCCATGCATGCCACCCATATCATGGACGCCGTTCACAGCGGGCCTCCGACTATCCTGACGCCGACCATGGCATCGCGTGTGACGAGCGCCGCGAGTTGATCTTCTGTCAGGGTGTCAGTGCCTGCCGGGCGCTCCGGCAACACCAGGTAACGGAGTTCGGCAGTGCTGTCCCAGACACGGACTTCGACGCCATCGAGGAGGTTGAGGCCGAATTCGCGCAGCACGCCGCGGGGATCGATTACGGCGCGAGAGCGATAAGGCGCGGATTTGTACCAGACCGGCGGCAGACCAAGAACAGTCCAGGGGTAGCACGAACAGAGCGTGCAGACGACCATGTTGTGCACTTTCGGCGTGTTCTCGACGACAACCATGTGCTCGCCCTGACGGCCGGCATAGCCGAGTTCGGCGATGGCGGCGGTGGCATCGGCGAGGAGGCGCTGCTTGTAGGCAGGATCAACCCAGGCTTTCGCTACTACGCGGGCGCCGTTGCGGGGACCAACTTTGTGTTCATAGGTGTCGATGAGGGCATCGAGCGCGGCCGGATCGACCAAACCTTTTTCAACGAGCAAAGACTCCAGGGCCTTGACGCGTAAGGCAAGATCCGAAGGGGGGTCCTGACCGTGATCGTGGTCGTGTCGATGCGGGGTCATGTAGTGACATTGTAACGCTGGGGCGAAGATGAATACCGGCGACAAGATCGCCCGCACTTGCAAGACGGCGCAGGTTGGGCGGAACACTGGCTCGGTGACTCTCCAAGTATCCCGCGCGTGCATGGGAAGCACGAGCAGGAACCCGAGAGCAGCCGAACCATTTAGAACACCAGTTTCAGCGCAAGCTGCCCGATTCGGGGGTCGAAGGCGGCTTTCATGCTTCCGAAATTCGCGGCGGAAACGAGCGCCGCCTGGTTATTGGGAATGCCCTCGTTGTTTCTCGAGGCATCCAGAGCCGCTCCGGGGGGATAGAAATTGACGCGGTTGAACAGGTTGAAGAATTCCGCACGGAACTGGAACTTCAAACGCTCGCGCAAGGAAGTTTCCTTGAACAATCCGGCATCCATCGTGATTTGATTGGGACCGCGGAGCGCCCCTTTGCCGACGTTGCCGTAGGTGCCAGCGGCGGGCAACGCGAACGCGGCGGGATTGAGGTAGTCGACGCAAATTGCGGTAGTACCGGCGCAAGCACCCGGACCGTAGGGGTTCTGGCCGCTCACGTAGACACCGCGATCCTGGCCCGTGGCGGTCCCGGATATATCTTTGCCGGCATTCACGGTAAATGGAGGGCCGGATTGGGCCGAAAACAGGCCCGTCAATTGCCAACCGCCGACAACGTGCCGCAAGGCCGGCGCGCTGGCGGTTAATTTGGGCAAATCCCAGACAAACGTGCCGACTAACCGGTGCTGGCGATCAAATTCCGAGGGGCCCCGGTCGAACTGATGACGTCCCGCGAGATACCACGGGATCGGCGAGATGCTGCCTGTGCCCACGGTGGTGATGCTTTGGCCGAACGGCAGATCGTCAATCGACTTCGACCATGTGTAGTTGGCCAGCACGGTAAAGCCGCGCGACAACCTCTTCTGAAGAGTTACCTGCAGTGAGTTATAGCTCGAATTGATATCCTGCGCGGCCGCCTGGAGGTCGCTGTATTCGGGGTAGAAGTTCTTGGAACTGCCGAACACTTTGGGAGAGAGCTGCAGAGTCTCGAGCAAGTGGCTGGCGTGCGACCCGACGTATGCCACGCGCACTAACCAGTCAGCGGCGAATTGGCGCTCGACCGTGAGATTCCAGGCGTAAGATACCGGGGTCTGATATTCCAAGCCGTTGGCTGGGTCATAGGAAGTGCTGGTCGACTGGAAAGTCGGCGCGCGGAGAAACACAAAATCGTGGGGCGGAGGATAGGGCGACGGGAAGGGGCTCACCTGCCCGGCGTAGGGATTGCTGAACGACCCCAGCAGCGGCGAAGAAGCGGTGCCGGTCTGGTTGACCTGGAAGCTGAACGGGGCGAGGTCGACGAAACGGTTGTTGTAAATGCCGTTTTGCTGCGCGTCGAAGAATACGCCCGCCCCGCCGCGGATGCTGGTCCGGCCGTCGCCGGTTACGTCGTAAGCGAACCCGACACGCGGGCCCCAATTCTTCCAGTTGCTCTTTAGGCCGTATTGGGGAATGCCGGTATCGCCGGCGAACAGGAGACCGGGAGGCGCATTGACGAACACTTGAGAACGTATACCCCGCGCGTAAGCGTCGGGCTTGAAAATCTCAAAGCGGTCCTTGGTTTCCTTCCACGGGAAAAACGGATCGTAACGCAAGCCGAGGTTCAGAGTGAGCTTACGGGCCACGTGCCAGTCATCCTGGACGAACATTCCAAAATTGTTTACCCGGTTGTCTTTATACTCGCCATTACCCTGCACGAACGCGTGCATGTAGCCGAGCATAAAGCTCGCCATCGAAGAATTGGTGACGGTGGGATCAAAACTGAAAGTGCCAGGACCGTTGAACTGGTTACGAATCACGATCCAGGCGCGGTTCGCATCCACGCCAAACACAAGCGAGTGCGAACCCTTGACCAGATAGATGGAATCGTTGAGGGTGTACTGGTCGCGGGTGAAGGTGGCGGGGTTCTGTTGAGCGATGGAGAAACCGGCCGCGCCGCCGCTCACCGAGATGCTCTGGATGGTCTTGAACCCCGGGGGCTGATAGATGTTGGAGCCCAAGTCCTTCACGTTGATGCTGCCATCCGCAGGTCCGCGGTCGGAAACCTCCTGCGCCACACTGAAACGGAAATCGTTAAAGAAATTCGCGCTGAACGTGTGAGTCTGGTTCACCATCCCGTTATGCACCTTGATTGTGGTGAAATTCTGGGCGCTGAGATAATCCTTAAGATCGAGATATGGCGCGTTATTGAAGCGGTCGAAGAAGTATCGAAAGGACAGACGGTCGTGATCGGAGATGGTGTGATCGACCCGGGAAACAATTTCATCGAAGCTCTGAGAGATGGGCGAGGCGTAGAAGATCTGACCGGTTCCCACGGCGGACGGCAGGTATTTGGTGAGCGCCACCGAAGCCGGATCGAAACGGGTTATGGGAATCCGGTTGTTGGCGAACGGCTGTCCGTTCGTGGGATCGATCAGAGTCTTGCCCGGGCTCACGAGCGAAAAGTCTCCGTTGTTCAGGACGTCAGGCGTCGGCACGGTTGCAGCATTTCCCTGGCCGGTGTTGCGGATGCGCGAGCCCTGGTAACCGGCAAAGAAGAAAGTTTTGTTCTTTCCCTTATAAAGATGCGGCAAGCTCACAGGCCCCCCGACGGTTCCGCCGAATTGGTTGCGTTTCAACTGATCGCGCTGCGGCGCGAAAAAGTTGCGGGCATTAAAGACGGCGTTGCGGTTTAACTCGAACAGGTCACCATGCGCCTCATTGGCGCCGGACTTGGTCACGATGTTCA
>CAZKQQ010000048.1:0-37322 GCA_964554945.1 uncultured Solibacteraceae bacterium | reverse complement strand
ATAGAAGCTCCCCGAACGCCGGGCCGCCAGCCATCCCGTCATCCCGCAGAAGAACGTCAATAACAACGTCCGGAACAATACCAGTCCGGCGAAACCGGTTGACGCCTGCACCAGGTAGTAGATCAATTCCATCCCCCACTCATGCGTGAGGTTGAAATGCCGCGTGGTCAGTTCGCCTCCATACACTGGAGTTCCCGTGTCGGTGGTGAAGGAAAACGGATCCGGCACCGGAAGCCGGTGGTTCTGCCAGATATATTTGCCGGTCGCCAGATGCCACCAGGTGTCGGAATCCCCGGATTCGCGCGAAAACGCGCAAAGCAGCAGGATTCCCGTCAAAACCAGGATCAGCGGACGAAACCACGAGGGAGCAGTCCGGGGCGTCTTGGCTGGGGGCGGCGCGGGTCGGATGGCGGTACGCGAACGCATACGGGGAACCTCAATTCTAGCAATCGAAGTCCCCTGAATCGCCAGAGCTGTGAAAGGATTACGACCGTGGCGCCGTCACGCGGCCCCACCACGGGATCAGGGCGCGATGAGGCCGGAGCGGATTGCGTAACGAACCATGCTGGCGGTCTCGTGTACGCCCAGTTTCTCGAGAATCCGGCTGCGATGAGAATCCGCAGTTTTGTAGCTGATCCCCAGTTGCGCGGCGGCTTCCTTAGTGGATTTGCCTTCCGCGATCAATACCAGCACTTGCCGCTCCCGCTCGGTCAGCGCGAAAACCATCCGTACCGCTTCGTCGTCCGGCGTAAAAATGTTGCGCTTGCGAGCCGAAACGTCGATTGCCGAACCCATGAACCCCGCGAAGTTTCCGTCTTCTTCGTATCGCGGCACTCCCGTGTCTTCCACCCAACGGTACTCACCGTCATGCCGCATGAGCCGGTATTCCATGCGGAACGGCTGCCGCGCGCTGAACGACTTTAGGTAAGTTTCGATACACAGGTCGCGGTCATCCGGATGCAGACCCTCCGCCCATCCGTTCCCTAGTTCCTGCTCCAGGGTACGGCCCCGGAATTCGAGCCAGGTCCTGTTAAAGTAGTTGCAGAGCGCGTCCGACCCGGAAACCCGAACCATTACTGGTGCGGTATCTACCAGGAACTTAAAACGATCTTCGCCGCTCCGTCGGCTTTCTATCTTTTGCAAGACGAGTTCGTTCTCGAGTTGAGCGACTCGTTCGCGTAAGGCCTTCACCTCATCCCCGGTGTTGTCCGGTGCCATCTCAGCTCCAAGCATCAGACTCGACTATAGGCCAAATAGTACTAATGGTAAAGTACTAAATTAGCACTACTGCTGAATATAGCTATACGGGTAAATGCCTGATATACCGATAGCTATTGGAACTATTTTGGTTAATAGTGAAATCTAACAATAGAAGCTAAAGTTGTGCACGCGGCCTCTCCAACCGACGAAGAACTGTTGCTCCAGATGCGGGCTGGCGAGGAAGCGGCGTTTGTTACCCTTTACCGCCGCCGCCAGGGCGCTATTTATCGCTTTGCCTATCACATGACCGCCTCTTCGGGTAGTGCGGAAGACATCACTCAGGAGGTCTTCCTGGCTTTGATTCGGGCTGACTGTGGCTTCGACGCCACCCGGGGCACACTCTCCGCATATCTTTTCGGCATTGCCCGGAAATTGGTTCTTCGGCACTTGGAACGCAGCCGGACCGTCGTTGAACTGGACAATAACCGCCCGGATATAGCGGTACTGGACTTATCAGCCGCGGGAAACCCTATGGTTGACCTGATGCACCGGGAAGGAATCGAGCAACTGCGGGCAGCCGTCGTGGCGCTACCCAAACGCTATCGCGAAGTGGTGGCGCTCTGCGACTTGGAGGAGATGGATTATGTCGCCGCCGCGGCAGCGCTCGATTGCCCGGTCGGGACCGTGCGCTCCCGGCTGCACCGCGCCCGTGCCTTATTGTTGGAAAAGCTTACTCAGAAGCGCGATGCGTCGCCCGTTCGCGCCCTGAAGCCGGCGAGGAGTCTGATATGACTTGTCACGAGTTTTGGAACGAGATGCCCGAACTGGCCGGCGAACAGGAAGTTCCGGATCATGCGCGGGAGTGCCCCTCCTGCGCGGCCTTGCTGGAACGGCAACGCTCTCTCGCTGCTGGATTGAGCCGTATGGCAAAAGATCTGAAATCCCGGGAGGCGCCGCAAGCCGTGGAAGAACGCCTTCTCGGAGCTTTCCGCGCGCAGACTGGTCTGCCGCCCCGAACGGCACGCCGCTACTGGCCGGCTTGGGTTGCGGCTGCCGCTGTGATTGTTCTATCGATCTCTTTGACCCTCGGGCGCCACGGGCAACCGTCCGGGCCGGCGTTGTCCGCGCCAGCCTTGGCACAGTTAGGACAACTTGACCCTGATTTCATTCCTTTGCCGTATGGCACCGCCGATCTGGCCGACTCCACAGGGACGGACGATCCCGACCTGGTGCGGGTTGAGGTACCGCGTTCTGCTTTGGTGGCTTTAGGGCTTCCGGTGGACGAGAACGGTTCCGGACGAGTAGAGGCGGTGGTCGCGCTGGGATCCGACGGCCTGCTTGAGGGAATCCGGATTGTGCAATAGAAACTTTCAGTTTGGAGCTTCAATATGCTGATAAAAAGCGTTTTACTGCTTTCGATATGTGCCGCGGCCGGGTTCGCGCAAGGCCCCGGCCCTCGCGGCGCCCGCGGTATGGGCTCCGATCCGGGCCCAAACGCGTTCCTCCGCTTCCTGGGAGCCGAACCCGGCCGGCCTGGTCCGCTGGTTACCGGTGCGCCCTACTCGGCCGAAGCAGTTACCGACGTCAATCGGTCGCTCGCCGACGGAAATAAGATCCACCAGACGAATATGGCCCGGATCTACCGCGACAGCCAGGGCCGGACACGTCGGGAACCCGGTCTCAACGCCCTCAGTTCTGCAGCGCCCGGAAGCACTTTGCCATCGCTCGCATTCATCGATGATCCCGTCGCCGGTGTGAGTTATTCCCTCGACCTGACGAATCACACCGCGATCAAAATGAATTTGCCGGGGCCGCCGCCCGGAACACCAGGGCCAAATCGGCCGCCGCGACAGCCCGTGGACGCGTCCAACAGGAAGACCGAATCCTTGGGCCGCCAGTTGGTCGCCGGGGTGCCTGCCGATGGCACTCGAACCACCGTGACCATTCCGGCCGGCCAGATCGGAAATGCGCAGCCGATTCAGATTGTGTCGGAGACCTGGTATTCGCCCGACCTGCAGGTGACTGTGCTCTGGAAGCGCAGCGACCCTCGATCCGGCGAGAGCGTCTATCAGCTCAATAATCTCAGCCGCGCCGAACCGCCTTCGACGCTCTTCGTTGTTCCGGTCGATTTCAAAGTGACCGAGCGGACCCGCGGGATGGGCATGCGCCGCAATCGCGGCGGCGCTCCGCAGTAGCCTTAGCGCGCTCCGAGATAAATGTCGTGCAGCCGCAGCAGACCCAGCGCGCGGCCGGAATCATCCACCACCGGGAGCACCGAGATCTGCGAACTGCGGTGCTCCATCTTCTCGAGCGCTTCGGCCAGCATGGCTTCAGGTCCGATGGAGATCGGAGATCGGGTCATGACACTGGCGGCGCTCAACCCGCGAATGTCCTCGTAAGTCGTCAACGCCCTCCGCAAATCGCCATCCGTGATCAGGCCTTCCAGTAAACCGGCGGGGGAAACCACCGATGCCGCGCCCCAGGGACGTTCGGTCATGGCGATAATCACCTCCTTCAGCGAGGCTGCGGCGCCGACCACGGCGGTCTCGCTCAGGCCATGCATCGCTTCGCCCACCCTCAGACGCAGATTCCGCCCGATCTGCCCTCCCGGATGAAAGCGGCCGAACTCTTCCGGCGTGAAATTGCGCGCGCGCATTAACGCAATCGCCAGGGCGTCGCCGACCGCCATGGCCGTGGCGACGCTCGCGGTCGGGGCCAGGTTGTGCGGGTCCGCTTCCCGTGCGACCGACGCGTCGAGCAGCACGTCCAGTTCGGAGGCCAGTGGCGACGTCAGCTTCCCGAGAATTCCAATCAGCGGCGAACGAAACTCCCGCAGCAGCGGTACCAGCGCCAGCAATTCCGCTGAGCTCCCGTCTCTGGAAATCATCACCGTGGGATCCCCCGGCGTGTAGATTCCCAGGTCCCCATGCACCGCTTCGGCCGGATGCAGGAAAACCGAGGCCGTGCCGGTGCTGCACAGCGTCGCCACTATCTTGCGCGCGACGTGCCCCGATTTCCCGATGCCGGTAATCACCACTTTGCCCGGATGCGCGAGAATCAAATCCACCGCGCGGATTAGCGCGCCATCCAGCCGGCAGGCCGCCTGGGCGAGCGCAGCGGATTCGATTTCCATGGCGGAGCGGGCCGCCGCCAGCCACCCTTGTTTATCCGGTGTCATCTGAACCCACCATCATCGCACCGCCCTCCGCCGTGCGTCACGTTACAATCGAGGCTTATGTGGATGCGGACAGGACGCCGGCTGGCCTTGGGAATCCTGGTCGCCGCGCATCTCGGCGCGGAGATCCGTTCGCTGACCATTCTCCACACCAATGATTTGCATGCGCGGCTCACTCCCCTGGAAAATGGCCGCGGCGGATTCGCCGCTCTGGCCGCTGTCATCCGCCACGAGCGCGAACATTGCTCCGATTGCATTCTCCTGAACGCCGGCGACTTGGCGCAGGGCTCTCCCGTCTCGACCATCTTTCACGGACAGCCCGTCTTCGATATCGCCAATCTATTTGGCTTCGATGCCGCCACCGTCGGCAATCACGATTTCGATTACGGCTGGATTCAAACGCGCCAATTCATTCAGACCGCAAAATACCCGATTGTCAGCGCCAATATCATCGGAGCCCAAGGACAGATCTTTACACCCAAACCGTATGTCATTTTGCCTGTCAATGGGCTTCGCGTCGCCGTAATTGGCGCCATGACGGAAGAACTGCGAACGCTCAGCACACCGAAGCTCATGGGAGAGTGGTATGCGGCGCCCGTAATTGAGGCTGCGCGGAAGTATGCGGCCGAGGTGCGTGATCAAGCCGACCTCATTGTTTTGCTCGGTCACATCAACGGCTCGGAAGAGAACCAGTTCCTGAGTCTCGCGGCCGGGATTCCCGTTTTGGTGACCGGCCACCTCCATTCCGGATTGGAACACGAGACAGTCCGGGGCGGCCGCATTCTGGTGCGTGTCAAGGGTTACGGCGAGGAACTAGGCCGGCTCGAGCTTAAGGTCGACACCGAAAAGAAGGCGCCGGTGAGCTGGTCGTGGAAACGCATTCCGGTCGATGGACGCCGCATCCAACCTGCCCCCGACGTCGCCGCCGTGGTGAAACGCTGGGAGGACGAAGTTACCAAGCGCGTCGATCAGCCCCTGGCCACATCCAAGCGGAAATTGGACAAGCCCGAAGTCAAACGCCTGATCGAACAAGCCATGCGCGAGGAGACCGGCGCGGATTTCGCCTTCATTAATATCGGTGGCGTCCGCGACATCGTGCCCAAAGGGCAATTGCTGGTTCGCAATATTTGGAACATCATGCCGTTCGACAACCGCGTGGTGTTCGGCAAATTCAAGGGCCGGGCACTCCCGGCCGTAGTGGTGAGCGGCCGCAAAGTGGATCCCGACCGCGAATACACCCTCGCCGTGACCGATTTCACAGCAGCCAATCAAAGCGCCGAGGAACAGCTCCAGACCACAGGCCTCGATTTTCCCGGGGACGGCGCCCTGTTGCGCGACCTGCTGCTCGACTGGTTCCGCAAAAAGAGCGTGATCGATTGAGGCTTGCCTGCCAGGCCATACCTGTCTATCGGCGCGAAATCGCGAATATCCATATCGCCGCGATCGGAATTCACTGATTCGATACGGGATTTTTGCATTTCCAGCTCTTTTTGGTTCTGATTCAACGAATCGAAATAAGCGCGTTCACTCAGTCTTTTGTAGTATTGACTCTTATTATCCTAAATGCGACAATTCGGATGAATCGAGCCTTTATGTGGGCCGGCAGCCTGATCTTGCTCTTCGCCCTTCACTCTTTATGCCCCGGATCTGAGATCTCGGGCATCTGGGGCTTGAATGCTCGGAACCCCGCGCTTTCGACGGCGATTCCCGTGGCCATCCGCATCGACCAAACGGGCGACCGGTTGTCCGTTTTGAAAATCATGAAAAGCCTGGATGGCCGTTATCTGGAATACAGGGATTACGTCATTCCTCACGATGCAGAGATCCATTTCACGCTGCAAGGAACAGAAATCCGCCTGTCTGCGCCGGCCGAAACGTGGATTATTGACCCCAGGGGAGCATTGACAATCAGTCGCCCGAGCGACCCCCAACTCGTGCTGACGCGTGCCGGCAAGTTCGTTCATGATGTGGCTCGCGGAAGGAAACCATGATTTGCACATGGAGGGATCACCGGGTGCTTGTGACGCGGTGCTGGCTTTGCGGCGGAGCGGTGGAGACCACCGCGCAGCTTCGCGGGAAAGTGTACTGCCTCACGTGCCGCGCAAAACGACGGAAAGAAACCGCGGACGCGGCCAATCGGCGCGCGCGCCAGAAACGGCTCGGCCCGCGGCGAATCGGTACGCTTTAGCCGGTCGAGGTACATCATCCAGCCTGAGCCGAATACGCGCGGGCGTTTTGCCCGGGTTAAACCGGCGATAGCGGAAAGATTCCCCGCAACGGGCCGCCGATGTCCCCATTCGCACCGTTCTGCCCCTGCACATAAGCAGATAAACAACTCTGAATACCTCTTGAAAAGTGAGTCCGCACTCCGGACAATTAGAGACGAGGGAAAGGGGAGTGCTCCAGTCCCCTTGGTGCGAGGGAGGTGCCCGTATGGTAAAGCGAATTCTCTGCGTAGATGACGACATCAGGGTTCTCCAGGCCTTTGAACGGCAGTTTCACAAAGACTACGAACTACAAACCGCGCTTGGCCCGATGGCCGCATTACAGGCGATCTCCTCGGAGGGCCCGTTCGCCGTAGTTGTCTCCGACTTGCGCATGCCTGTGATGGATGGGATCGAATTTCTGGGCAAGGTCCGGCAGACGTCCCCCGACACGGTGCGCGTCATACTGACCGGAAACGCCGACCTGAGCGCCGCCATTTCCGCGGTAAACGAGGGAAAGATCTTCCAATTCCTGACTAAGCCTTGTCCCCAGGAAATGCTGTCCCGCACTCTGGAATCAGCCCTGGAACAACACAGGCTGATTACGGCCGAGCGTGAATTGCTGGAGAACACGTTGCGCGGCGCCATCGGCGTAATGAGCGAAATGCTGGGCCTGGTAAACCCGGGGGCTTTCAGCCGCGCACAAAGGATTCGCCGCTATGTGCATCACATGGCGGAAAAGCTGAAACTGCCGGATCCCTGGCAATTTGAAGTGGCGGCCATGCTGTCGCAAGTCGGATGCGTAACGGTTCCGCCCCATATTCTCGAAAAATCGCACTCTGGTGCGCCCCTGGATCCGATAGAGCAGAAGGTTCTTTCCTCGCAAAGCCGGGTAGCGCACGACTTGCTCATTAAAATCCCCCGGCTCGAAAATGTCGCGCAGATGATCGAGCATGCGGGCATAGCTTGGACCGATCACAAAACCACGACTGACACGGTGAAGACTGGCGCCCACCTGCTGAAGATTGCCATGGATCTCGACGAGCAGGTCATGCGCGGCAATTCGCTCGACTCGGTGATCTCCGAGATGCACCGGAACCGCGAATATAACCCCGCTTTTGTCGTGGCCCTCCGGGAGTTGCAGGTCGCGGAGGCGCGCAACGAAATACTATTACTGCCTCTTTGTGAGTTAAAGCCTCGAATGATCATCAATGGCGCGATCTATTCGAAAAATGGCCTGCTGCTGTTGGCCAAAGGGCAGGAGATTTCCGAATCGGCAATTGCGCGGCTGGAGAGCTTTGCTTCCCTGTTCGGCATCGCTGAGCCGATCAGTGTGATTGTTCCCGAATCGGGCCAGTTGAACAACATGCCGGAGAGTGCCGTCGCCTAGCGGAAACTTAGCGAAACGAATAACGAGGCAACTTATGCAGATTCCGCTCCGCTGTTCGCGCCGCATTTGGTCACCGGGACGCCTACCTCAGCTCGCTTCTGAACAGCCCGTTCAGCGTTGTGTTTTGAGAAGTTCGTCGAAATTTGACTTGATTACGTGATAACAAGAACAGGCAAGCTTCTCCAGCTGACCTCTGTCGCGAATTATGAGCCGGCCCCGCCGATCGTATTGAATCGCGCCGAGCTTTTGAAGCTGAGCCGCGGCACGGCCTATACTGGCAGTCCTGACGCCGAGCGAGCGCGAGAAAGAATCCTGCGTCATCTGGAAAGAGTTCGTTTCGGTTCGATCCTGCATGAGTAACAGCCGACCTATAAACAGCTGATCGATGATATGCACTCGATTGCACAGCGATATTTCCGCCAACATCAACTCGAAGAAATGGATGTAACGCTCCACCGCAGGCCGGAACAGGCCAGTGGCTAGATATTCCCGGAAGACCGCTGCCGGCATCGTGACGCCTTCGCCAGGTGAGACTGCCGCGGCCCTCATCGGCGATCGTTCCATACCAAAGAACAGTGGTACCCCTGCAAAGCCTTCGCGGCCTACCAGGGCGATGTCCACCCGTTTTAACGGAACAGCGGTCAGTTGCAGCGAAACAGCGCCCCGCAGCGGAAACAGAGCGAACGGAATTCGGGCGTTGCCGGACCAGAACTCTTGTCCGGGTTCAAATGTAATGTGTTGGAGCTTTTCGAGAAGTTGAGGTCGCTTTGCCCGCAAGGCAGCACGCAACATCACGTTCTGCGAAAGCAGGTCTATCATAGTTCAAGACCCATATATATTTTATCTGATTGTGCCTGAAATCAAAAGGGTACTCGGCAGGAATGGATCAGCGATAACGTATGGATGACATACGCTACCGTATGATTAGCGCTACAATTAGTCCAAATGCGTGCGCGGCACAGTGTGAGAGGCATAGCCGGAGCCATCTAGCTCCTGGAAAACGTGATGCCGTTGCGCGTCATCCTGGTCGATGATCATAAGATTGTTCGCGAGGGGATTAGAGCGATTCTCGCTCGCGAACCTCAATACGAGATCCTGGCCGAAGCGGGAACCGGGGCTGAGGCGGTGTCCCTATGTCGTAAGTTGAAACCCGATTTGGTTTTAATGGATATCAGCTTGCCCGGAATAAATGGGCTTGAAGCCACCGCTGAAGTGGTCCGTCACTGCCCGGGAATCAAAGTCGTGATTCTTTCTATGTACGCCGATAAGGAGTCAGTGCTGACCGCCACGCGATGCGGCGCGCGGGCCTACGTGCTGAAAAGCGCCTCGTCGAATGAGTTGTTGGAAGCATTGCGGACCGTGGCGAGCGGCGACTCTTATTTCAGTTCCCAGGTTGCGAACTGGTTATTCGAGGCAGTTCGACAAGCGGTCGAGCAAGAGGGCAAACCCACTCCGGTGGCCGCACTGACATCCCGTGAAACGCAATTGCTCCGCCTCATTGCGTCCGGCAAAAGCAGTAAGGAAATTGCGACGTTGCTTAATCTGCAAATCAGTACCATCCGTACCTACCGCAAGCACATGATGCATAAGCTCGGAGTCACCAACGTCGCGGGCTTGACACGTATTGCAATTGCGGCCGGCCTCGCCGCTAAGATCGAACCGGATGGAATCCGCGAGTAGTTCTGGCGCGCCCACCGTCAGCCGGACATTCGAACACTCTTGAACTGTCTCTGAATGAGAACGCCTGAATCAGAGCCAACTTCACCTCCGGAAGTTCGGACAAATGTCTCCATTTGAGGGTATTGTGAAACCAAGGAATCCTGGAGTACTCTAGTCCTTAATCAGATATAGTTGTCTCAAATATCTGCAGATCCAATGATGAAAATAGAGTCACAAAGCCCGATGAGCCAGAGTCCCGGCCAGAAAGGCCACCAGGTGAAAATACCTGGATTAAGTAGTCAAGGATTCCCGGCCATTTTGGTCGTCAACAAGGATGCCGCCATCCGGAATGCGCTACGCGTCGTCCTCAATGGCGCCGGCTATTTCGTCTGGGAAGTGGGAACGGTGAGGGACGCAATCGAAATAGCGGAGCACGTTCGATTCGACCTCGTCGTTGTGGATAAGATCCCCTTAAGTTCCTCCGAGGGGGCGACTCTCGACGGGCTGCGGCAGGCTCTTCCTCAGGTGCAGTTTGTGTTGCGGAACGGATTTTGCACCAAGGCGATCGCGCGGGTCGCGCGTGTTTTCGAAAGATTGGTGAACCGCCGGAGAGGCGGCGCCTTTACCACTCCGAATCCGTCTGTGGATATTGGAGGGTAAATCTTCTTTAGCCGTGACCGAGGTACATCATCCAGCCTAAGCCGAACAAGGCCACAAAGAAACAAACGAAGACATAGAGCCCATACTGCAGCCGGTCACGGTCGTTTCGCTTGGTGACCACACCCAGCACCACTGATGTGAATAAGGAAAACAGGAAAGCCGCCTCGAAATGGGTAAGGTTCATTTTGGGCATTAGTCTTTCCTCCCCGCGGCGATCTCCCAGGCGTCGGTGAGGGCCAAAATATTCAACAGTCCGGCGGTTACCAGAAACTTGGTGCCATAGTCATGGACATGGCCCGGCATATCCGGCTGATTGTACCCAAGCCAGACGCTCAGGAAATAGAGCAGGCCGGAAGCGATATCGCCGACGAACCCGCCGGTATTGATGATCGTGGTGAGCAGATCGCCGCTTTGCGGCTGGAACATGGCTCCGCGCATCATCAGCCCGCAGGCGAACATTCCGGTCACCGCCACCATCAGCAACACACCGCGGCCCGTCCGCTTCAGCAGCAGGTGGCCTCCACCGGGGATGAGCCAGCCCAACGCGAGCACCGGCGCCCATTTGTTCACAGGAGGCATGGACGGCTTCGCTTCTTTTTCGGTAGCCATTTTCTTTGAGTGTAGCAGTTGAGGCGCGCCCCAGGACCGGTGTTTACTGAGCAAAAATTCAATCAGCCCGCATCTGACGCCTTTCTCTCTTCTCGGCTGGCTCGGCGTCTTGGCGGGTAAAGCTTGGGACGGAGCAGGCAGTTATAATCGAAATGTGCGAAATGTCTCCGTCCTGCTGATCCTCCTGTCGTGTGCGGCGTGCCACCGCAGTGGGCAGAATAAAGACGCTGTGCGTCAGGGTGTGCTGGACTACCTCTCCGGACGCCGCGATCTGAATATTGCTTCGATGGACGTGGATGTCACCGCCATCCAGTACAACGGCAACAAAGCCGATGCCACCGTGACGTTCGCGCCGAAAGGCGTGAGCGGCGCGCAAGGCATGACGATGCACTATCAACTGGAACAACAGGGGGACAAGTGGGCGGTGGTCGGGCGGCAGGACTCAGGGCACGCCGGGACCGTTCCGCCGGGCGCCGCGAATCCCCACGGAGCGGGTGCGGTTCCGGAACCGGAGGGCAATCCGCACGGCGCTGGCGGTGGTTCCCGAATGCCCTCGCCCGAGGATCTTCCCCCCACCGGCGGCAAGAAGTGAAGCGAGTCGCCATTCTGGGCGGCGGTCCGGCGGGCGCTTTTGCCGCCGAACGTCTCGCGTCCGCGGGTCTCCACGTTCTCCTCTTCGATGAGAAGCTGGCATGGGAAAAACCTTGCGGTGGAGGGCTTACCTACAAAGCTTATAGCGAATACCCGTTTCTTCTCGACAACCCCACTCCCAAGCGTATGGTCTCCGAAACCGTGCTGACCGCGCCGCACGCCGGGGCCGTGAGCCTCAAGCTGGACGACCCGCTGTTGATTTACTCGCGCTTCGATCTCAACCATCTCTTGCTGGAGCGAGCCGAGCGCGCGGGAGCCCAGATCGAGAAGACGCGCGTGCTGGAGATGAACCGGCAAGGTTCCGGCTGGCGTGTGCGCACCAAGGCAGGATCCGCCGACGCCGATTTCTGCATTGTGGCTACGGGCGCGCGCAATCCCCTGCGCGACGTCGGCACCCAATTCCGCGCGGCGGATACCATGTCGGCGCTCGGCTATTATGTGCCGGGAGAGCAGGGAATGATCGACATCCAGTTCCTTCCCCACCTGGAAGGCTACATCTGGATCTTTCCCCGCTGCGGACATCTCTCGGTCGGAATCTGCGGCAAGGGCGAGCCGGCCAGTTCGCTGCGCAAACGCCTGGAACATTTCATGACGGAGCGCGAGATCGCGTGGAAGCACGGCTCGTTTTATAGCCATATGCTTCCCTCGCTCGATACATCTTCGTGGCGCGAGAACCGCGTGACTGGCGAGGGATGGCTGGCCGTGGGCGATGCCGCCGGGCTGGTGGATCCGATTACCGGCGAAGGGCTGTACTACGCGCTCCGTTCCGCCGACCTGGCCGTGCGCTCGCTGCTTTCCGAAGTGAGCACTCTGGCGGAGAAAATGAATCTGTATCATCGGCTGCTCCGGCGCGATTTCGCGGCCGACCTGGAATTTGGCTCCCGCCTGGCCCGCCGCGTATTTATGGGCAAGTTTTTGTGGGCTTCGGTGCCCGCGCGCATGGTGCAGTTCACGCGCCGCAGTCCCCGCTTCTCGGCGATCATGCAGGATCTGTTTTCCGGCCGCCAGCCTTATCTTGGCCTGCGCAAGCGCTTGCTAAAGAACCTGAACGGCAGCCTGTACGAGATCGCCATGAGCCTCGGTTTCCGCCGCCTGGTGCCGCGCAAAGCCGGCTGATCCGAAATCGCATGAACCTCTCGCACAGAACCGCGACCCCCAGGGAGCGGAGTCAAAGCAAGTGAAACACTCCCAGTCCGAAGATCTGTTTCGCCGCGCCCAGGAACTGATTCCGGGCGGCGTGAATTCTCCGGTCCGCGCCTTCCGCAGCGTGGGCGGCAATCCGCCGTTCATCGCGCGCGGCGAAGGCTCTCACATTTTTGACGTAGACGGCAACGAATACATCGACTACGTCGGGTCATGGGGCCCGCTGCTGCTCGGCCATCGCCATCCGGCGATCCTGGCGGCGATCGAGAAGGCGCTCGCGATAGGGACCAGCTTCGGAGCTCCCACCGGGCAGGAAGTCGAGCTGGCCGCGGCGATCTGCGAGGCCGTGCCTTCCATCGAAATGGTGCGCCTCGTGAATTCGGGCACGGAAGCCACCATGTCCGCCATTCGCGTGGCGCGCGGCTTCACCGGCCGTGACCTGATTGTCAAGTTTGAAGGCTGTTACCACGGGCACGTCGATTCGCTGCTGGTGAAAGCCGGCTCCGGTGTCGCGACGCTCGGAATCGCCGACACCCAGGGCGTGCCAAAAAGTTTTTGCGACACAACCATCGCGCTTCCGTACAACTCGATGGAAGCCGTCGACGAAGCCTTCCGCGCGCACGGAAGCCGCATTGCCGCCATCATCGTAGAGCCGGTCGTCGGCAACATGGGCTGCGTGCCGCCTCAAGCCGGTTATCTGGAAGCTTTGCGCGGCATCACCGCGCGGCACGGCGCGCTGCTGATTTTCGACGAAGTGATGACCGGTTTCCGCGTGGCGTTCGGTGGAGCGCAGCAGCGCTTCGGCATCCACCCCGACTTGACCACTCTGGGGAAGGTGATCGGCGGCGGTTTGCCCGTCGGCGCGTATGGGGGCCGCAAGGACATCATGAGCCGCGTGGCGCCGGCCGGCCCGATCTATCAGGCCGGTACGCTGTCCGGCAATCCGTTAGCGGTCGCGGCGGGCCTGGCGATGCTGCGACACCTCAAAGCGCACCCCGAGGTATACGATCAGCTCGAGCTCCGGGCCGCGGAACTGTGCAAGGCCGCTCCAGCGGGTATTACCGTGAACCGCGTCGGATCGATGTTTACTTTCTTCTTTACCGCCCAACCGGTCACCGATTACGAATCCGCCAAACGCTCCGACACCGCCCGCTTCGGCCGCTTCTTCCGCGCCATGTTGGACCGGGGGATCTATCTGCCCCCGTCCCAATTCGAAGCCGCATTTTTATCGGCCGCCCACAGCGAGCTGGATATTCAGAAAACTATAGCCGCCGCCCGCGACGCCTTCCGCGCGTAATCCGGCTCCACCATCACAGACCGCCACCGGGTTGCAGTATACTTCTCGAAGCCGGGTTCTCAAATGATTCAACCTCCGCGCCGGGCCTTTCTCAAAGCCGCGGCTGGCGTTACCGCCGGCACCGTGCTGACTCAAGGCAGGTCATCGGGACAAGTCCCTCCGGCGGCATTTCCGAAAATCCATCCGCCCTTCCTGATCACGCCCGGCCTGGCGTGGGAGTGGAATGTTTTCAAAAGCCGCGGCGGTCCTACCTATGCCGGCAGCGCGGGCTGGAAGCGCTACACCGACTTCTTGACTGCGAAGATGCAGGAATTCGGCGCCGTCGATTTCGATTCCGTCGCGATTCCGTATGACCACTACATCGTGGACGATTGGCCCGACCGTCGCACGCACATTCCTGATTCGGGCATCGCCGTCGAAAAGCTGATCAGCGACGGCACTGCGGTGCCGGTTGTCGCCTCGTACGGAATGACGTCGGGCTTCACTCCGCGCGACGGCGTGACCGCGCCGATGTTGTACTGCGACGGCGCCCAGTTGGCGTCTATCGAGCAAACGGCGGGCAAGATTCTGGTCTTTGAGACTGCGCCGTATCCCGCTCCTCCGTACTCGAATTCGTTCCTCGACAATTACACGCTCACGGACTATGAGTGGCGCTCGCCCGGAAAGTGGCCGCCGCTGTTTACGCCCCCGCCGCCGAGTGTCACCAGTTCGTATCATTGCCGCTGGGTCTGGAGCCAGCTCAATCGGTTCGCGGCTGCCGCCATTCGCGGCCGTGCGGCGGGAATGGTGGTGGTGTACGATCTTTCGCCGGGCGCCGCTTTCGGACTGGCGCAACGTAGTGTCTATACTTCGGATGGCAAGGCGGGACTCGGCGCCACGTACATCAACTGTCCCACGCTCACGCTCGATCGCGTGAACGGCGCCAAGGTGCTGTCGGACGCCAAGGCCGGGAAGCGCGCTACCCTGACGCTCGCCGCCCGCTTCCAGCGCGACACCGGCAAAGCATTCCTGGCTTACCTTCCGGGCCGGAACTATGGCACGCCGCAGGATGAACAGGTTCTGTTGGCGACCCACACCGACGCAATGTCGCTAATCGAGGAGAACGGCGGCCTCGGGATGCTCGGCATCGTATCCTATTTCAATCGCGTTCCCCGGGCAGCGCGGCCGCGTACGCTGGTCTTCTACTTCGATTGCCGCCACTTCATGCCGGGCGGCGAAGCCAGTTGGCCGCAATTCGATTACTACACGATCCATCCCGAGCGCCTGAAGCCCATCGTGGCGACAGTCGGTATCGAGCACATGGGAGGCCGGCAGACTATCGAGATTGGTGATCAGTACACCTATTCCAAGGAACTGCCGGAAAACGGCGGCGTCATCACCAGCCTCATGGACGTGCACAACAACAATATCTGGCTGGTTGAAGCGATCGCGCGCGCGGCATCCGATAATCACTGGCCGCGCGTCGACGTCAAGTCGGGCAGCACGGGACCGGGCATAAACGGCGGCTTTCAGGGCACGGTGAAGAGTCCAATGAACAAAGGCCGGGCTTACGGGATCCCAGGTATCGGCCTGGCGGGCGATTGGCCGGGTGGCTGGACGCAAACGTACGCGCAAGTGGACACCGAGGCCGGCATGCGCGGTTTCGATAAGGCCTACTTCGTGCAGCAGGTCGCCGGTTTATCGCAACTTGCCGGCGAGTTCATGATCGTGAAGCCACTGGTCATCGATCTAGGATGGGGCATGCTCAAGTCGGCGCTCGTGAAGCTGCCGGATTCCGGGTTCGTGGCGTCCCGTGATGCCGCGGCACACCGGCAATCGCTCGTCGATCAATATGTTGCGGCGTTCCGGCAGGTCGAACGCGCTGCCTTGGGCGAGGCCCGAACCGCGCTGAGCACGCTGGCGGCGAATATCTCAACCTGGGTGGTGAGCGATCAGCAACCCGCGCTCCGCACGTTGCTGGAAGGCCAGCGCGCTAAACTGGCTTGAACGGGCGGGTTCCGATTCCTGCCGGTGAGGGAGAGGCGACTGGCATGGGGAAGTCGAAGGAGTTTACGGTAGCGATCGAAGACAAACCCGGAGCCTTGGGAGCGTGCTTCCTCGCGCTGGCGGAGCGCGGAGTGAACGTCCTGGCTTTTCAGTCCTACGTCGAAGAAGGTGAGAGCCTGGCACGATTTCTGGTGGATGATCCGGCCGCGGCCCAAGGGGTTCTGGGGAGCCGGCGGATGATCTTCGAGCAGACCGACGTGGCCGTCGTCCGGTTGGCGCACCGTCCGGGGGAATTGGCCCGCGCGGCTTCGCGGCTCGGCGAAAAGAAGATCAATATTGATTACTCGTACTGCGGGCTGGAACCGGGCTCCGCGCGGCCCCTGGTTGTGTTCGGAGTCGACCACCTAACCGAGGCCGCCGCCCTGCTTGACGAACTGGCCGCGGGAGAGGAAGGAAATTAAACGTGATCAACCGGCGCCAGTTTCTGTGTACCGCTACTGCCGCGGCTTCGGCATTCGCGGCAGGTAAATACGAACTGATCGTCAAGGGAGGTCGCGTCATCGATCCCTCCAGCAAACTGGATGCGATCCGTGACATAGCGATCGCGGACGGTAAAATCGCGGCGATCAAGGCCAACATTTCCGCGGGCGCCGCCGAAATGATTGACGCGCGCGGGAGGCTGGTGATGCCCGGGTTGATTGATATTCACACGCACGCGGCGCGCGTGAAGGATGGGGCGGCGCTGTGCCTCGCCGACGGCGTGACGGGACTGATTGACGCGGGATCGCAGGGCGCGGATCGCATCGGAGAAACCATTGCGGTTGCCAAGGCCGCTCCGCAGCCGTGCCGCGTTCTGATCAACATCGGACGCGAGGGGATTCTGCCGCAGGGCGACACCATGGATCTCAAGCGCGCCGATGTCGCCGCCGCGCGCGACGCGATTGGCCGCAACCGCGACATGATCGCCGGCGTGAAGGCGCGGCTGTCGCGCGATGTCGCGGGTCCGAACGATTACGAAGTGCTGCGGCGCGCGCAGGAGGCCGCCTCGGCTTTCAATCTTCCGGTGATGATTCACATGGGGCAGACGGTCTCGCCGCTGGCCAAACTGATGCCGCTCCTCAAGCGGGGCGACATCGTCACCCACATGTTCGCCCCGCCGCCGAACAGCATTATCGACGACGACGGACACATTCTGCCGGAGGTGATTGCGGCCCGCCGCCGCGGTGTGCTATTCGATCTCGGCAATGGCCGCACCGGCCATCTGCGCTGGGATATGGCCGACCGCATCCTGCAGGCGAGATTTCTGCCGGACACCTTTTCTACCGACTGGACTCCGGAGGGCCGCACCGCGCAGGTGATCGATTTTCCGAACGTGATGTCGAAGTTCTTGATGCTGGGCATGCCGCTCGACCAGGTGATCGCTCGCGCCACTGTGAATCCCTCCCACGCGTTTCCGGTATTTCGCGGCAAAGGCACGCTGAAACCCGGCGCGCCGGCCGATCTTGCCGTGCTGGAACTACGCGACGGCACGTTCGAATTCGAAGACAATTTCGGCGGTAAGCGGACCGGCCGCCAGCGGCTGTTTCCGAGCGCCACGGTACTCGCCGGGAAGCGCCGCTAGTTTCCGGCCTGGGGCTCGCCATGTTGGAGCGGGCCGTGATCGATTTACCACTCGCGTGATAGACTCACACGCATGGAGAACCGGCCAACCCGAAGAGAAGCATTGCAGAAATTATCCGCCGCGCCTCTGCTCGGCGGCGCCCTGCAGGCGCAAGCGACCGCGTCCCCGGTTTGTTTCCTGAGCGCAGTGGAGATGGCGCGGTTAATTCGCACGAAGAAACTTTCCGCCCGCGAAGCGCTGGCCGCGCACCTGAAGCAGATCGAGCGGGTAAACCCGAAGGTCAATGCGATTGTGACGCTGGTGCCGGAAATGGCCGCGGAGGCCGCCGCCAAAGCCGATGACAGGCAGGCGCGCGGAGAGAAGCTGGGCCGCCTGCATGGTCTGCCGGTGGCGCACAAAGATCTGGTGGAGACGCGCGGCATCCGCACAACCTATGGATCGCCACTTTATAAAGATAATGTGCCCACCGAAGACGCTCTGATTGTGGAACGGCTGCGGCGCGCGGGAGCGATCACCATTGGCAAGACGAACACACCGGAGTTTGGTTCGGGTTCGCAGACGTTCAATACAGTCTTTGGCGCGACGCATAATCCCTACGATCTGTCGAAGACCTGCGGCGGATCCTCGGGGGGCGCCGCCGTCGCTCTGGCATGCGGACTGGTGCCGGTGGCGGATGGATCGGATACGGGCGGTTCGCTGCGCAATCCGGCGGCGTTCTGCAATGTCGCGGGTTTTCGTCCGTCGCCCGGCCGCGTGCCGAATCCCAAAGCCGCATTTGCCTGGTTCACGCTCAGCACCTCCGGATGCCTGGGACGTTCGGTGGCCGATCTTGCGTTGGTGCTCAGCACGATCGCCGGACCCGATGCGCGCGCGCCGCTCTCCATCAACGAACCGGGCGATCTGTTCGCGCGTCCTCTGGACCGTAGCTTTAAAGGCTCGCGCGTCGCCTGGTTCAAAGACCTGGGGGGCGTGCCGTTCGACGCGCGCGTGCGCACGATTGTGGACGGGCATCGCAAGACGTTCGAGGCGCTCGGGTGCATCGTAGAGCAAGCGGAGCCGGACTTCGCTCCCGCCGAGATTGCATTTCGCGTGCTGCGCGCGTGGAATTCCGCGCAAACTTATGGAGCGCGGCTGCGGGAACACCCGGACGCATTCAAAGACACGCTGAAGGGCGAGATCGAGGAAGGGCTGCGGCTGACCGGCATGGACGTGGCGCGCGCGGAGACGGCGCACGGCGAGTTGTGGCGGCGCTTTCAGGCGTTTCTGGAAAAATACGAATACTTTGTTCTGCCCACCACGCAGTTGCCTCCATTCGACGTCAACACGCCGTATCCGACCGAGATCGCCGGCGTTCAGTTCGAGAATTACATCGACTGGATGAAGTCGTGCTGGTACATCTCGGCGACGGGAAATCCGGCGGCGTCGGTGCCGGGCGGCTTTACAGCGGAGGGACTGCCGGTAGGCGTCCAGATCGTCGGCCGCTACGAGCAAGATTTCAGCGTTCTTCAAATGGCGCACGCATTCGAACAGGCGACCGGGTTTGCCAGAAAGCACCCTGAGATTGCGAAGACGGCGTGAAGCAGCCGCCGGGTGTGCCAATTCAGCGTGTCCCGGAAGCGTTTCCGCAACGATCGTTGCGGAATTCGGGGAGAGTTTGTTCCAACCAAAGCAGTTAGGAGAGGGTTTCCGCTTGGTACGAAGGGGAATCGAACGGTCCGGTTTGAGGATGCTTGATTGAGGATCCGGAGTGGCATCAACCTTCTCACGTCCTTATTATCCCGCCGGGGGTGTGAATGGACAGGGCTTTGAGGAGGCTGATTTTGAGGTTAAAGTGCGGGTTGTGAGGAGGATACAGATAATTTTCCGGGTCTGTGATCGCGCGTTTCCGGGATTACAAGCTGCGGCGTCAAACACGATCGAGCGCGGTTCCGAACCAGGCCACGTACCGACCAGATCACTGGGTCTTCAGATTCGCCAGTTGAGCCTGTAGGCCGGGAATAATGGAGGCGTAGGCAGGATCACTGTAGACGTTATTCAGTTCGTACGGATCAGCCTGAAGGTCATATAGTTCCCGCTCGCCAGAGCTCAATTCGCTGTACACATAGTTGGCAGTGCGCACCGCCTGAAAATCCTGGTTGGCTGCTATGGTTGGTGCAATATACTCGAGCAATATATTAGTCCGCCAAGGACTCTGCGGGTTGTTAATGAGGTTAACGAAACTGACACCGTTCACCTTTGCAGGAGGTGTTAGCCCGGCATATTGGGCGAACGTGGGGGCCAAGTCTATGTTGGCTACAATGTTCGCTTCATGCCGCGGCTGAATACCAGGCACACGGACCCAGAACGGTACGCGCACGGACTCCTCGTAAACAGTAAATTTCGCATCCACCATGCGGTGTTCGCCTAAGGACAAACCATTGTCCGACATAAAAACCAAGATCGTATTGTTCCACCGTCCGGTCTGCTGAAGCGCGGTGATGATGTTGGCGGCGGCTCGATCGACCGACTGCAACGTCTCGAGCTGATTTTCGTGTAGTTGGTCATTCTGTGCGATTGCCGTTGCGTTCATTAGTGGGAGGTTTTGCACCCACAGCGGCTTGTCGCTGACGTCAGCCTCGTTGAACGACGGCGGGCGGTACGGCGTAACGCCGGCAAAGCTTCCGATGTCCTGATTGTCAGGCGTTGCCGGAGCGTGAGGTCCGAATGGCGTAAATTCCAAATACAACGGAGTTCCGAGCGGGGTTGAGTTTATGAAATTCACCGCTCCCGTTCCGAAAACTGTGGTTGAGTAATCGGAAACGGCAGTGCCGTGGAAGTTAACTATGCCGTCGTCATTGACGTAGTAATTGTAGTACAGGTTGTCATCGCTGCCGACATTGTTACCGGCGATGCCATGAAACTCGCTCCAGCCCGGAGGAACGGCAGCACCGGGGCGGTAGGCGTTGAGATATTTGCCATACAGACCAGTTCGATAGCCGCTGCTCTGGAGCCATGTCGCAATGGTAGAAGCCGGGTTGAACACCGTCGCACCACCGCTCGGCAAATAATCCTGTAGCACGCCATGGTTATGGGCATATAGGCCAGTCAAAATGCTGGCTCGGCTTGGACAACAATCGGGTGTGGTCACAAAGGCGTTGTCGAACTGCACGGTATCGTTTGCCAGGGCAGCACTGGTCAGCGGAAGATAAGACATCTGGTCCCAACGTTGATCATCATCCAAAATGAGCACGATGTTCGGGCGATTGGTATTATTGACGATCACGGATACCGTGGTGCTCGCGGCATTATTGGAAGTATCTGCAGCCACTGCCGTAATCGTGTGAGTTCCATCGATCAGAGTCGTAGTGTCCAGCGCAACGTTGTAGGGAGCCGAGAATAGGGTCGACCCGATATTCGTACCGTCAACACTAAACCGCACTGACGCCACCGCGACGTTATCGGTAGCGGTAGCCGACAATGTAATCGTATCCGACACTGTCCAGCCCGAAACCGGGTTCGTCATCGTCACGACGGGTGGAGTAGTGTCGCCCGGCAGCGGTGCAAGAGCGCTGTTCATATCACTTTGGATTTTCGCTTGCGGGACGACTTGATTGTAGAATCGGACGTTATCGATTATCCCCTTGAAAAAACCGCCGCTGCTGTTCTGTGTCCCCACCAAATAGTTGTTGGCACTGAAAATGGGGGTCCCTGACGGCGCGCCGCCCACAGTTAACGATTGCACCACGCCATCGATATAGATCACCGGAACATTCGTTGAGGAAGACGCATCATAGCTGACGGCGACATTGTGCCAGACACCGGTAGTGACGCTGTTCACGGCAGTATTCCAGTAAGCCTCTCTCCCCGACCACATGTGTTCAAACTGCAGCGAGTTTTTTGAGGGTGAAAACTGCAGGTAGGTTTCCTGGAATTTTGCAAAAATGCGCGGGTACCCACTCACGCCCGAGGGGATGTTGACCCAGGCGGAGAACGTCAAGGTGGAAAAGCTCGTGTTGAACCCCGTATCCACGTAGGCGCCACTTCCATTGAAACTCAGGGCACCGCCATACTTGCCGGAGACCCACACTGGAGTGTTAACCAGCGTCCCCTGGTGGTTATTGCCCGACGAATCTCCTGCTATCGTGCCAGCCCCCTCATCGAATCCGTACGAAATTGTGGGAACGAAACTAGTTACCGTGAGAGTAACCGGGGCACTGAGGCCGGTGTTTCCAGAAGTATCCGTAGCCGCAGCCGTAATCGTGTGAAGCCCGATCGAGGCTAGAGTTGTGTCCCAGATGATGGAATACGGAAGTGTGGTGGAAGGAGGACCTATGGAAGTTCCGTCGACAAAGAATTGCACCGTAGCAACTGCCACGTTATCGGCAGCAGTCGCGGATATTGCCACGGAGCCGAATACGGCGGAACCTGAGGCGGGGCTAACAATGGAGATGGTTGGGGGCAGAGTGTCGGGCTGCGTTAGGGCGGAGATCATGGCAGATGGCGCCGAGAGGTTACCGGTTGGGTCGAACGCTGCCACAGAATAGCCGTATGTCGTGTTCGGCGTAAGGTTTGTGTCCGTAAATGTCGTGCCCGCCAACGTGGCGATCTGAACGCTATTTCTAAAGACCTGATATCCGGCGACGGCGCTGTCAGGATCCGTAGAGGCGCTCCAGGCGAGGGTAATCGAAGTCGGGGAAGGCGAACTCGCGGTCACATTACTCGGAACGGTCGGTGGCGTTGTATCCGGCAGGGATAGAGTCATGACGGTAAGGGGCGTCGACTGAGCTGAGACATTGCCCGGCGGATCAAACGCCGCTACAGAATAGCCGTAACTGGTGCTCGGCGTTAGGTTTGCATCTAAGTATGTAGTGCCTTGCGCAGAACCGATCAGAACGTTATTTCTGAAAACATCGTACCCAGATACTGGGCTGTCCGGATCGGTAGAAGCGGTCCAGGCGAGAGAAATCGTGGTCGCTGAAACCGAGGTGGTCTTCAGGTTTGTTGGAACGGAAGGTGGCGTCGTATCAGATTGACCGGGCGGAAAAATGGCGGTAATCATGTCCGTCTGAATCTGGCTCTGAGAAAGGATCTGATTGTAGAATCGGACGTTATCGATTATCCCCTTGAAAAAACCGCCGCTGCTGTTCTGTGTCCCCACCAAATAGTTGTTGGCACTGAAAATGGGGGTCCCTGACGGCGCGCCGCCCACAGTTAACGATTGCACCACGCCATCGATATAGATCACCGGAACATTCGTTGAGGAAGACGCATCATAGCTGACGGCGACATTGTGCCAGACACCGGTAGTGACGCTGTTCACGGCAGTATTCCAGTAAGCCTCTCTCCCCGACCACATGTGTTCAAACTGCAGCGAGTTTTTTGAGGGTGAAAACTGCAGGTAGGTTTCCTGGAATTTTGCAAAAATGCGCGGGTACCCACTCACGCCCGAGGGGATGTTGACCCAGGCGGAGAACGTCAAGGTGGAAAAACTCGTACTGAATGCCGTATCTACGTAGGCGCCGGTTCCATTAAAACTTAGGGCGTTGCCAAACTTGCCCGAGGTCCACGACGGGCCATTGACGAGTTTCGCTGTATGACTATTCCCCGAGCTGTCTGCCGTCACCGTTCCGGAGCCCTCTTCAAAACCATAGGCCATCGCCGGCGTGATGCTCTGGCCGTAAGCGACCGAAAGTTGATTTGGGGTCCAGATAGAAAGGATGATAGTCGCGAAACGGAGCAGACGGGGCGCGTTCATGGGGCCCTCCTGATTAGTAAGCTAACATACGTAGTTTTTCACACGTTTGCAAGCGAAAAAATAAGTTCAATCGAATAAACATCGTATGAAGCTATAGCAGAGAGAAATAGACAGTAATATGCGTACTGTTCATTTCGTAAGTCGCAGGCTTGTCTTGAACAGCGCGGATTTTATGACAACTTCACCGGTCAGGAAAACAAGGATTGCCATCCAGAGAATAGGGAAAGCTATTGCGCCTCGTAATAAGTTACAGGTGAGTGGTTCTTTCGCGAGGTCGCGTGGGCAGACGCATACTAAGGGCCTAATTTGGCCATCTTAGTGACGTGAGAAGACCTATAAGAGGGGGGTCGTGGGTCAAACTCTGGTCATCCTTGAATTTTGGCTCAGCGCTGTTGCACTGGAGTCGCATCGTAAGCAAAATGGGGAGCTAGCATGTGGAAGCGCCCCGGAATCGTCGTCCAGACGCTATATGTTCTTTCTAGCTTCATGACTGGCTCCGCTCTCCACGTTTGAGTCGTGTGATGGAAGTGTGCTGCAGATCGCTCTCGCGCGAACTTCAGGACAGCTCGGCGGGACGACAAATCTGTACGGCCTACACATAGCACCCCGCCGCGCTAATTTCCATCAGAAAACTCCGATTTGGCCGACAAATCCATAAATCAGATCTAAAGCCCCAGTACGGTTAGCCGGGATAGCACTAGCAGTAAGATCAGTTCAGATCGGAGTTGCCTCGGATGATCACTACTCCATTGCCTCCACTAATCCTGGGTCGCTTCGGCCCGTTCTACAGGATCAGGGCAACACAACAGTGTTCCTCCAGCGGAGCGAGTTCCGTCCCGGTTGTGCATCCCGATAAATCTTATTGTGTGGAGCCATAACCCGATCGGTCGGCGTCCGGGGCAACCTTACGTCATCGCGAGTTTGTGAGCACGAGCGATATCAGAAAGCGGGTTCCAGGGTTCGGCCGAAATGCGTGGTTTCCCGGCTTCCTCGGATCTGGCGAAGCGTGATTTGTTGACTGGCTCGGCAAGAGTTCCGATGGTTTGTAAGCGTCTAAGTAACCCCTCGCGGCTGAGTCAAAGCGGGCGGGTAGTGGCAGCCAGCGGAGCCGTTTTGGCTGTAAGATGTTTCGGACGGGAAGCAAATCAAAATCCCGGTGCACCCACATGGACTTGCTCGGCGACGCTCGATTCAGCCTTCGGACTCTACTCAAGAATCCCGGATTCACGGCAGTGGCAATCACGATACTGGCTCTCGGTATCGGGGTCAATGGGACTGTCTTCACCGTCACGAACGCCGTACTCTTCCGGGGATATCCGCATGTGGATCCGAACAATCGCCTTCTGTATATCGGCAGTACGAAGAAAGGAGCGGGGAGTGGGGTCTCTTATCCGGATTTTGAGGATTGGAAGGCGCAGGCCAAGTCCTTCACGGGCATGGCCGTTGTATCTAACGGCGGTCTGCGGTTAATCCTCAGCGATCGAAGTGGAGTTCCCGAGACTTGCGACGGAACGGAACTCAGTGCCAACAGCTTCCAAGTGCTGGGCCAGAAACCGGTCATCGGGAGGGATTTTGCGGCGTCCGACGAAGAACCGTCCGCCTCCCCGGTGGCGATTCTGAACTACGGGTTCTGGCAACGCCGGTACGGGAAGGATCCTTCGATCGTCGGCAAAACCATACGGCTCAATGGCAGTCCTACGACTGTGATCGGTATTATGGCTCCGGGCTTTGACTTCCCACACCACAGGGTGGATCTCTGGGTGCCGCTCTTGCCGACGCCCAATCTCAGAAAGCGAGAGGCCCGTCGTCTCTGGTTCGGCTTCGGCCGCGTGGCGGAGGGCGTTACCATCCGGAGCGCCCAAGCCGAAATGGATATCATCGGACACCGGTTGGAGAGCGCTTACGCTCTGACCAATCAGGATGTCCGCCCCCACGTAATGAATTTCCAGGAGGCCTTTATTGGTCCGAATGCCGCGGCGTTCTATGGCGCGACGTGGGGCGCTGTTGGTTTTGTGCTCCTGATCGCCTGTGCCAATCTCGCCAATCTCCTGTTGGGTCGGGCGATCGGCCGTCTCCGTGAGATCTCCGTGCGGATCGCACTCGGAGCGGGGCGGTTGCGCATCATCCGCCAGATCCTCATCGAGAGCCTGATGCTCTCGTCGATAGGCGGCGTATTCGGCTGGTTGATTGCCGTAGCAGGGGTACGCACCTACGAGGTGCTTGCAAATCCCCCAAGCTCGTACAACCGTTGGGACTATGGCTTGGACTACCGCGTGTTCGCTTACCTCGTGGCGATTTCGATCGCTACCGGCCTGCTCTTCGGGTTGGCGCCGGCCCTCGCGCTCTCGAAGCTCGATGTAAACACCGCGCTGAAGGATGGCGGCCGAGGCGCGACCGGCGGAGGAAGGAGAAAGGGTCTGTCCGCTGTCCTGGTGACAGGAGAAATGGCGCTTGCGGTTGTGCTGCTGGCCGGCGCGGGACTGATGCTCCGGAGTTTCCTGAAGATCTACACTGCGGACCTGGGTGTGAGAACGGCGAATATCCTCACAGCATCCGTGAGACTCCCGGTTGATCGATATCGCAGTACACAGGCACAGATTGCCTTCTTCGAGCACCTCACGACGCGTCTGAAAGGGATCCCCGGTGTGGATTCCGTCGCCCTCGCCGACAGCCTTCCAGGGCTCTACGCACCACGCCTTCCGTACGAGATTGCGGGCGCGCCGCGCATGGATGAGCAAAGCCCTCCTGCGCTCGCGACGCTCGTCATCGGCCCTGATTATTTCCGGACAGTCGGGGCGGCGGTGCTGTCCGGACGAGAATTCAACGATTTCGATGGGCTTTCTGGAATTCCCGTAGTGATCGTTAACCAGCGGTTCGCGAGCAAGTTCTGGCCGGGAGAAGACCCGCTGGGAAGACGTCTCCGGTTATTGGATGGGAAGGCGCCAGAGGCGTGGCGGACCGTCGTTGGCGTCGCCTCGAATATCATCCAGAATGACAACTCCGGCCAAACCTTCGATCCCGTGGTGTACGTCCTCTACCGGCAGCGACCCAGGGCGGATATGGCGATGGTGGCGCAAACCCGCGTCCCTCCCGGAACTCTGGTAACCGCGTTTCGGCGGGAGATCCAGGCAATCGATTCCGAACTCGTGATCTATTCGGGTCTTGGCTCGATGGAGGGCCCCAGGCCTCTGACGGAGAGCCTGTCGGCAAATAACTACTGGTCGAGAGGCGTCAATGCCGCTCTGTTCGGTATCTTCGCCGCGATCGCGCTGCTGCTAGCCGCGGTGGGATTGTATGCCGTCATGGCGCACTCGGTGGGCCAGCGCACGCAGGAGATCGGAATCCGGATGGCGGTCGGTGCAACCGCGCGCAATATTCTCAACCTGGTGTTCCGGCAAGGAATGTTTCCCTTGGGAGTTGGCCTGACGCTCGGACTGGCCGGGTCATTGGCCATTACCCGCGTTTTGAAATCGGAGCTGGTTCAAGTTTCACCCGCAGACCCAATCACGCTGGTCGTAGCATCCATCGTGTTGGTGTTGTCCGCTGTGCTCGGTTGCCTGATTCCCGCATACCGCGCGATGCGGGTTGATCCGGTTGTCGCTCTGCGACATGAATAGGTAGCGCCCTCAGGCTTGCCGAAAGCTCACGAAAGATCGGGGTTGCCGCGGGATTTCAATGTTCAATTCGGCCGCCGAAGTGCACCACCACGTGCCAGAGTTGTCGGAGGAGCCGGAGGACCTCGCCGTAGTCGCCCCACTCGCGCCACGGCTCGGGGTTGTGATGTAGCGAGGCTGCGGCCCGCCCGATCCAGACAGCGTCCAGAACCCCGCCCGCGCCGGCGACGCGTTGCGCGAACGCTGGCATGGCCGTCTCAATCAGAGCCGCGCGCATCAGCAAACGGCTTCCGCTACTGGTGACGTAAAAACTACATCCGAGCCGATTCCCTGCGGCCGGAGCGGCTACGCTGGTGATCCATTTCCGGGACGAACCAGACCCGGCGAGCGGCCGGGGAATGTCGGGAGTCGCTCACGCATACCTTTCAATGGCATTAGAGATGCCTTAGTGTGGATATGACACTACTGTCGGTGATCGCGATATTCGCGGTGCTTATTTTTCTCATCGGCACCATCCGTTTGATCCGCCGTTACGGCCGACACAACGTATCCAGACATCCCGATAATCTGCAAGGCCTGCCGCGAGAGATGAAAGAATCGGGCGGCGATCGAGGGGCTTAATCTCACGGTGATTCCGGGCCGCAATATCAGCCTGATGCCCGACCTCGCCGGCCCCTATCGAGTGAGTCTGATCCTCTCGCCCGTCAACGCGGGCATTGGCCGGGTAACGGCTCGGGTCTTTGGCCAAGGTACAAAGATGCCGTGCTATTGTGCGGATAAAGGCACTCCAGCGGACGACCGTTCTCTGGTGTCCGCCGGGGAAGCAATTTGGTAGAAAACAATCGATGTTATGAGTGCAGCCGCCTTTGGGGTGAGTACGTATCAGCCCTCTTCCAGTGGGCTAGTGTGGATCGGCAACTTTACTTTGTCACGCTAGGACAGGAACCCGGCTCGGTGCAAGTACTCACAAATGCGCTTACTGCGGCCGCGATCGGGAAAGATTCCATGCGCGACCTGATCCGCCAGCATCAGGAGACTCACCACAAGGATAACGCCGCTTCAGCGTGATCAAACCGATGACGGAAAAGCCTACACGGCGCGAGCAGTGGGAATGAAATCCTGCGCCGGGCTTACTGGGTTTCTTTGATGCCGAAGTGGGAGACCAGGAGGGGCAGGGCCGTGCGCAACGCCAGGCCGACGCTCGGGACCTCGTCGAGGTCGGCGCGCAGGGCCACCATGATCCCTTTCACGATACTGACGCGCCGCAATACGGCTACCCGGGCGGCTTGCTCAGCGAGGAATTGTACCTGTTCGAGATAGATGGTTCGCTCATCGGGGAGTTGTTTGGCCTGTTGAATTACCGCTGCCAGGCGGCGGAGCGCGTCGGCCAGTTGCTGGTTGCGCTCCTCGAGGTCGCCGATCACTTCGTCCAGTTTGCGCGAGACCGCGTCCAGGCTGCCGACCGGCGGAGCCGAACGAGCAACGCTGCCAGTCGAAGGAGTGGCAGCGCTCACTTTCATCCCGTTGCCGTGCGAGAGGCTCAATGAAAAGGCGGGCAGTTTGGGCTTGACCGGAACATGGACGGCCATCTCACGCTTCAACACTTCGATGCCGTCATGGGCGCGCGCGTGCAGGTCGGCGAAAACTTCCGGTGGGGCGATCAGGCTCAGTTTCTTGCATTCCGCCCGCAGCACCATCACGTCCGCGTCAATCAGCTGGTTGAGACGGTTCAGTTCCGAGGGCGATCCCAGCTCCGGATAGTTACGGACCAATTCTTTGCGGATCTCGATGCGCTGTTGGATTACCTGATTCAAGCGGTCCAACTGGGCTTCGAAAATGGCGCGGAGCCGCGCGTCCGAATGCTGCAGGCCGCGGCGCGACATCTCCGCTTCAATCCGCGAGAGCCGTGCTTCCTGCTGGGATTCCAGTTCCCGCAGAACCTTTTGAAGGCGGACCGCTTCCACGGAACGGGCTTGTTCCAAATCAGTCAACCGGGCGCAGCACTCCTTTCGCGGGGTTGGATGGCAGATTCCGGATCATCTCAGGTAACAGTTTGCGGCCAACCGTAGCAAACTAAAAGACTGCCAAACGTTAGGAGGGGGCAGCGGGGTTCATCTAGTGGTTAATCCCGCGCAAGAGGCGGCGCGCCGAAAAACCCGCAATCGCGAGGAAAACGGCGAAACTGATAGCGATTACGGTGACTTGGCGTGTGACCGACAAACGGCTAACGGCCGGGCCGGGAGCAGTGCCGAAATCCAAGGCCACGCGCAAGTGCGCTTCGGCGGGCCGGTCGCGGCCCTCCCGGTTATCGATCAGCAGTATGTAGTCGCCTGCCACGCGGAGCTGATAATGCAGCCGCCCCGATCCGGCCGGTTCGGTGGCCGCCAGCACGCCGCTGGGCCGGTCATCCCGCAGACGCTCCAGGTCTTCGCGCCGCATGAGAGCCAGCCGAAGCGCGTGGGAACCCGATTTCACCTCGAAATCGGCGGTGACCAACGCGGGCTTCTGGCGGAGTCCGAGTTCCACATACCGCCATTGGCCGGCGGGAATTTGATAGCGGTCGTCCACCAGGTCGACGTGAGTGGCAGCGGCCAAAAGAATGAGTGCAACTGGAATCATGCAGACTGCAGCAGGGGGGCCCCGCCCTTGCCGGTTGCGCAAAAGGCTAAAATAGGGTCCATGAACGACAGTATGGCACAGCCGCGGGCGGAGCTTTCTTCGCTCGAACTACCCGGCTGGAAGACGGCATTCAACTGGATTGGCGCTTTTGCCCTGGCGGTGCTGTTCCTGGCATCGGGCTTATGGAAGATCATCGACTCTCCAGGCTGGGCGGTACGACTCACACAGTTGAAATTTCCCGAGGCACTGAGCCTGGCGGCGGCGCTGAGTCTCGGAATCGGGGAAACGGTCGGCGCCGTGCTCGTGCTGGTGCCAAAGTTCCGGCGCTGGGGAGCCCTCTTGACGGGACTCCTGCTGATCGCCTTCATGATCTACATGGGTGTGAACTACACGGCTCTGAAGAGCGCGGATTGCAGCTGCTTTCCGTTCCTGAAGCGGGTGGTGGATCCGATGTTCTTCGTGGAAGACGGCGCGATGCTGCTGGCGGCGGTAGCTGCCGGGGTCTGGGCCAAACCGGCTAGCGGAATCCGCAGCGCTCTGGTGATTCTCGGCGCCGTGACGGTCTTCGCGGGCGTTTCTTATGGCGTGGCGGCCGCGCGGCAGACTGGCACAAAAGCCCCCGACACCATTACTGTCGACGGAAAGCCTTACTCTCTGCAGCACGGCAAGATTCTGCTGTTCTTTTTCGACCCGGAATGTATCCATTGCCTGAATGCCGGCAGGGCCATGTCTCATTACAACTGGGGCGACACCGCCATTGTGGCCATCCCGATCCAGCAGCCGCAATTCGCGGCCGGCTATCTGGAAGACACAAAACTGAAGGCGGGCATTTCGAATGATTTCCAGGAATTGAAAGCGATCTTTCCGTATGTGGCGGTGCCGGCCGGCGTGGCGCTGGAGAATGGGCGTGAAAAGATGCCCCTTACAAAATTTGAGGGTGACGAACCAGCCGCCACCCTTAAACAACTCGGTTTTGTGAAATAAACCTTTATCTGAACTGATCGGGCCTGCGCTTCAGCGTGGGCCGCTCGTCCTGATCGGGCTTCTGCTTGTCATCGCTGCTGGTTTCATCCACAGGTCCGGTGCCTGTGCCCGGCGCGCGACGCAGACGGGGACGGTTGGAATCTTCCTTGTTGTCCACTTTGCGGCGATTGTGCAGCATGGCGAGCCGCGCTTTGACATCGTTGAATTCGGAAGTGTTCACGACGTATTCGGGCTTGGCCACGAGAATCTTCTGAATTTCTTCCTGAGCCGACTTGATCCGGTCATCGGTCATCGGATGGGTCGAAAAGACCTTAGAGATGGTTCCCGGTTTCTTCTTCTCCATGGACTGGATCTTCTCGAAAAAGTCGACGAAGGAGGTAGGGTCGTAGCCGGTTTTATAGAGATACTGCAGGCCGAGATAGTCGGCCTCGCGCTCAAAGGCGCGCGAGAAATTCAGGAAGCCCATCGGAATGGCGAGGCCGGCGCCCTGGCGAATCGCATACCCGGTCCAACCGCCCATGAAAATCAGCGGAATTGAAGCCAGGTTGACGATTTCTCCGCGGGTGGCCTGCTTGGTGCCGTGACGCGCGGCCACATGAGCGATCTCGTGGGCCATGACTCCAGCCAACTCCGATTCGCTCTCGGCTTTCAACACCAGCCCCGAATTCACGAAGAAAAAGCCGCCGGGCAGCGCAAAGGCGTTGATTTCTTCGGTGTCTAGTACCTTGATCGTGAATGGGACCTTAGCGTCGGAATTGCGAACGAGGTTCTGTCCGACACGGTTCACGTACTCGGCGATGATCGGGTCATCGATAATTTTGGCCTGGCGCTCGACTTCCTGCGCCAATTGCTTGCCAAGGGCAATTTCCTTCTCGAGCGAATAGAAATTCACACCCTTGCCGACGTCGCGGTTGCCGATCTCTTCGGGATCTTTTTTCTTGTCCTTGGCAGATACGCCTCCGGCCAAAAGGCCGAGGGTGGCTAAGCCTGCCACGAGTACTGAGGAACGGCGGTTCATGCCGGAAACTCCTGTATAGATACACTATACGCCATCGCTGGCGTCTTGCGCTCCACTTCTAATAACGTCAGCGAGATCCGGTACGTTTCGTTTTCTTAATGAAGGTGCGGGTGTTAATACAAGCCGAGACTGATGACTTTCCCGCCATGATCGACCAGGACATCGAGCTTGCGGTCCAGATACGAATAGAACGTGCGGCCGTTCTTTGTGCGGGTGGCATTGACCTTGGCGCCCCAGATCCTGCGGCAGTCATCCCAGGTCATCTGGTTGGGATAGGCGAAGACGGTGCGGAGAGTGCCGGAATCGGAGTCGAAATCGAGCTCCAGTTCCCGATACCGTCCGGTCGGATCGGCCCATGCGAGAATCTGGCCGTTGATTTTCTTTTTTTCGTCATAGGCTGGCCGAGTGCGGGTGGGTTCAGCGAGCAGAGCTTCCGCATCCCGCTTCTTCCAGATGCCGATAACACGTTGAAGATAAACCGAACTATCGGACTTAAACGCATCCGGTAATTCGGGTTTGGGCGGTTCGGGCGGTTTTTGGGGGTCCGGTTGTGGCGCCGCTTCCTGGGGCGCGGGACCGGGCAACGTCAGAATGACGGTATCCGTCCGATCCGCACCGTACACACATCCCAGGGATGCGGCCAGGATGAGGAGAAAACGACGCTGATTCATAAAGGCCCTCGGTAATCACCCTAACTGTACCTGGAAGCCGTGGATGGAAATGCCTTGAATTTGGATGACGGAGGTGATGCTTTCCGAAGTTAGCGCGCGGTGGTCCGAGGGACAATCTGTCATTTGAGCGATGACCCAGGTGACATGCTGTCTGGTGCCAGAGGCTGCATTTTTCTAAAAGCTTCAATAATTTACAAGTGGTACTGGGCGTGCGTTGTATGGTCGCGCACCAACGGACCAGCTGGCCCTGGAAGTAGCAGAATGAAGCGATTTGGGAGACTCGGATATCTCGTATTGATGGCGGGCCTGGCTTTTGCCGACCAATCCTCCGCGCCAGGACAATCGAACAACCCGGCACAGGCTTCGAACTCCGGTTCCTCGAACCAGCAGGGGCAAGGAGCGAATTCGGGCGCCACGCCGCCGAATTTGAATGGCAACGGTCAAGGGAAGGGCACTCCAGTCCCAGTCCCGAGTCAACCGGGGGCTCCGCCGCCGGGACAGGCACAGACGAGGCCGCCGGATTCAGTCAATCACGACGGCGTAGCGCCCAGTCCCTCGCAGCCAGTCACGACGCCAGTATCGAGCGCTGCGCCAGTAGTGCCGGCACCAAAAATATCGAGCGATCTCCAGAACATCATCAACTCGGTTCCGCCGGTCACAACACCGCAGCCCGACAGCGCGCCGGTGCCTGTGATCGTGCAGTTTGCTAACCCGGTAACCTCGTCTGACCAGCAATCCATTCAGCACCTGGGGGGTGTGAGCACATCCGATCTCCCTCTGATTCAGGCCAGCGCGGTTACGGTGTCGCCGGATCGGATAGCCGACCTGGCGAGCCTGCCCAACGTGGCCTTTGTCTCTCTCGATCGGCCGGTCTCGGCCGCGCTGGATTATGTGGTAGTGACCACAGGCGCGGCAATCGAACAGCAATATGGATTCGACGGAGCCGGCATCGGCATCGCAGTAATCGACAGTGGAATTTACCCGCATCAGGACCTGCTGGAAGAGTACTTCGTGTCCCGCGTGGTCTACCGGCAAAGCTTCACGGGTTTGATTGCCGGCGATCCTTATGGGCACGGCACACACGTCGCTGGAATTCTGGCAGCCAACGGCCGCGCGTCGCGGGGATTACCGAATGTCCGGCCTTACCGAGGCTTGGCGCCGCGAGCTAATCTGATCGATTTGCAGGTGCTCGATTCAAACGGCATGAGCACTGACAGCACGGTGATTGCGGCGATTCATCGAGCCATCGAGCTCAAGAACTTGTACAACATTCGGGTAATCAACCTTTCGCTGGGGCGGCCGGTATTCGAAAGCTACGCACTCGATCCGCTGTGCCGGGCGGTGGAAGAAGCGTGGAAGGCCGGCATCGTGGTGGTGGCCGCGGCGGGAAACCTGGGACGGGACGGTTATGGAACCGTGCTGGCGCCGGGCAACAGTCCGTACGTAATTACGGTCGGGGCCATGAATATGAAGGGCACCGATTCTCGCTCCGACGATCAGATTGCTAGTTACAGCTCCAAGGGTCCAACGCAGCTGGACCTGGTGGTGAAGCCGGACCTGGTAGCGCCGGGCAACGGCATTGTGTCGTTGTTATCCCCGGATTCCCGGCTGGCGCGGTTGTATCCGGAGAACCTGGTGGATCCTTCCCGCGGCGGCGCCGGGACATTCGACGCCGGCCCGCAATATCTTCGGCTAAGCGGCACCAGCATGGCGGCCCCGGTGGTAAGTGGGGCAGTGGCGCTGATGCTGCAGAAGCAACCCGATCTGACGCCCGACACGGTGAAAGCGCGGCTAATGAAAACCGCGTCCAAAGAATTCCCCGCGCTGAGCAGCGTGACGGACGCAGCGAGCGGGAAGACGTACACGAGTCAATCCGACATTTTTACCATCGGCGCGGGTTACCTGGACGTAGTGGCGGCATTAAGCAGCGTTGACGGCGCCACTCTGCCGAGCCTTTCGCCGAGGATTGCTTACGATGAAGCGAGCGGGACGGCACATCTGATCGCGGATTCATCGGCTGTATGGGGTTCGTCGGCGGTGTGGGGCAGCTCCGCGGTGTGGGGCAGCCACGTTCTCCAACCCGATCCCGCCGGAGCTTCCGGGCTATCGGGCTCGTCTGCGGTATGGGGAGATTCGGCCGTGTGGGGCTCGTCTGCGGTGTGGGGGGATTCCGCGGTTTGGGGTTCGTCCGCAGTCTGGGGTTCGTCGGCGGTGTGGGGTTCGAATGTGCAAGGGAGCGGCGAAAAATAGAAACGGTTGAATCGAACCGCGTGACCGCGTACTCTGGCAATCATGCGATGGCTTCGAGTATGCATCTTCCTGCTGGCGCCGCTGGCACTGGTGGCGGAAGACTGGGGGCCGCTCGAATTCCTGATCGGGGAATGGAGCGGGCAGGGCACTGGGGCTCCGGGAACGGGCGGCGGCGCCTTCTCGTTCACGCCAGACCTACAGCGCCGGATCCTGGTTCGCAAGAGCTTCGCGGAGTATCCGGCCGCGGGTGGAAAACCCGCCTTCCGGCATGACGATCTGCTGATCGTATATCGCGAGGGCTCTGCCGGCGAGTTGCGCGCGATCTACTTCGATAGCGAAGGACACGTGATCCGGTACACGATCGAGGCCGACGCGAACCAAGCAGTGTTCACGAGCGACGGCAGCCGAAAGGAAGCCCGGTATCGCATGACATATCGCGCCGCAGGTCCGGATCAAATGGGCTTCCGGTTCGAGGTAGCCCAGCCGGGCAAGGAGCTTGCCGCGTACATCGATGCCGTGTTACGGCGGCAAGGCACTGCGCAAGCAAAATGATGGGAAGCGGGCCCACGGATCAACAGCCGTGGTCGCGGACGTGCTGCTGCCAAGCGCCCACGCTGCGCTCTTTTTGAGCGTAGATCAGGTCTAATTTCGAGTCCAGCTCGGTCGCTCGCGACGGGTCCCCATTCTTGCGAGCGTCGGCTTGTTCTTGAGATAGCTTGGTGATTTCGTCGAGCTTCGAAACTACCTCCTGAAGAAGCTCCAGATTCCTGGCACATGCGCTCAGACCGGACACATTGCTCAGTTTCCCACGGCGCTGCGCGAGGGTAGGTGCGGTTTCCCACACCGTGCAGGCACGCGAGTCAGGAACAGCACGCGAATGGGGTGTGAGAACGACCGACGGGGGGTGGGTTTGGCGGAAGCCAGTGGGAGTCGAACGTCCACCGATCCTTTGGCACCCGTAACTTATAGATTTTTGGTAGCCTCGATTTCCTAGATTTGCTGAATTTTCGCCTTTCCTGTACAAACGTACAAGGGCAAACGCGGAAGCCAGTGGGATCGCACTTGCCGCTCATCAAGCAGTGCTGGGCATGAGTGCCAGTCAGCCAGTCCGGACTGGCACGCAGATTGCGTTCACCAGAGCATCGATAGCGTTGGCGGCGATGGCATGACCGCGCACTCGGGTGAGAATCTGCAGCCCAAAGCCCTGGGCGTGAAATTCTCGAAGCGGGTCCGTGGCCGTGCCTACCCTCGGCCACTGGAACCACAATCCGTCACAGAGTGTTGCGTCCGTGCGCAACAGTTTGCAACGACGCTGGAACGACACAGGACGGTTCGCGCACTTTTGCCTGCTGTTCTGGGTGCATAGCTACAAAGGTGGCTACAGACAATTAACAGCAATCGCTCGGTCTTGGAGCGATAGCGGTAGCCGCCGTCTCGATCTCGTTGAGTTCCCATGCGCCGTGCGATCATCTGGTCATTGGGCTTGCATATGCGGCCGCGAGCCTTGACAGAACGCGTGCTACTCCGCGCGGGAATGTCCCATCTCTCCGTTCAGTCCTTGATGCAACGGTTCTCACGCTCAAGATGGGGAAATAACCCAATGACATCGCTTCGCCCATCGCTTCCGGACGCTGTGTGGTTTATATCCGACAACAAGACCATGGGCCGGCTCTTCTTCAGTCGGATCCCGGACAACCTTTTGCTGGTACTCGCGTGCGACGCCGGCCGTAAAGCCGGAACGGGCGTAACCGGCCAAACCTCGAAGTATGTCTGAGGGAACACGACCCGCGTCTTCCACCACAGAAGCAAGGAATATTGACATGGGGTCGTCGTCTGAATCATTTTCGAACGCCGCGGAACTTGGACGGCAGCCTCCTCTTCCGTCGTTGACGATCTGAGCAGGGTGTATTCGCCTCCAAAGCTCTGAAGAGCTTGAAATGGACCGATCGTCTTGGTATTCAAACACCAGTGACACTCAACTTTGGAGCATCAATCTCCAGCGGAGATTCGCTCAATGTAACTACGTAATAAAGACTTCTCTTCTGGGAGTGCGCCAGTGATCTCCTTCCCGTCCGCGTCCAGCGAGAAACTCACGTGCGTAGGCGATTCAAAGAGAATTTCGATATCAACTGACGCACGGTGCCACTCGAGTTGCACGCCTCCACGGTAAGTGGGCACGACATCGGGCACAGGTGTATCCTCGAGCATGATTTCACTGAGCAAGTTCGCCGCGACCGCAACGATACTCCTCCGAATCGGTCTCGATCCGTATGAATTCCATCCGGGAGGAAGGCTGAGAAGCTCTCCAAGAAGTGTGAGAGCTGGTCTGAGCGCTCTTGGCAATTCTTCGATCGAACCTTCAACCGAGATCTCTACTTCCTGCGGCCACTGCTGCTGAAATGTAACAGGAGAGAAGGTTATGCTCGTTGCTGAAAGCAAGTCCCTTCCTGACATCGTCGAAGTTGTTGTACGATTGCCGACTTGTTGCTGGCTGAAGACCGGAGGGCCGATTTTAGGCGTCGCAATGGCGAGATTACTGGACATTTTTCCGCCTCCAAATGCCGTGCATGTGTTGCGTAGTTGAAGCAGCAAAGCCGCGCACAATCCACTCTCTGCCGATATCAAAGAAACCAGTGACACCGGCGACATCCTTCGTCACCGGGGCCCCGCGGGCCGTTAGTTCCAAGACGTAAAGGGGCATTCCGTTATCCGTTTTAGTTCCCGCTTGGAGCGACATATGAAGCCGTCCGATCAGGCGTCCATTACCGTCCCGCATCAAGTGTCGAACATTGAACGAGACGTCTTCCGGGACAGGTAGAAAACTGTCCTGAATCGAA
>CAZKQQ010000047.1:0-37460 GCA_964554945.1 uncultured Solibacteraceae bacterium | reverse complement strand
GATCCGCGAACTGGCATTGGAGGGGGTCCTGTCGGTGGTGGAGGGCCTGAACCCGAAACTGATCCGGACGAAGCTCGAGGCGTACGCGCCGCCCAAGCCGGCGGCCGAAAAGAAGGCCAAGGCGAAAGCAGAAGCAGCGGGCAAGCCGGCTCCGGCCGAGGGCTGATATGGCCCGCAAGAAATCCCATCCCGAGCACGAGAACCACGAACGCTGGCTGGTCTCCTACGCGGATTTCATCACGCTGCTATTCGCATTTTTTGTGGTGATGTTCGCGTCGTCCCAAACCGATAAGTCCAAGGCTCAACAGGTGGCAGATTCGGTAAAGGAGGCAATCGAGGATGGGGGGATCAAGGCCACGGTCAAAGAGGTTCTTGGCGGAACCGTGAATGAGAAGGGCAAGGGCAACGCTCAATTCCGGGGGCCTGGCGGAGTGAATCAGATGAAAAATCCTCCGAAAGTAGAGGAGGAAGAGAAGCCTAAGACGGGGCAACCTGCCGAACTTCTGCCGTCGCTCAAATACCTCACTAAAGAACTGGAGTCCGCGATTAAGGACGGCAAGGTTGATGTCCATCTGGAGCCGCGCGGCCTGGTGATCAGCTTGCGGCAAGCGGCATTTTTTCCGTCGGGTGAAGATACGATTGCTCCCGAAACTTTTCCGACCGTCGAGAAGATCGCTGAAGTAATCGGAAAGCTGCCGAACTCGGTTCGCCTGGAAGGGCATACCGATGCGATTCCGATTCACACGGCGCGTTTCGAAAGTAACTGGGAACTGTCGGCCAAGCGTGCCATCGCGATGATGAAGCTCCTCACCGGAAATTTCGGGCTTCCGAAACAACGTTTTGCCATTGGCGGATATGCGGAAACCGCTCCCGTCGACAGCAATGACACGGCGGAGGGCCGGGCACACAACCGCCGCGTCGATATTGTCATTCTGAACCAGGAAGCGTTGATAGGAGAACCCGGCAAACTGGCTGGATCGCCCGGAGGTGATCCGGCCAAGCCCTCGCCTGTCGCAACGACCGCCAAAAAGTAACGGGCTTGTAATTGCTCAGAAGCTTCGGGAAATTATGCCGAAACTGTCTACTGTCTACTTTCAGGAACTGGAATACTCCAACACCGATATATACAATTTTCCAGCCGGGCTGCCGGGGTTTGAAGACCAGATAGCGTTTCTGTTCATCGAGCAGCCTTACACGCGGCCGCTCGTATTTATGCAGAGCCTTCTCAACGGAAGCTTATGCTTCCTGGCGCTACCGGTGTTGGCTGTCGATCCGGAGTACCAGTTGAGTCTCTCTTCAGAAGATCTGGCAGCGCTCGGTCTGGATTCCGGCAGCATTCCGAAAATCGGCACTGACATCGGCTGCTTCGTTTTGATGACTGTGACGGACGACTCGGCTCCGACCGTCAATCTGATGTCGCCGGTAGTGGTCAATCTGCGGTCTCACAAGGGAATACAGGCCATCCCCGCGGCCTCCCAATACTCCCTACGTCACCCCCTGGTTCTCGAGAAAGAGACTGCCCCGTGCTCGTGATGCGGCGCCGCGCGGGTGAGGCGGTGGTCATTGGAGGGGAGATCGAGATTGAGATTCTCGAAGTTGGCCCGACCCGGGTCAAACTCGGAATCGTCGCGCCAGCCAATCTAGCCATTACGCGCAAGGAAGTGATCCTCACACGGTCCGAGAACCTGACCGCGTCACGCAATGCCACTCCCGAAGTGATTGCCTGGTTGAGCCAGAAGCTCTCTCCGCAGTTACCCAAAGATAACTGTCAACCGGCTGACGCGCCGTTCAGACGCCAGCAAACTAACCGTACTCGCACCGCCGAAAAAAAGTAGAAGCGCCCGAGAGCATCCCCGATATGGACAGTGAAGATACTTCGGGTATCCAAAAAAAGGAGAACCCGGACCCAGGCAAGATGCCTGGGACGTATCGAAAAACAGGACGTTAAAAAATGTCACTCACAGTTCAAACGAATATCGCCTCCCTGATTGCCCAGACCAATCTGAATGCGAACAGCGCACTGATGACGAACACCATTACGCGCTTGACCTCCGGCTTCCGCATCAACTCCTCCGCGGACGACGCCGCCGGTCTCGTCATTGCCAACCAGTACCGCAGCAGTGTCGCGGAGTTGACGCAAGGCGTGCGCAACGCCAATGACGGCGTCAGCACGCTGCAGATTATCGACGGCGGTCTCAACAACATCAGCACCATGCTGGACCGGATGAAGACTCTGGCAACCCAGGCCGCCAGCGGAACCTTCAGCGGCAACCGCGGGACCCTGGATCAGGAATACCAACAGCTCGTCGGCGAAATTACGCGCCAGGCGACCGACATCGGTCTGGTCACTGGCGGCGCGAATGCCCAGAACATGTCCGTATACATAGGCGGCGGGCCGGCGGGCGGCGCTTTGGCCAACTCTCAGGTCGCTGTCAACCTCGCGACGTCGATCGTGGATGCCACCGGGCTTGGCCTGAACGGCACCGCGGTCTCCGGTAACAGCGTGGGCGCGCAGTTTGCTTCCCCAGTGGATTTGCGGACCGGCACGTTCCTCGGCAGCACCCAGGTGACGTTTACCGTCAACACGGCCCAAGGTCAGCATGTCGCGACTGTGGGTGGCACGGGCACCGCGCAAACGGGCGCCGCTCTGGTGCAGCAAATCAACCAACAGATCGCAGGCAGCGGCGTGTCAGCTCGCATCAACTCCACGACGGGCTTCCTCGAGTTCGTGGGGGGCGCCTTTTCCATCGACAACGCCGGCACCGGCGCCGCGTCCTTCAGCGGTACCGCCGCCACGGGTTTGCTGAACGGGGCCTTGAACAACACGGCAGCCCTAGGTTTTACCAGCCCCACGGCTGGGAACACGCAGGTTGTCTCTTTCCTGGTGAACGGTGTGACCACGAACGTCACGCTGGCCATCGGCACAACCACTGCCGGCGCGGTAAACGCGATTAACCAGGCGATGAACTCGCAAGGCGTCTATGCGGTTGCGAACACCGCCGGCAACGCGATTTCGTTCCAGGGCAATGTGGCGTTTACACCGTCATTCACCAACACGGGCGGCACCAGCACCGGCGGTTTCGTTGGCGCCACATTTGCCGCCGCGTCAGCTCCGACCATCACGGGCAGCGGCACTACCGCGGCCACCAATGCCATCACAGCCATCAATAACGCGATTGCGACTCTCGGCACTGTCCAGGGCGTCGTGGGCGCGGGCCAGAACAAACTTGGCTACGCCATCGGTCTGGCCAACTCCCAGATCACCAGCTTCTCGGCCGCGCAGTCTCGCGTTCGCGACGCTGATATGGCTGCCGAAGCCGCGAACCTGACCAAGGCTCAGATCCTGCAGCAGTCCTCGATCGCCGCCCTGGCGCAGGCTAATGCCGCTCCGCAGGCCGTTCTCGCCCTCTTGAAGTAGTCTGAAGTGACGTTGTTCCAGAAGTGGGCCAGCCTCACGGGTTTGGCCCACTTCTTGCTTCGAGGTAAATCATGGGAACCGTTGCCAGTCCTAACTTTCAAGGCCACAGTAAGTACGCCAACGATCTGCAGCAAGTGCTGACGCGCGCTGTGTCGATCGCTGCGTTGCCCCTTCAGCAGCTGCAAAATCAAGAGCAGACCCTCACCGACCAGCAGTCCGCTTTAAACGGCTTGTCGAGCGTATTCGGTTCGCTACAGAGCGCCCTGCAGGCCATCGGATCGGCAGCGGGAAACGTCTCTGCCACGGTCTCGAGTCCATCCGCCATCCAGGCCAGCGCCTCCTCCACTGCCCTTCCGGGGACTTACAGCATTCAGGTCAATAGCCTGGGCTCCTTCACCACGACGCTGAGCAACGCAGGAACGCCGGTGGTCACCGATCCGACCACGGCGAATATCAGCCCGGCAGCCAATTTCACTTTAACCATCAACGGAACGGGGCACACGATTACGCCTTCGGGTACGTCGTTGATCGATCTGGCAAACGCGATCAACAGCGCCGGCCTCGGCGCGCAGGCAACGGTGGTCAACGTGGGCTCCAACGCGAGCCCGGATTACCGGCTATCGGTGACCAGCAACAATCTCGCGGCGGACACGATTCAGCTCAACGATGGCACCAACAATCTGCTGAATACGGTGTCAACAGGAGCAGCGGCCACTTACCAGGTGAATGGCCAGAACACCGTACTCCAGAGCAATACCCGGCAAGTGACGTTGGCCCCGGGCCTCACGGTCACGATGCTCCAGACCACCGCCGGTTCGCCCGTCAGCATCACCCTGGCGCAGGATTCCAGTTCGCTGAGCAACAGTCTCGGGAGTTTTGCCACAGCATACAACGCGGCTGTGGACGCACTGGGCAAGCAGCATGGCAAGGATGCCGGCGCCCTCGCCGGACAGAGCCTGATTCTTTCGCTGAACCAAACTCTGAGTTCCATCAACCAGTACACCGGAACTACCGGAACGCTGACCAGTATGACCGATGTAGGGCTCAACCTGGATTCTACGGGCCATATCACCTTCGATCCGACCGCACTGAGCGCGAACAGTCTGACGGCGGTGCAACAGTTTCTTGGCAGCACAAGCTCCGGCGGCTTCCTAAAAGCGGCCAACGACGCACTGACATCGATCACAGACAACACTTCGGGGATGATCCGGGCCAGCCTGACTTCGGTGCAAGACGGGATCTCGCGGCAGAACAATCTCATCTCTCAGGAACAGGACCGCATCAATAATCTCGCCACCAATCTGGAGGCGCGGCTTTCCAGTGCCGATGCCACGCTGGCGGTTTTGGATGCTCAGGTTTCCTTCATGACAAGCTTGTTTACCACCATGAACGCCAATAACAACGCGAAGTTGTGATCAATCATGGAAAAGCTCACCTGCATAGAACGCGAACTCCGGCGCGCCGTCGAAAGCCAGCAATACACCGAAGTGCGACGTCTGGTCCTTTCCTTCTGCCAAGCCGCTGAGACCTACGCTCGAGGGCTTCCACCCGCAGACCCCAGGATTGGCGAGATCGGGGACTTGACCCTGGAGGTACTCCAGTGGTGCCGCACCATGATGCGGTGTAGCCGCGAAGGCCTGGTTCTCGAACTCCGCCAGATTCCGAAGGTCAGACAATATATTCCAATGCCGGGGTCCATTCCGCCGGCAATGCATTTGGACGTCTGAGCCCCGCCTGTCAAACCCCTGACGTGTCGCCGCATTGACGGCGTGCACCGCCTAGAAGAGCGCTTCGTTTCACGCAGATAGTGGCGCCAGGTTGTGGAACCTCGCTTGCTCCACTGGGTCTGCTGTGATCGATGGCTTAACCAACAGTCTTGAGCGGTACATGGATCTTCTGAGCGCCCGCCAGAAGGTCGTCACCTCGAATATCGCCAATGTCGATACTCCTGGCTACAAGACCAAGGACCTGAACTTCCAGGCGGAATTTCAGGCCGCGAGTTATTTGAATAATCCAATGCCTGTAGAAGTGCCGGACCTGCCGGTGAAGAACGACGGCAACAACGTCAGCCTCGACCGGGAAGCGCGCCTGCTGGCCGAGAACAATCTGCGCTTCACCCTGGCGTCCACGTTGATCCGCGGGCACATTTCGATGATTAAGAGCGCCATACACGAAGGGAAGACCGCATGAGTCTGTTATCCGCTTTGTCAGTCAGCGCGTCGGGAATGGCGGCGCAACGCGTACGCTCAGAACTGCTGGTCGAAAACATCGCCAATTCGGAAACTACGCGCACCGCTGAGGGCGGACCCTACCGCCGCAAGGACGCCGTTTTTTCGAGCACGCCGGTGCCGTCCGCGTTTTCCAGTCTGCTGGATGAGCAGATGGGCAGCTCGCTGATGGGAGTCACGGTGGCGGGTGTATCGGTGGATAGCCGCGAACCGGAACGCCGTTATATTCCCGGACACCCGGACGCCGACAAGGACGGGTATGTGGCAATGCCCCGCATGAATCCAGCCGAGGACATGGTAGATCTGATGGGCGCGACGCGAGGTTACCAGGCGAACGTTTCGGCCATTGCCTCCGTCAAAGACATGATCCAACGGTCGATTGATCTCTTACGCTGATCCAGGAGAACCCGATGTCCGCGCCCATTTCATCCATCTCTTCGATTCCGAACCTTCCGGCGATTCAGGCTCCCGGGCAGAGTTCCCCTCCGGGAGCTTTTCAGAATGTACTCAACGGGGCGATCCAAACCATCGAGTCCGCGCAGACCGACGCCTCCGGCGCGGTTCAGCGATTTCTGACAGGCCAGAACGAAGAGCTTCACACCGCGGCCTTGGCCGTGCAGAAAGCCCAGATGAGTTTCGATCTCGGTCTGCAGGTCCGCAACAAAATCGTGGAAGCGTACCAGCAGATCATGCAGATGCAGATGTAGGCGCACGGAGCCAAAGAACACGTGAAAAAGCTCTGGGCCAGTCTTTCCAACTCCCAACGGATCTCGATCGCCGCGGTCGCGCTGCTGACGGTTGCAGGACTCTATGCGTTCAGCCAGTGGCGGCATGAAAGCGATTTCCGGCCGCTGTACACATCCATGGCGCCGGAAGACGCGGCTGCGGTCGTTCAGAAGTTGCGGGAAAGCGGCGTGGAATATCGCCTAGGTGACAATGGGGCCACGGTGCTGGTGCCATCCGCGAAGCAGGCTGAGTCCCGCCTGACTTTGGCGGCGGCCGGGCTGCCCAAGAGCGGCCGCATCGGATTTGAGCTTTTCGACAAAAATAACTTCGGGGCGACTGAGTTCGTGGAGCACATCAATTATCAGCGCGCACTCGAAGGCGAGTTGGAGCGCTCCGTCATGTCCCTGGCGGAAGTGGAACAGGCGCGGGTCCACATCACGATGGCCAAGGACTCGGTCTTCCTGGAGCAGCAGCAGCCCGCTAAAGCAAGCGTGATGGTCAAGCTGCGGCCCCACTCTCAGATTTCTCCGCAAAATGTAATCGCCATTGCGAACCTGGTGGCAAGCGCGGTGGAAGGGTTGTCCGCCGAATCGGTGTCCGTAGTCGATATGAACGGGAACCTGCTGAGCCGTCCGCGGCGCCTGGGCGGGCCGGACGGGGCCCAGACAACGGCGGAAGCCCTGGAACTCCGGCAGCAATTTGAAAAGGATCTGGTCACGAAGATCCGCGCGACTCTCGAGCCGGTGCTCGGCCCCGATCGTTTTCGCGCCGGCGCCTCAGTCGATATCGACCTCACTAGCGGCGACCAGCAGGAAGAGACGTTCGATCCGACGAAGTCGGTCATGTTGTCGTCGCAGAAGACAGAAGACGTGGTCGATCGAGGAACCTCGGCGGGCATTCCTGGGACCGCCTCCAATTTGCCCCGCGGCAACTCGACGCCATCCGCCGGCGGTGTCGGAAGCGCGCGGCGGAGCGAAAGCGTCACATATCAAAGCAGCCGGGTGGTGCGCCACACGCGAATCCCACAAGGAATGGTCAAGCGGATGTCGCTGGCGGTGCTCTTAGACCAGACGGCGCATTGGGAGGGGCAGGGTGCGGCCCGGCATCGCGTGCTGGAAGCTCCGAAACCGGAAACCATTCAAAGCATCAAGGGATTGCTAACGGCCGCCACCGGGCTCAGCACCGAGCGCGGCGACCAGTTAATCATCGAGAGCTTGCCTTTCGAGACCACTTTGAATCCCGAACCCACGCCGAGCGGCGAACCGGCGTCCAAAAAGGCGCCTCCTTCAGGTCCCAAATGGCTGCAGGTGCTGAACGAATACCGCGATCTAATAGGGCCTATCAGCCTGGGTATCATCGCAATCGTGGTTGTGCTGTTCGTCATCTTCAAAGTATTGGGCCCCAAGCGTCGCGCGGCGGATGCCGAATCGGCCCAGCAGTTGGAGGGATCACCCGGCGCGTCCGAGCTTGAGGCCAACCTGGCGGCTGGTCAACTTGGCGCCGCCACCCCGCCGCTGGGCGATGACGAGATGGAGATTACCGAACGGGTGCGCCAACTCGCCAAACGCGACGTGAGCACTGCCGCGAACGTCGTGAGGCTCTGGTTGCAGGAAAGTAAATCGTGAGCCAATGTGACGGAAGGCGCGAATGGCCACGCTAAGCAGAGTGCTTGTTCATACTGAAAGCGATGTGCAGCCGGTAACGTGGAGGATTTGCGGTCCCGAAGCCACTCCCGCGCCAGCGCCGCGAGCGGTCCACGCGCCGGCGCATGCCACATCCGGCCCCGCGGCGGCGGCACCCAATGCCGAGTTTGAAGCGCAGGTTCATCAGCAGTTACAAGTGGCATTCGAATCAGGCGTCCGGGAAGGCGAAGCGGCTACGCGCCAGAAGCTCGAGGGAGACATCCGCCGGGCGGTGGAGCAACTGGCTGTCACGGCTGCGGAGGTGGCCTCATCCCGCGCGGAAGCGATTCGCCGCGCCGAGGCCCACGTCGTGCAGCTCTCCATCGAAATCGCCCGGCGCATTCTCCATCGGGAACTATCCGTGGACGCCGCCGCGTTGGGCGCCTTAGTGCGGGCGGCCCTGGAGAAACTGGCCTCGCAGCAGATCTGCCGCGTTCGCGTGCATCCCGACCAGGAGCAACTGGTGCGGATGACGTTGACTCAACTCGGCCGAGGCGCCGATATAGAGATTGTGACCGACGCAGCGCAACCGCGCGGAGGTGCACTATTCGAGACCGATAGCGGATCGCTCGATGCGTCCGTCGAGACACAGCTTCGGGAGATCGAGCGTGGTTTTGCCGACCGCCTCCAGGAGCGCGCATGACCTCGCCCGTTGAATTCAATCTCCAGCCGTACATGGACCAGGTCCGGAACACGGAGTTGCTGCCCTGGTCCGGAGAAGTGGTGGAACTGGTGGGGACTCTGGTGGCTTCTCGGGGGCCTTCGGCAGCCGTAGGTGAATTCTGCGAAGTGCATTCGTCGTCGGGGCGCCGCATTCGGACGCAGGTGATTGGTTTTCGGGACGGGTTGGTGTTGTCTATTCCATTGGAAGAGGTCGATGGGATCCAGCTCAAAGACCGCGTGTACGCCCGGCAGGAGGAGGCGCTGGTGCCGGTCGGTCCCGATCTCATCGGCCGGGTTCTCGATGGGTTCGGCAGGCCCATCGATCGCAAGCCGAAGATTCAGCCTCAGGCCCGCTACCGGCTGTATCCACCCGCCGGCAGCCCCATGGATCGCGAGCATATTACCGAGCCGATCATCACGGGCATTCGGGCAATCGACGCTATGACTCTAAGCGGCAAGGGCCAGCGCATGGGCATTTTCGGCGGCAGCGGCGTCGGTAAGAGCACACTACTTGGATGCATGGCCCGCCATAACTCGGCCGATGTGACGGTTATCGCTTTGATCGGAGAGCGCAATCGCGAGGTGCGCGCCTTCCTTGAGCAGGAAATGGGACCGGAGGGCGCCCAGCGCTCGATTGTTGTGTGCGCCACCTCCGACCAGCCGGCACCCCTTCGTGTGCGCGCCTGTTTCGTGGCGCTGGCTGTGGCGGAATACTTTCGCGACCAGGGCGCCAACGTACTCCTGATCATGGATTCGGTTACGCGATTGGCCATGGCCCAACGCGAAATCGGTTTGGCTGCCGGCGAGCCGCCAAGCCAGAAGGGCTACACCCCCTCGGTTTTTAACCTGCTTCCGAAAATTTTGGAACGGGCCGGTAATTTTCCCAATGGATCGATCACAGGGTTCTTCACGGTCCTGGTGGAAGGTGATGATTTCAACGAGCCGATAGCCGACGCGGTCCGAGCCATTCTCGATGGGCACATCGTCTTATCACGACGCCTCGCGGCCGCCGGCCATTATCCCGCAATCGACGTTTCGCATTCGGTCAGCCGCCTGGCCTCGCAGCTTGCTCCAGCGGATTTGAGTTCCGCCGGGATCAAAATTCGCGAAGCGCTCGCGGTGCTGGACGATGCGCGCGATTTGATCGATCTGGGCGCGTACGTCCCCGGCAAAAACCCGAAACTGGATGCAGCGATTCAGCTTCAGCCTGAGATCACCACATTTTTGCGGCAGCACACTGCTGAAAAATCGACGTTCGGCGAGACCTGCGAGAAGCTCCGGGCGATTACTGCGAGGCTTTGAATCCCGTGCAACGGTTTCAATTTCGCCTGCAGCGGGTCCTGCAATGGCAGGAGCGGGTGTGCCGGCTCGAAGAAGACAAACTTCGCGCATCCTTGCTGGAGATCGCTGAAACCGAGGAGAAGCTGGCGCGGCAGGCGGCCGAGCGCGTCGCTGTAGAGCGGGAGTTCTCCAGCCAACCGGCGTTGGCGCCGCCGGACCTGCAGGCTCTCGCGGCATTCCGGCGGAAAACGGTGCTCGACCGGCTGGCGTTAGAGCAAGAACGCCAGAACCGCCAGACGACGCTTGACGCACAGCGGCAGAAGCTTCTGGCCGAGCGCCGGCGGCTGCATATCATCGAGAAACTTCGGGAGCGTGCTCTCCAGGAATATACCCGCGCCGCCGACAGAGAACTCGAAGTCCTCAGCCAGGAATCGTATCTCTCAACCTGGATTTCAAGAGCCACCCGCTAACGTCGCGAATCCAACGCCAGTGCACCGCCTCCGTGGGGGTTTCGGAAATCACTCCATGGAGAATCTCCGCGATGATTTCCGCCGTGCGCGAGATCGTCATCCCCGAACGGTTGAAGAAAAGATTGCCATCCGCGAACGCAACCTTGCCAGCACGGACTGCTTGAAGCGGTTTCCACCACGGTTGTGCTTCAAGAACCGATAGTTCTTCGCACGCGCGGTCCAGGTTGAAGCCGCACGGAGCGACGATCAGGTATTCGGGATCGGCTCGCAAGACCTGTTCGCCCGGTATGGCGCGCGAGTGCTGATTCCTGCTTCCGAGCAGCAGGTTGCCGTTAGCGATTTCCACCAGCTCCGGCCCCCAATTGCCCATGGCAAAGACCGGATCGGCCCATTCCAGCATCACGACCGAGGGACGGCGCCGGTTTGCGGTCTTCGCACGTATGGCCTGCAATCGCCGCCGCTCGGATTCAACCGCGGCGGAACCCACCTGCTCTTTCTGGAGCGCCCGTGCGATTTCGCGGATGCTCTCGAAGATGCCATCGACTGATCCCGCTGTGAGCCCGAGCACGGTTCCCAGAGGTATTTCGCAGCCGCTCCGCTCGATGTCGCCGGGCGTCACCGCACAGACCTCACAATGCGACTGCGCGATTACCAGATCCGGAGCCAGGCTGCGGATCAACTCGGTGTGAATGCGGTATAGAGGTTCGCCTGACCGGATCCGCCGGTTTACCTCGGCATCGATCTCCCGGCTGGAGATTGAAATGTCGAAAGCGGGCTCGCTGCAAGCCGGAAGCGACCGCACCCAGGGTGGATTGTCGCACTCGTGTGACCGGCCTACCAGGTTGCCGCCCTCATCGAGGGCGCACACAATTTCCGTAGCGCTCGCCAGAAGCGAAACAATGCGCATTCAGTGCTCCCATGTCTCCAGTTTCTCGCGGAATGCCCCTGTGCGCCCGATGGTGTCGCGCACGATGGCCGGCTGGTGGCGCCCTGCGACGCAGACACCAAATCCAATTGTCTACACCGTGGCCGTATTATTCGAGCGTAATACTCGACGTGAAATCCATGACTGGAACCGCCGAGATTGAACCTGAGGTGGGATTGACACGAAGCCCGGTGACAGAAAGGCAATTGATGTTTGCCAGGATCGCGATGGTTCCGGTCTGGTTCGCCAAGTCCGGATACGTATTCGGCAACGTCAGGGTGGACTGCTCGCCGGGGTTCAGGGTAAGAGAGTCCAGCAAGATCGCTTGCCCCTGGAGATTGAAATAGGTGAGCTGCACCTGGGTAGGCAGATTTGATGCGGGATTAACGACAGTGAGCTGTGTCTGAAAGCCCTGAGTATTGTCGAACGGCATTCGTGCCGAAGAATCCATCATGTTGCCGAATGATAGCGTGGCTTCAAAACTGAGGGTTCCGCCCGGCGCCCGATGCCGAACAATTGCATATCCCCCCAACTGGTTTGGAGCGCCCTGGAAGGTCAGTAAGGACCAAGCCTCACGGAGGGATGGGCCGTCGTCCAGCAAGGTGAAACTCGCGGTGCCGTAGGGTGCGATGGCGCCCTGAAGAGCCGAAGTGGTGAGATTCGTACCATCGGTTTGAAGGTTCACCATGAACAGGGCGGGACTTCCGTTGTTCCCTAAGAACGACTGGCGAAATGATAAAGGGGTGGATCCCAGGTCCATCAGAACGATCGTCGTCTCCCAGCCGTTTCCGCTCAGGAGCCTCCCAAGGCTCTTGATCTGGGGACTGCCTATGCCGGCTGCGGGACGAATGTCGTTAGTCCGAATCAAACTGGTGGCGGCGTCCGCGTGACAGGGGACCAAGCCCAGGCCTGATCCTGCGAGCAGTGCAACCGCCGACGATAGCCAGATGGACTTCATTCCCGTGGGCTCCTTCGAACCGGATTTCGTAACTAGATCAGCGTAACCGTAAGCGGAACCCGGCCGAAGTACTGTAATGCCCAAATAGGGGGCGGGAACCGTACCGCCGGTATGGGTACCAGGAACCAATGAAGCCGATAGAACTCGGGATCGAAAACACAACAGTTTCAGCTACTTACTGAGAAGACGGCGGTATTGACCCGGCTATCCTTCGTAACGTTGGTCTGCGGCGGATGCCAAAAGCCCTGTTGTACTCTGGACAACAGGGCATCCGATGGGTTTTCGAACGACTTTCACAATCATTTTTTTTGTTGTTGCGTTTATCGCCGGCGCTCAACCGGGTGCATCCCCCACTAGTGACAACCTTAGCCGGTGCATCGGCGGCATGGCGGGCTGCGACTTGTCCCGGCTGTCTCCGACCGAAATAGACCGAGTCACAGCGGCGTTACGGAAGCAGAACCTAAGCAAGTGTTTGTCGGGATCTTCCACCTGCGATCCCACCGGTTTGGATCCGGCCGATGCGGCGGCAGTCACCACGGCATATAAGCAGCGGAACTTCGATAAATGCATACGTGGGAGCGCGGATTGTAACCCTTTGATGTTGAGCCCGAAGGAAACTGAGCCGGTCATGGCGTCGCGGCGCCAACGCAATTTCGAAAACTGCATGAATGGCGCGGCCGCGTGTGATCCGACGCTTCTAGATCCGAAGCAAGCTGCCGCGGTTTCCGCGTCAAGCTCCGATCGGAATCTACAGAAGTGTCTGAGTGGCGCCTCGACGTGTGATCCGACTCTCCTCAATTCGAAGCAAGCTATTGCTGTTGCCGATGCTGCCCGGCGGCGCAACATGGCAGCGTGCTTGAATAACTCGTTCGGATGCGATCCGACCGAGCTGGATAGCAAGCAGGCGGCGACTGTGATGGAATCCGTGCGGCACCGGAATTACGAGAACTGCAAAAACGGATTTGCGTCTTGTGACCTGTTTCAGCTAAATCCGTCGGAGCGCAGTGCAGTCGAAACAGCGGCGCGGGAGCGCAATTACAAGAGGTGCATGCTGGGCATGTTAGGCTGCGATCCCTCGCGCCTCAACGGACCGCAGATGAATGAGGTGGCCGAGGCGTCCCGCCGAAGAAATGCGGGCAAGGCCGGAAGTAAGTAACTTCACGGGCGTTTACGAAGTTCCCCTTGCGCGTGCAGGGTCCTACACGGATTCAGTACGTTCGAGACTCGACGGCAGCAGCCGTACGGCTCCACAATAAAAGGTAGCCGCATTGGTTGTAGCGGCCGTTCTCAATGGCTCATATCGAAATTGTCGAAGTAAAGGGAATTCCCCTGGATCGTCATGATATCGTCCGGGCGGCGATCAGCTCCGCGGCATCGTGCCTCGCGGAGGGTCATGAAGCTTGGGTGGTGCCCGCCCGGAGACCGCCGGCGTATGCGGTCCGCATAACCGGGCCCCGCGGCTTTTATCGCGAAGTGAAATTTGCCGGCCGTGAGTCTGAGGCTGAGATCGCGAACAGCCTCCGAAGTGCCGTGGAAAGTTAACTTTAGTTTTTCCTCCAGCTCCGTCATTCCCAATCCAGCCCGGGCCCCAAGCGGATCACGGTAGTACGGTTAACAGGGCCACATTTACCGATGGGATATCGACCCGGTAGGGGGTGCTGCTCTACGCTAGCCTTATGAGCACCGCCCCGTTACAGCGATTAACCGACAGCGCCGCGAACCAGAGTGACTTGCCCCTCGAATTTTCCGATGCCGATAAGGCGATTGTGCTCGCGAACCAGGATGAATGCGTGATGAATCGCCACGATGCAGCGCGGGGTATGGTATCTGGACTCATTCTCGGAGCGTTGCTTTGGGCCGGACTCATCTTGACTGGCGCTGCCCTCATCAAGTAGTCGTGGTTCCACTCCGCCCCTTTTCACACTCCGCAGCGCGATAATCCTGCCGCAGCCCATCCGCCGACCGTATCATTAAGAAAAGGGCGATGAATCAATCGAAGGAACCTCTTCATGCCTGTTTGAGCTATCATCCCCGGCAGCTTGGCTTCGGCACAAGCGGCCGGCGCGGAGAAGTCGTTCATCTGACGCAATTGGAGGTCTACATCAATGTCTGTGCGGAAATCGAATATCTCCAGTCGATGCCGCGGGCCGAGGGTGGCATAGCCGCAGGCGATGAATTCTACATAGCGCATGATCTGCGGCCGAGTTCGACTGGTTTCGTAGAAGCCGAGGAAGGTCGCGGAGAAATCTGCCAGGCAGTGGCGCAGGCGGCTCGGGATCGTGGGATGCGCCCGGTCAATTTGGGATCCATTCCAACGCCGGCTCTCGCGTACTATGCGTTCTCGCGCGAGCGCGCCAGTGTGATGGTGACTGGCAGCCACATACCATTTGACCGAAACGGCTACAAGCTCAATACCTCCCGAGGCGAACTCATGAAGCAGCATGAGGCGCCGGTGGGTGAATTTGTGCGCCGTGTCCGCGCCACGCTGTACAACCAGAGCTTCGCCGATTCCCGATTCGACGAGCGCGGCATGTTCAAAACCGGTCATTCCGATCTCCCGCCTCAATCGGATGAAGCCCGGAACGCATACTTTCACCGATATATCAGCTTCTTCGCTGAATCCAATCTGAGCGGTAAGCGTATTGTGGTGTACCAGCATTCGGCCGTGGGGCGGGATTTTCTGGTGGAGCTTCTGACGGCAATGGGCGCCGAGGCGGTTCCAGTGGGACGCAGCGAAACTTTCGTTCCTATAGACACAGAAAACATCGAAGCGTCTCAAGTCTCGGCCATTCAGGCTCACACCAGTGAGGTCGTGCGCGAGTGCGGGCCTGTTTGGGCCGTGGTTTCCATGGATGGGGATAGCGATCGTCCCCTGATCCTGGGAGTAGATCCGACGGGCGCCGTTCGATTCTTTGGTGGGGACCTGGTCGGTATGATCGTCGCCGAATTCCTCGGCGCCGATGCCGTTGTCGTCCCGATCAGTTGTAATGACGCAATTGACCTCGGCAAGCTCAAAACGGTGTTAGAGGCCAAAACGAAAATCGGCTCTCCGTATGTGATCGAAGGCATGGAGAAGGCCAGGAAAAAGGGGCGGAAAGCCGTCTGTGGCTGGGAAGCGAATGGGGGATTTCTGACCGGCTCCGATATTGAACGCCACGGGAAGATCCTCACGAAGCTGGCCACACGCGATGCCGTCTTGCCGATCCTCTCCGTGCTGGTTGCGGCCCACCGGGAGAATTGCGCCGTCGGGGACCTTTTCTCCCGCTTGCCTCCTCGATATAGCCGGGCCGCGCTTCTGAAAGATTTTCCTCAATCGGTCAGCCGGCAAATTATCGGCCGCTTCTCACCCGGTGTTCTCGATGGATCGCCCGAGTTCGACCAGCGCCTGGAAACGATTCGCAGCGAGTTGCGGCAATTCTTTCGGCCGGAATCGGGCTTTTCCGAAATTGCGCGCTTGAACTATGTGGACGGCGTCCGCATAATTTTCTCGAACGGAGACGTCGCGCACATTCGTCCGTCGGGGAATGCCGATGAGTTACGAATCTACGCGGTGGCCGATAACCAGGCGCGCGCCGACCAGATCGTCCAGATGGGCATCGCCGAGCCTCACGGGATCCTTCGTTCGATGGAAGCCGCGATTCGGAAAACGCCTACTTCTCAGCCAGCAGACGTCCAGCCTCCACGTTGAACTCGTCTTTGGCCTGACGGAAAAGATCGCCGCTGCCGGGACTCGGAAATCCCGCGTGAATGCCGCGCACCTTGCCGCGCCGGTCGATGAAGAGAGTCGCCGGCCACGTGTTCCAGTTCACCAATTGCGGCAGTTTGGCGTTCGCCTCCTCCGGTTGGCCGCAAAGTAACACAGGAAACTCCAGTCCGTACCTCTTTACGAATGCCCGCAGCCGGGTTGGGTTTTTCAATTGTTCCGCCTCTTCGAATGACAGCGAGACAATCTCGAGTCCTTGCGCGCCGTACTTCCGGTACATCTCGGCAAGGAACGGAGCTTCGTCGTGGCAGTTCGGGCACCAGCTACCGGTGATTTCGAGCACCAACACTTTCCCTTTGAAACGCGAGTCGGCATTGGACACGATGCGCCCGTTCAGATCCGGGAAACTAAACTGAAAGGTCTCGTTCGGATCCTTCACGGTGGTGTGCTGGTCGGGATCCGTCGGCTCGGGAAGTCCCTTGGCGCGCGCCTCGGCTGGCCGGTAAGCAGTCAGCTTCTTGTTCGCGTCCTGCAGGATGTCGAGCGTGCCGTCGCTCGCGGGCGTGATTTGCAGCAAATGTGCCCGGGCGCCATCGAAATGGCTCAGGACGAATTTGCCATTCTGGAACGTGCCGCTGATGGTGCCGGTGTCCCCGTCCACGCGCAGGATCGTAGCGTCCGCTTTCGCGCCGGACTGCTGCACGATGAACCGCCACGCGGATTCTCCTTTGCCACTCTTGTTCGGGATTTCCCAAAGGCCGTTAATATTGGGAACAGTCGCGGAGTCCGGCGCCGGCGACGCCGCCGCACGCGTGGCCCGGACTGGGAACGGACCTTTCATGATCCGCGTGCCGGCATATTGTCCTTCCAGAACGCCGTTGTTCACGGTTGCTTCCAGCGTCGCGGCGTAGTAGTCCCACTTCAGCACCAGCTTGCCATTTTCGAACCGGCCCTCAGTCGATGGATAGGGGTCATTGCCGTTGAAGAATGAGGCGGTGACGTTGGCGCCCGAGCCGGCAATATCGAGTGGAAACGGCGTTTCAGCGCCATTGATCCGGATGGTGGAATCCCAGCGCCCGGCGATTCGCGGATCTCCGGACTGCGCGACAGCCACCCCGCCGAGGGCCAATAGGAACAAGCCGCCATGCATGATATTCATGCAGCAAAGAATATCACGGCGGGCTTTCGCCCGCCGCCCGTGACCTCAATTCAGACTAGAATACGAACTTCGCCGCGAACTGCAGGACTCTCGGTCCGCCGCCGCCGGAAAGCGCGTACCCCGGATTGTAAACCTGAGTGATCTGGCCGAACGTCGTGGCAGCGTTGAGGGAAGTGCCCGGGTTTCCGCGCAGGAAGAAATTAGGCAGATTGTAGGCTTCTCCTCGAATCTCGACGGACTTCCGTTCCTGAATCTTGAATACTCGCGACAGAGACGTGTCGATTTCGAACAACCCGGGGCCGAATACGCTATAGGTCCCCATGTTGCCCAGTGTTCCCAAAGCCGGCTGGGCAAATGCCGCCGGATTCAGGTAGCCGAGGAAAGTGCTGCCATACACATTCGGAAGCACCTGATTGGGTCGCTGAGTCGTGGTGTTATCGTTCAACGCCCGGTCGACGCCGGTCGTAATCGTCAGCGGTGTGCCCGTCAGATAACGGAAGATCGGAGACACGCGCCAGCCGGTCGCCAGGATCCGAGCGGCGCGATTGGTGAAATTCGGGATCTCGTACGCACCCGATATGTTGAGGTTGCCGCGGTGGTCCACAAAGCAATTGCCGCGATCGAATCGCCGGTTGCCCGGAACCTGATAGCCGGTTCCAGGATTCTGTGGCTGCGTCGCCACGTAGAAATCGCCGATGCAATGCGACCAGGTGTAATTTCCGTTTAATGTCAGCCCGCTGCTAAACCGGTGCTGAACCGAAAGAACCAGGCCGTTATAACTCTGCGTCCCGCCCGGGTCAAACACGTCCAGGTACCCGATTAACTGCGATTTCACCGGATCCAGCAGGCTTAGCTTGCGGCGCTGGTCGTAATTGGCGGCCTGCGAACACGGGCCTGGCGCGGTGAGACCAAACTGTCCCGCTGCGCAGTTTCCCGGAATGAATTGCGGTTCGTTTGCCTGCGTGGAAGTCCATAAATGTTCGGTTTCGTTGCCTACATAACTCGCTGACACCAGCCAGTTCGCAGTGAGCTGGTGTTGAATGCTGAGATTCCAGGAATGCATTTCCGTGGTCGGCATATCATAGCCTGCGACGGTGATGTATGGAGCGTGCGGCGTGAACAGAGTGTGCGAGGTGATCGGATATGGGTTCCCGCCGGGGAAACCGGCCCACGGATTATCGAAGCCTCCGGCAGGGCTGTTCAGCTTGATCTCATCGCCGAAGGGCGGAGCCACTGTGGTGTTGAACCAGAGCTGGCTCGGCGCGAAATCGTAGAACAATCCGTAGGAGGCGCGAATCGAAGTCTTGCCGCTGCCGGTCGGATCCCACGACAGACCAACGCGCGGTTCGAAATCCTTAAATTTCTTGTGCTGGCCGGAGAGCCCGGGAAAACCGGGGTCGCCGGCGAAGTACATTCCCGGAGGACCGTTCGGATAGACCTTGCTCGTGATTCCCTGGTTATATCGATTGAAGTCGAAAGCGTAGATGGCGCCATTGGCAAAGGCGGTCGGAAACCACGGTTCCCAGCGGAGACCATAATTTACGGTCAGCCGCGGCGAAACCTTCCATGTGTCTTGCGCGTAAAGCCCCACGAACCACTGCCTGACGAAGACCGTATTGGGAGTGGCCTGATCTAACAACGTCAGCTTGCCGGTCATGAAGTCGCCCAAGCCTGTTCCAGTGGCAATCCCGGAGAAAGAAAAATTCGGCGACGAACGCACGTTCGCATAGGAATTCGAAACAAAGAACGATCCGTAGCCGCCGAAGGCGATCTGGTGATTGCCCTTGATCCAACTCACGTCGTTGCCTAGCGAATAATTCGTGGTAGCGTACCGGGATTCGATCTCAATGCCGCTTCCCATGTTGAAACCGCCGGTGATCGCCAGGATCAGAAATTTCGGCACCGAGCTGTACACGTTGACGCCGATATCACTGGCGCCGTAGTACGGTGCGTTTTCGCGATGGATCCCGGTCCGGTTTGCGGTTGCGTGAAACGAATTCACCATGCTCGGGCCGATCAGGTAGGTATCGCCCAATGTGAATGTCTGGGCCAGGTTGTCGCGCCCGCCGGATGTGGTGGCAAGCGGACTGTTTACCAGATCGAAGGCCGGCACGCGGGTGAGTGTTGTCCTGATGTACCGTCCGAAGAGCGTATTCTTCGCGCTTTGTTGAAAATCAACTTTGCCGACGAGTTGGTACTCGTTATCATGAACTGGTTGAACGAAGCGATACGCTCCGCAAGGATCGCTGGTCTGGGGAAGGGTTTTCACGATATTCAACGCCGCCCTGTCAAATAGCGCCGGATCGATCCTGTTGCCGGAAAACGGCGCGCCCAGCGGAATCGTTCTGCCGCCGTTGCAACTCGGGCCGGCGAATGTGGTCCAATCCCCGGTCAGCATCTGCGCCGTGGGAATGATGGCCAGATTCGCGGCGGGCTGTTGCCTGGTGAGAGTTTCCTGATATCCGCCGAAGAAAAACAATTTGTTCTTCTTTATCGGTCCGCCAACGGTTCCCCCGAACTGATTGCGCTTCAAGCCGTCAGTCAGCCGCCTGCCATCGGATCCCCTGCCCGCGAAGGGATTGGTGGCATTCAGAATGTCATTGCGCAGAAATTCAAACAGGTCTCCATGGAGTTCATTAGTGCCCGACTTGGTGACCGCGTTTACGGTAGCCCCGCCGTGAATCCCGTTCTGAGCCGTGAGAGCGCCGGTTTCCAGCTTGAATTCCTGAAGCGAGTCCGGGAAGGGCAGCGGCAAGTTCAGGTTGTCGAATGGATTGTTGTGGAGCGCGCCATCAAGCATGAAGGCCACGCCCGTCGTCTGGCCGCCCGCAACCGCATACCCTTGGCCGCCCGCCTCCCCTTGGAAGCTGCGGCTGGAGGCGCTAAACACTCCGCCCGGCGCCACCGCTGCTCCCTGCAACTGGATCAAGTCCGCGGGATTGCGGCCGTTGAGCGGCAGATCGAGAATCCGCTGGTTCTCCATCACGTTACCAACGCCGGTCGCCTGCGTTTCCACCATCGCCGCGTTGGCTTCCACCGACACCTGCTCGGTCACCGCTCCAATCTTCATCTGCACATCGATGTTCGGGTTCGTTGCGACCTGCAGGATGATGCCGGTCTGCACGTACTTGTTAAACCCTTCTTTGCTGACTTCAAGCCGGTAGGGCCCGATCGGCAAATTCGGCAGGATGTAAGTTCCGTCCGCCGAACTAGTCGCGGTTCGAACGGTGCCCGTGGCGGTTTGTGTCGCCTGCACCTGAGCGCCTTGCACAGGCAGACCGGTTGCGTCCTGAATCACGCCCTGAATCTGAGAAGTCGATGCCGCTTGTCCCCAACACAAAATAGCCAAACTCAGCAGGAAACCAATTCGTAGAATGGAACGGACTGTCGTCATGGACACACCTCCAGATTTGCGCCGGGAACTCAAATTGCCCCAAATGGACACACAACCACCGTTAGGGTGGATTATGTTCTTTTTGCGCGCATCCTGTCAAGCTGCGGCGGAATTGGTTTACACGTGTGAGTGCGGCTCGCGGTTCATTTCAACGGTAGCGAGACGGTGGCTTCCTCATACTTGCCGGCGCCCATCTGTCCTTCCGGGAAGATGCCGTGCCGCGCGATCCAGTCGAACGATTCCTCGTAGACTTCTTTGGTGTAGGGCTCGAAGACGATGCGTTCGCCCGGACCCCAGCGCCGCGTGTCCATCTGTTCCAGGAACCGCTGCGGAAATTCTTTCTTGTAATAGTGAGTATACAGTTCCGGCCGAAGGTCGATATCGCGCTGCGCGCGCCGTAGGGCGCGGTAATACTTCCGCACGTCCTCCATATCGGGGTCGCCAGTGATCATTGCCGCGATCATGAACGTCTGATCGATTACCTTGCGGAATCCCAACTGCTCCAGGAAGTAATACGGGCCGCTGAACAACGACGCAGCCGGGACTTTCCGGTCGATTAGCAGTTCCATCCGCTTGAACAGCAGTCCATCGGAAAAAGACAGCCTGATCTGCTCCGGTTGGAGATATTGCTCGAGCGCCTGGATCGTCGAGTAGTGGCTACCCGATTGATAGCCTACCGAGATCGGCACGCCTGCCAGGTCAGCCGGTTCGCGAACCGGCGATTCGGGCGGCACGAAGATGCCGGCGGGCGACACTGAATAGGCGTCCGCGTACAGCTTCCCGTGACCGTTGGACGCGGCTACATTCACGGTCCAATGGCAGGCGCAGCTTACATCCGTCGACCGGCCTTTTTCAAAGGTCTGGTACGCACCGACTTTATCGCCGAGATCGTGTTTCTTGCCGTCCTTCGATAGGATCTCGTCACGGAATTCGTACTCCAGGCCCTCGGCCGAGAAATAGCCCTTTTCTTCGGCCACCCACTCCTGCAGCCGCATATGCGGCGCGATTACGAACTTGGCCATTCTGCCCCCTCCTTGGGTGGACCCTTTAGACATTGTACTGCCACTGCTTTATTGCAGAGGTCTGATGGCTCCCGTATGATAAAAGAACGCCTCTCCCCGTGCTGATCGCCTCCGCGATCCGTCCCGTGAGGGGTTTCCAGCCGATGGGCTGGATTCTACTTCAGCAGGAATCGGGTGTGGTTTTGATATAATCGCGCCCCAGGAGGAAGGGATGGAATACCCTGTTACCGGGCTTCACCACGTCACGGCATGTGCGGGCGCGGCCCAGCCGGACATCGATTTTTTTACGCAGGTCGTCGGCCAGCGCATGATCAAACAGACCATTCTGTTTGACGGCCGGTACGCTCACTATCATCTGTACTATTCCAATGCCGCGGCGGAACCTGGTACGGTGATGACCACGTTTCCGTATAAGCGCGTCAAAGGCCGCAAAGGCTCCGGCCAGATCCAGGCCACCACGTACACGGTGCCTCATGGGACTGTAAGCTTCTGGCGGGATCATCTCAACAAGCACAAGATCGAAAACAAAGGGGTCCAGGAACGGTTCGGTCACAAGTTCATTCGCTTTACGCATCCGTCCGGGCTTGAATTCGAAGTGATGGAGGACCCGGCCGACAAGCGCGTCGGATGGCAGACCCCGGAGATTACGCCCGACGTTTCGGTGCGTGGATTCTTTGGGACGGTTCTGTCCGTGCGTGAGACCGGCGAGACTGAGCGGTTTTTCGTCGACGCATTGGGATTTAAACGGACCGGACAAGAGGGGCCGTTCACCCGGCTCGAAGTCGGCTCGGGCGGCGCGGCCAAGACCATCGTTCTGCATCACGAACCCGAGAAGCCGCAGGGAAGCTGGATCTTCGGCGAAGGCACGCCGCATCATGTGGCGCTGAATGTCGGCAGCGACGACGATCTGGCGGCCCAAAAAGGCATTTACGACGAGCTTGGTTACACCGACTGCTCCGAGATCAAAGACCGCAATTATTTCCACTCGATCTACTGCCGGTGTCCCGGCGGCATCCTGGTGGAATGCGCGGCGACGGCCGAAGGCGGATTCGCGCGGGACGAGCCGTTTGACCAACTTGGCACATCGCTGCTGCTGCCTCCATGGTTCGAAGAGCGGCGCGCCGAAATCGTAGCCATGCTCGAGCCGATCCGGGTACCGGAAGCCAATGGCCCGGTTGCTGTTGGAGTTGCGGCTCCGGGAGTAGGTCCCGGGGCAGCTGCCCCCAAAGCAGGCACGGGAGCCTCTTCCGGAGTCACTCCCTCGCGTCGCGACGCCACATTCATCGGCGGCGATAAGTAGCAGTGGATCGCGACGCCTCATTCGCGTCCTCCCACCCTCTAGAAGCCGGCCTGCCGCGTGGTAAAGCGCGGTTGGCCGGCATTTTGCTTCATGGGCGCGACCGCACGCGCGAAGAGAAGGTCGTGCTCGCCTCCAGTTTCGGTCTGGATGATGTCCGGTGGCTCGCGCCGGCCGCCGAAACCGGAAGTTGGTACCCCGGACGTTTCTTTGAGCCTCTTGCCGTAAACGAACCCTACCTTACGCAAGCCATCGAGCAATGCGATCGCGCAGTGGAAGAAGCCGGCGAAAACGGCCGCCTCGGTCCGCATGAGATCTTCCTCGTGGGCTTCTCCCAAGGCGCCTGTCTTGCGGTCGAATATGCCCTGCGGCGTCCCGGCCAGTGCGGCGCCATTGTAGTCCTCACGGGCGGCATTTTCGGCGTCCCGGGAGAGCGGACATTTCCCTCGCGCTTACTAGCGGGCATCCGCGTGTTCCTGACCGGCAGCGACGTAGATGAATGGATTCCCATGGCGGATACCGAGCGCACAGCCCGCACCCTGCGCGAACTCGGAGCTGACGTCCAGATGCGCATTTACCCGGGCCGCCCGCACATTGTCAGCCCCGAAGAACTGGCCGAGGCGCGAGCGTTCATCGAAGCTTTGTAGCCTTACACAAGCTCGGCGCGGACTAGGCGCGCTCCCTCCACCATCGCTTGCATCTTTCCGAACGCGACCTTGCGAGGCAGATACTTCAGACCGCAATCGGGAGCGATTACCAGGTGCTCGGGTCTGACGTACGGCAATGCCCGGCGAATGCGGGCAGCCACAATCTCGGGCGTTTCCACGTCATGGTTCGACAAATCCAGCACGCCGAGAATAATCGTCTTCTCCCGCAATTTCTCCAGCACCGCGCAATCCAGCTTCGATTGCGCCGTCTCGATCGAGATCTGCTTCACAGGAGATTCCGCCAGTTCCGGCAGGAACGAATACCCCGCAGGCCGGCCCGCCACCAGCGCACCATAACCGAAGCAGATATGCACTGCCGTAGTTCCCTGGATTCCGTCGAGCGCCCGATTTAATGCTTTCAAACCGTACTCGCGCGCCTGGTCCGGGTAAGCTTGCATCCACGGTTCGTCCACCTGCACCACATCCGCTCCCGCCCCAAAGAGGTCGCGCATCTCCGCGTTCACCGCGTCCGCGTAATCCAGCGCCAATTCGGCCGGATCGCCGTAGTGTTCATCCTCCGCCTGCCGCGACATGGTGAACGGCCCAGGCACGGTGATCTTTATGCGCCGGTCTGTGTTCGCTCTCAAGAACTCGACGTCGCGCACCTGTACGGCATATTTCCGACGCACCTTTCCGGTTATCCGCGGCACGGCCACCGGCTGGCCGCTCCGGCTGGTGATAGTCGCGGGATTATCGAGATCCACGCCTTCTAGCGCGGTGGCGAAGCGGTTGGAGTAGCTCTCGCGGCGCATCTCGCCGTCGCTCACGATGTCGATGCCTGCGCGCTCCTGATCGCGGATGGCCAGCAGAGTCGCGTCATCCTGTGCCTGTTCCAGCCATTGGGCGGGCACGCGCCACAATTGCTGCGCGCGCACTCTTGGCGGCATCTGCTTACTCAGCATGTCGCGGTCGATCAGCCAGTCCGGCTGTGCATAGGAGCCCACCAGCGTGGTGGGAAAAAGAGTCGAGGCCATAAGCACTACTGTAAAATAGAAACTTCCAAACCTATGAACGAAGTTTTTATTTGCGATGCGGTCCGCACGCCTTTTGGCCGATATGGCGGCACGTTATCCTCTATTCGGCCGGACGATCTGGCGGCCATCCCCGTGCGCTCCTTAATGGAGCGCAGCGCCAAAGTGGATTGGGGAGCCGTGGACGATGTCATATTCGGCTGCGCCAATCAAGCAGGTGAGGACAACCGCAATGTCGCTCGTATGGCGCTGCTGCTCGCGGGCCTGCCCAAGGAGGTTCCCGGCAGTACGATCAACCGGCTTTGCGGGTCGAGCATGGACGCGGTTGGCGTGGCGGCGCGAGCCATTAAATCGGGGGAAGCCGATCTCATTATCGCCGGCGGAGTGGAGAGCATGTCGCGCGCCCCGTTTGTCATGGGTAAAGCGGATACCGCATTCAGCCGCACCGCGGAGATTTTTGACACTACCATTGGCTGGCGGTTCATCAATCCATTGATGAAGACCAAATACGGCACCGATTCGATGCCGGAGACCGCGGAAAATGTGGCCGAAGATTTCCAGGTGTCGCGCGCCGACCAGGATGCCTTCGCCTTCCGCACGCAACAGCGTTGGGCCCAGGCGCACGCCGCCGGGTTCTTCGCTTGTGAAGTGATTTCCGTATCGATTCCCCAAAAGAAAGGCGATCCGAAGAAGTTCGATACCGATGAGCATCCGCGCCCCGACACTACGCTCGAAGGCTTGACGAAGCTCAAGCCCGTAGTGAGGCCGAACGGGACGGTTACGGCCGGAAACGCGTCGGGCGTCAACGATGGCTCCTGTGCCTTGCTGATTGCTTCCGCGGAAGCCGCGAACAAGTACGGTCTCACGCCGCGCGTCCGCGTGGTAGGGACAGCGGCGGCCGGAGTAGCTCCGCGCATTATGGGTTTCGCGCCCGCTCCCGCAACGCGCAAGGTGCTGGCGAAAGCCGGCATAGTCCTGTCCCAGATTGATGTGATCGAGTTGAACGAAGCTTTTGCCGCCCAAGCTCTGGCGGTCACGCGCTATCTCGGCCTGCCCGACGACGCCGGGCACGTGAATCCAAACGGGGGCGCCATCGCCGTCGGCCATCCGCTAGGGGCCAGCGGCGCACGGCTGGTCACCACCGCGATGTACCAACTCCTGAAAAGTGGGGGGCGCTATGCCCTTTGCACCATGTGCATCGGCGTAGGACAAGGCATTGCCATGGTTCTGGAACGCTGCTGAAGCCGGCGGAACAAATCATCGAACTCAGCATTACACGCTGGAGAGGTCAGCGCCCTGACCCGAGAACGCGCACCTGCCTTGACTTTTCGCCAAGCTCGCGGATGAGGTCCTTTACCAACAGCTCGATCCGGTCGCGCACGTGGCAATGTTCGTCGTACTCCAGCATGATCGGATCGGGCACATCCCAAACTTCTACCGGCGGCTTTTGAATGCCCTCCATCAAGCCGCCGCTCATATCCACAATCAGATCGAATTTCGACAGGTCTACTTGATCAACGTTCTTCGGGAACTGGCCTTTTAGATTGATGTTCTTTTCGGCCATCGCCTGCAGTGTGTCCGGAGCCACCTTCATTGCCGGATATATACCAGCGCTGGCTGGCTCGATGGTTCCTCGCCCGTGAACGCGGGCGAAGCCTTCCGCCATCTGGCTGCGGCACGAATTGCCGATACATACAAACAGAACCCGCTTCGGTCGTTTCACAGTTTCTCCAGGAAAAGCGCGTGCACTCGTGAATCCGTCGTCAATTCAGGATGGAACGTGGCAACTAGATGCCGTCCTTGCTCTACCAGCACCGGATCGTTCTGATATCGCGCCAGAATCTTAGCCTTCACCCCGACGCGCCTGATAATCGGGGCCCGAATGAATACTGCTTCAATTTTACCGCGCCCGCTCCGGTTCTCAAACTCCGGCTCCGGGTCGAGCTGGGTCACCCGGCTATCGAGTTGACGCCCATAGCCGTTGCGCTCCACTTCGAGATCCATCAGGCCCAGGCTCTCCTGGCTCGGATTGGTGACCTGGTTGGCCAGCAGGATCGCTCCCGCACAGGTACCAAAGACGGGCTTTTCGCGCCCGAATTGCGCCAGCGGCTCCATCAGCCCGTCATAGTGCAGCAGCTTGAGCATGGTGGTGCTCTCGCCCCCTGGGATCACCAGGCCGTCAATCGAGTCGAGTTGACCGGCGTCGCGCACGAAGACCGGCTCGGCTCCGGCGCGCTCCAACGCCGCGCCGTGCGCCGCGAAATCGCCTTGTAACGCCAGCACTCCGACCCGCTTCTTCATTACCACCCTCGTGTTTGCATCAGCTCCGATTCCTGCATCTTGGCGACATCAAGCCCCGGCATCGCTTCGCCGAGTGACCGGCTTGCTTCCAGCAGTTTCTCGGGATTGTCGTAATTCTTGGCCGCCTGCACGATGGCCGTTGCGCGCACCGATGGATCCGACGATTTGAAGATTCCCGACCCCACAAACACCGCCTCCGCCCCCAGTTGCATCACCAGTGCGGCGTCCGACGGCGTGGCGATGCCCCCCGCCGAGAAATTGGGAACCGGTAACCTGCCGCGCCTGGCGACCCATTCCACCAGCTCTAACGGCGCCTGCAGTTCCTTTGCCTCGTGCACCAGTTCCTCTTTACCCAGCACCGTGAGCTTCCTCATCTCTTTCACGATGGTGCGGATGTGGCGCACGGCTTCCACAATGTTTCCCGAGCCGGCTTCGCCTTTGGTGCGGATCATCGCCGCGCCCTCGGCGATGCGCCGCAATGCCTCACCCAGATTGCGCGCCCCGCAAACAAAAGGAACCTTGAAGCCTTCTTTCGCAATGTGATGCTCTTCATCGGCCGGAGTAAGTACTTCACTCTCGTCGATGTAATCCACGCCCAGCGCTTCCAGGACGCGCGCTTCCATGAAATGGCCGATCCGCGCCTTGGCCATGACTGGAATGGACACCGTGCGCATGATCTCCTCGATCTTCGAAATCGAAGCCATGCGCGCCACCCCGCCTTCCTTGCGGATATCGGCAGGCACGCGCTCCAACGCCATCACCGCCGAAGCGCCGGCGTCTTCCGCGATCTTGGCCTGCTCGGCGTTGGTGACGTCCATAATGACGCCGCCCTTGAGCATCTCCGCCAGGCCCACTTTCACTCGAAATGTTTCGCTTTCAAAATGGAACATCACTCTTCTCCTACGATTTCGTTAAACCAGCGCGGGTGCGGGCTCGAAGCCTTGCGCGGCGTTGTCGATTTCCGCCGCCGCTACCCGCCCCAAAATCTCGAGCCCCTTCCGGATCTGGTCCGGCGCGAGACCCGCAAAACTCAGCCGCAGCGCGCCCGCCTGCCGCCGCGAAACTTCGAAGTAGCGTCCCGGAAGATACGCCACGCCTTCCTGCTGAGCGCGCGGCAACAGATCACCCGTTTCCAGTGGCGCAGGCAGCCGCACCCAGACATTCATACCGCCTTCGGGCCTGCTCCAGCGCGTCCCCGCTGGTAAATAGTCCCGGCACGCGTCCAAAGTAGCCGCCAGCCGTTGCGCGCCAGCCTCCAGCACCCGGGCACGGTGCGCTTCCAACCGTCCGGTCTCGGCAAACTCGAGCAGCACGGCTTGCGAAAGCTGATCGGTGTGCAGGTCCGACGCTTCTTTCGCGTTCCGCAGCCGCTCCATCAGAGCCTTCGGCCCCAGCGCCCAGCCCACGCGCAGGCCGGGAAAACTTACTTTAGAAAAACTGCGGAGCAATACCGTGCCGCCGTGTTGATCCAATTGCTTGATCGAAGAAACCGCTTGTCCGCGATAGCGCAGCTCGCCGTAAGCGTCGTTTTCGATCACCGGCACGCCCGCTGCTTGAGCCGCTGTCAGCAGCGCCTCCCGCGCCGTTTGCGGCATAGTCGCGCCCGTCGGGTTTTGAAAATTCGAGGTTACGACGAGCAATCGCGGCCGCTCGCGCGCCAGCAGCCGCGCGGCAAATTCCACATCCATTCCCTCGGCGCCTATCGGAATTCCTAAAAGCTGCGCTCCCATTCCGGATAATAGATTCTTTAGGCCCGGATAAATGGGATCCTCAACTGCGACCGATTCCCCTGGCCGCAGTAGCACCCGGCCGATCAGATCGAGCGCCTGCTGACAACCGTTGGTGATCAAAACATCGTCGCCGGGGCCTGCGGCCCCTTGCCGCCGCGCCTCTTCCAGCAGACGGCGCCGCAGTGGCTCATATCCGCCCGGTGACCCCAATTGCAGCACGTCGGCGAGATCCTTACGTCCTAGAACGGCCTCGCAGCTTGCGCGGAATGCGTCGAGCGGAAACAATTCGCGCGATGGCTGTGAAACCACAAACCGGATCACTTCCTTGCCGCTGGAAGGCGTTGGCAGCGAAACCGGAGAATCTCCGCGGTCAAGCAGACCATTCCAGTCCACTCCTACCCCGTGACCCTTTGCCGAACCAGTAACGAAGCTGCCGCGGCCCACCTGGCCGGAAATAAGACCCTCGGTCTCCAGCATTTCGTAGGCAGCGGAAACGGTGGTGCGATTTAGTCCAAGCTGGCCAGCCAATTCCCGCGTGGCAGGCAAACGGCTTCCGCGTCCCATCCGTCCCGACCGAATCTGTTCAGCAATCTGGTCGAAAAGCTGGCGGTAAAGAGGCAAATCGGATTGATGGTTGAGTGGATCCAGATCCATCCAGCCATAACATACCATATTGGCTGGCCTAGTACAATCCGAGTCACCCTATTTCCACGGCTCTGATACAATCCTATTGGTCCACATCATGATCTTGGGGAAGGCATGCGCGTTGGTGGCGCTCGGGTTAGTTGCCACCCTGGTGGCGTGGCCCGCCAAGAAGAAAAAAGACGACGAAACACAAACGCTGCAACTCCCCAAGGAACTACCGACGGTGGTGATGGGCGAGACCCGGCGGCTGACGTTCTACGTCACGCCGCTATCTGCCAAGGGCCTTCTTTCCCAGCAAGTTCGGGATGCGCTCAAAGCTCTCGACCGGCAGGATGGAGACGATACCGTTTTGCAGATCCGGGCGTTTGTCGCGGGAAGCGGAGATCTGCGGCGGGTTCGTGAGCTCATCAGCGAGACCTTCACGGAACGCCGCCAGCCTTTACCGGTGGTGAGCATCATCCAGAGCGGGGGATTGCCATTGACTGGCGCACAAGTGGTTCTGGAGGCGGTCGCAGCTTCCCGCAAAGAACTGCATCCCGGTGGATTGGCCTGGATCTCGGCGCAAATGGCGTCCATGGAGGATCCGTTGGCTCCCGTGCCGCCGCTGGCGCAACGGTCGGCCGTTTCCTTGGGCAAAGCAGTGAATGCGGCCCGGGCAGAACCGGCCGGAGTGTTGCGAGTCACCTGTTTTCTCAGTTCGCTGGATCGAATCGACGCCGTCCGCGCGCAACTCGCCGCTGACTATCCGCATGCCGCCCTCAATCTGGTGCAAACGCAGCGCGAACCGCTTCGGGCCGTCGCTGGTTGTGAAGCAGTCGCTGCGCCCGGCCAGAACGCGAGCACGCGCCTGGAGCTAATGAATCCGCAAGATCTGGCGCACCGGGACGAAGAATCGCAGATCGCGGTGGTGCGGGCGCCGCGCACGGTTTTCACCAGCGCCCAAGTGTCGTTTGGTTTTGAAGACCGCGATGCCCGCCTAGCCTTGCAGCGCGTGCAGAAAGAGCTGGGAACAGCGGGTGTATCGCTCGCCGATATCGCGTTTGTGCGCTTCTATCCGCTCTCACAGAAGATTGCCGACCAGGTTCGGCGCGTGCGCCCCGGTTTTTTTGATGGTTCGCGCCTGCCCGCCGGGAGCCTCCTCTTATTTGAAGGCCTTTCCTCGCTCGACGCCGGCTTCGCGGTGGACGTGGTGGCGGCGAAGGATTAGAATGGAGCCAACGCCATGAACTCCCTGGCCCGCTTTACCGCCGTTTCCGTCCTGGGTACCCTCTGGTATGTTCCCGCGATTCCACAGGAACAGGAACAGCCCAAAACCCGCATCCAGGTTCAGGTCAACGAAGTCATTCTGCCGGTCACCGTCACCGATGACAAGGGCAAATTCGTTTCGAATCTCCAGGCCAAGGATTTCAAGGTGCTCGACGAAGGACGCCCGCAGCGCCTCACCTTCTTCAGCCACGATCAGAAGCAGCCCGTGGTGATCGGCTTCCTCGTGGATCAGAGCAATAATACGCGCCTGCACTGGAAGCGGTATCAGGACGCGGTGATGGAGCTGGTTTGGAATCTGCTGCCCGGCGAATCGCGATACAGCGGGTATTTGATCTCGTACGCGAATGATGCCGAGCTGGCGGTCAACACGACGTCCGATTCGGAGAAGATCACCGATAAAATTCGCAAAATGAAGCCGGGCGGCGGCGCCGCATTGTACGACGCGATCTATATGGCATGCACGCGCCGTGGCCTGGTGAAGGGCGAACCATATGAACCGAGGCGCGTGATCGTGGTGATCGGCGACGGCCACGATAGCGCCAGCAAGAAGACTCTGGACGAGGTAATCGAGATCGCTCAGCGGCAACTGGTGACGATTTATGGAATCAGTACCATGGCATATGGGTTTGATAATCCCGATCGCGCCGTGCTGGAGCGTCTTGCCGAAGACACGGGCGGCCATGTTGAGTATCCGCTGAACACGCTGTACAAGGATCTGTCGGCCAACACTTACTTCGCCCAGCCCTCCGACGAGGGCAGTTACGCCTACAAGGTGGGAACCGGCGGATACGAGGCGGAAATCTCGGGCAACATCATCAAAGCAGTGGGCGCGGTAGCTGGCGATATCACCACGCAGTACGTGCTGCGGTATGTGCCGGATGTTGATCCGGAAGCCAAGACCAAGGTGTTTCGCAACATCAAGGTGGAGATCGCCGACCTTCCGAACGTGAAGATCCGGGCGCGGCGCGGCTATTACCCGGCCGGTCTGCCGGCTTCGAATTAACGCCGGGTCGCGTTTTCACCGATAAGTCAGATAGGATTAGAAGCGCGATGCCGGCCAGCATTATTCCCATAGCCGCGCGACGCCGCGGCGTCTACGTACTCCTCGATGCCGTCTTGCCCCAACGCCCCCCGCAGACCATCGGCGCGCTCCTGCTCGATCCCGAGAGCGACCGGCTCTGGATACGTCTGCGGCAATCTTATGACGAGTTGGCCGATCCCGAAGATGCTGAAGTCTTGGAAGCCCTGGAAGGCGAAATCCGCGCTCGCGCCGCCGAACTCGGAGCGGAGGCCTACGTCGCTTCGCTGGAAGATTCGCTTTCGAATGCCCTGCGCGTGAGCGAACGCCACGCGGTTCCCGTCGATTCATTCACACGAGTGCTCGATCGGATTTACCGGGAGCACGTTCAGCCGCTCGCAGTGGAGCGGTACGTGACGCACGTGCCGCTCTACACGCTGCGCGCGGCGGCGGAGAAGCTCGGCGAGGAGATGGAATCGGTCGAAGAAGATTGGGTGCGCGCGCCCGAGGGAATGCGCCTTGATCCCAGCCTGTTCGCGGCTCATGTGGTGGGCCGCTCGATGGAGCCGCGTATTCCGGATGGCAGCCTCAACCTGTTCCGATTTCATCCGGTCGGGTCGCGCCAGGGCAAGATCATGCTCGTCGAGCGCTTCGGGGCATTCGACGAAACCGCCCGCTACACGGTCAAAAGATACACCAGCCAAAAAGTCCAGACCGGGGAAGAGGAGTGGCGGCATGAGCGCATCCGTCTTGAGCCGCTGAACCCGGAATTCGAACCCTGGGACGCCGAACCACAGGACTTCGCCGTGGTCGCCGAGTGGCTTCAAGTAATCGAGTGAGTCGCCCAAATCTGACAGAGTTGCTGCTGGCTTGGTACCGGCAGGGCCATCGCGACTTGCCCTGGCGCCGGACCGGGGACCCCTATCCCATCTGGCTTTCCGAGATCATGCTGCAGCAGACCCGCGCCCAGGCGGCGATTCCTTATTACGAGCGGTTTCTGCGACGGTTCCCGTCGGTCGAGGCCCTGGCGCGCGCCCGGGAGGCCGACGTGCTTGCTGTGTGGAGCGGCCTTGGCTACTACGAGCGCGCCCGCAATCTGCGGCGCGCCGCGCAGCAGATCGCAGCGGCCGGAGCATTTCCGCGCGATTACGAAGCGATTCGAGCGCTGCCTGGCATCGGCGACTACACCGCGGCGGCGATAGCGAGCATCGCTTTCGGATTGCCGCACGCGGTGCTGGACGGCAATGTGCTGCGGGTGGTGGCGCGGGTCGAGAACGATCCCTCGGAGATCGGATCGGCCCGGACCCGCCAGCGCTTCCGCGAGATTGCACAGGGATGGCTGGACCCGGGCGATGCGGGAGCCTTCAATCAGTCACTGATGGAACTCGGAGCCACTGTCTGTCTTCCGAAAAACCCGCTGTGTCTGCTCTGTCCCCTCGCGCCGGCCTGCCGGGCTTTGGCGGAAGGCACGGTGGAGCAGTTGCCGGTGAAATTGCGCCGTGTGGACCCGGTCGCCCTGGAAGGCACGCTGCTGATCATCCGCAAGAACGGCCGGATTCTGCTGCGTCAACGCGAGCCGGACGCGCGCCGCATGGCCGGCTTCTGGGAGTTGCCCACGCCGGAACAGGTGCCGCGGGCGCGCATTGGCCGCCAGCTTGGAGTATTTCGCCACACCATCACGCACCACCATTACACGTTTGGTGTTGCCGAAGCTTCGGGTTCGGTCTTGCGGCGTCCTTTTCGCTGGCATGAACCGCGCACATTGGCGAAGATCCCGCTCAGCACGACTGCGCGCAAGGCGCTCAGGGTGGCTGGTGTTATCAAAAGTTAACTCTCGAAACCTATCGTGCGAACTGCTCGTAAAAAGCTTGTAGATACAGGACAATTCATAATTGCCGGCGAGTCAGTTTCGAGAGAACCGGGTTATCAATCCAGGGGGGCCATGCAGCGACAAGGGAAGATTTTCTGGGGCAAAACGGCAGCAATTTTGGTAGCGATCCCGCTATTGATCTGGGCACATGAATACGGGCCGGATGCCGGGTACAGCAACGTGCCAGGCGAACTGGGGACCTGTGCTCAATCAGCCTGCCACCTGGGCACGGCGAATAACCCTGCCAACCAGGGTAGTGTCGCCGTCGCGTTCCCCAATGGGCAAAGCTATGCCCCCGGCGTAAAGCAGCACCTCATGGTCACCATTTCGGATCCGGCGGCCACGCAAAAAGCATGGGGCTTCCAGCTGACTGCTCGTAACTCGGGTTCGGCTCAGACCGAGGCCGGTACTTTCGCATCGAGTGACGCGAATACACTGATTATGTGCGCCCCTACCAACCTCTCAACCGAGCGGGAAGTGGACTACAGCGCGACGCAACCCCAGGTCTGCCCCGCGAACATGCCGCTGGAATACATCGAGCACAGCCTCACGGGGTACAACAGCACCAAGGGGCCCGGCTCCGCCACCTATCAAATCGACTGGACGCCGCCTGCAACAGCGGTAGGGAATATCGTCATTTACGTGGCCGGCAACGCGGCCAACGGCGACCTCACCACCAGCGGCGACCATATCTACACGAAGACGTATACGCTGACGCCCTCAACCGGCGGTGGCGGCCCCACGCCGACCATCAGCGAAGTGGACAATGCTTTCAGCAATCTTCCCAACTCTCCGATTCAGTCCGGTACGTGGGTCGCGATCAAAGGCACGAATCTGTCCAACACCAATCCCGGACGCGGCTGGAACGCCAATGAAAGTTTCCCCACCTCCATGGACGGCACCAGCGTCACCATCAACGGCAAGACCGCTTTTATGTACTTCATCAGCCCGACACAAGTGAACGTCCAGGCGCCGACCGATGCAGCGTTGGGTCCCGTGAACGTTGTAGTGAACAATAATGGCACCCTCAGTGCGGCGGCGACGGCTACTTACCAGACCAATTCGCCCGCGCTGTTGCAGTGGGGCGGCGGCCAGTATCCGTATGCGTTGATCACCGACGGCGCCACTTATATCGGAAAGGCATCCGTGGTCACCGGAACGGTCTCGGCGCATGCCGGTGAAGCCCTGACTTTATGGGCGACCGGCCTGGGCGCAACCAACCCGCCGCTTCCCGCAGGCCAGCAGCCCACCTCTTTTCCGCCGCTGACAACCGCACCTACCATCACCGTCGGCGGAGTGAACGTGCCGGTACTGGGCGCGGTTCTGCGCTTCGCCGGACTGTACCAGGTCAACATTCAGCTCCCCACGTCGATAGCGACCGGCGATCAGGCGATTCAGATCCATCAGGGAAGCTTTCAATCGCCCGCGGGGATTTTGATCAACATCCAGTAAGAGCCGCCCGGCGTGCTACCATGGCCCGGTGCCGCGCTTCGCGCTTGGGTTGCATCGCCGCACGCCCAGGCGAATCTCGCTTCAGGCGCCGCGGCTTGTCTTTTGTCTGCTTCCGGCGCTGATCCCCGCGTTCAGTCAATCCAACGGTGTAACGGTTCAGGACATCTTCGGCAGGAACCTGAACACAGCGGGGCTGACGCTGGTGGACTGGGACGGTTACATGGCGAATCCGGCGATCAAGTTCTTCGTGATCCCGCCATCGAACGCGAAATTCCCGGCCACGGCCGCACTGACCGCAAACGATCAACGCTTGTACTTCGATCTTCCCAGCACGGTGGGCGCGAGCGGCCCGTCGAAGACTATCTCGTTCCCGGATTCCTCCCCCGTCGCCGTTTACTTGGGCAACGCTCCGGACCGCGACACGATCGACGGATACTATCAGCTCGCCATCCTCTTCACGGGCGCCGATGGCCAGAGCACCTCGCTTACGATTCCCGTCCACAAGATCGATCAAGATCGGCCGAGCACCGTGCCGTACGCGATCAATACCGATTTCACTCAGGACAAAACCGGATTCTTCGCCACGCCGGCCAATCGCGCCGCCATTCAGCAGGAGTTGGCGGACTGGGCATACTTCGTCGACAATATGAATCTGGACGCCGTGCCTGGGGGCGCCGAGAGGACCTTTATCTGGAATTCGGACGGTTTTGTGTCCGGCAGCTACGTCGTGAACTCAAGCGCCTACACCGGCTACCTTCTCTACGTCTACGGAATTCATAGCTCTGCCTTGCGGTCAGGCGGCGAAGTTTCGTCCGCGGGCGGTTTCCAGACCTCGAGCGGAGTTCCGCTGCAGCTCAAACGTTCCGGCGGCCTGGAGATAGAGACCGAAGGCAATTACAACACCCTCGGCTGGCTCACGAGCACGTCCGACCTGGGCTGGTGGGTTTCGGCGAATCTGGGTAACCAACAAAACGAGCTCTTCTCGATTTCGCATCACGAATCCGGGCACGCTACCGCCTTCAATGCGGGGCAGCCTAACTGGGCCGCATTCAAAGCGAACGGCTGCGTCAACGACGCGGCAGTGATCGCATACCACGGGTCGTGCCCCAAGATCGATTCTTCGGATCATCTGAGCGGGGAAATCGACAACGATAGCCTGATGGGAGCCTTCGGAAACGAGTATCACGGCCTCGCACCCGCCCGGCGCTGGTTCATCACCAAGCTCGATCTGCTGGTGTTGCACGCGGTGGGGTATAAGCTGCGCAAGACGTCAGCCTTCATTCCGCTGAGCCTCACGACATCCACTCTTTCTTCCGGATCGGTACAGCAACCGTATTCCCAAATGCTGTCGGCGCAAGGCGGCATTCCGTTCTATAACTGGACCATCGCTTCCGGAACGCTGCCAGACGGGCTGACGCTGGATAGCTTCTCGGGAATGATCTCTGGCGTTCCCACTAAGCCGGGGACTTTCACCTTCACGGCGAGGGTGCAGGAATACGTTGCTTCCTCAGCCGGTGTAACCGCGCCATATACCCTCACGATTGCTGCTGGCGGTGGCGGGACTGCGCCGGCGATCACGGAGGTCGACAACGCGTTCAGTAACTCCGCGGCAGCGGGAATTCAGTCGGGCAACTGGGTCGCCATACGAGGCACGAACCTGTCGAACACGAACCCAGGGCGTGGTTGGAACGGAAATGAGAACTTCCCAACCTCCATGGACGGCACCAGCGTCACCATCAATGGCAAGACCGCTTTTATGTACTTCATCAGCCCGACACAAGTGAACGTGCAGGCGCCCACCGATGCGGCGTTGGGGCCCGTGAACGTTGTGGTGAACAATAATGGCGCCCTCAGTGCGGCGGCGACGGCTACTTACCAGACCAATTCGCCCGCGCTGTTGCAGTGGGGCGGCGGGCAGTATCCGTATGCGTTGATCACCGACGGCGCCACTTACATTGGAAAGGCATCCGTGATCACCGGAACGGTGTCGGCGCATGCCGGTGAGAACCTGACGCTGTGGGTAACGGGACTCGGAGCCACCAATCCTGATTTTCCGGCCGGCCAGCAGCCAGGCGTACCACTTCCGACTCTGGTCACGAATCCGACAGTTACGGTGGGCGGGGTCAACGTGCCGGTTCAGGCTGCCGTGCTGCGCTATGCCGGCCTCTATCAGGTAAACGTGCAGCTTCCGGCATCGGTGCCGGTCGGTGATCAGCCGATCCGAATCACGCAAGGCAGTTTTCAATCGCCGGCAGGGATTCTGATCAATATTCAATAAAACCGGCGCCGCGCGCTACCATGGCTCGGTGGAGCAATTCGCGCTCGAATTTGATCGCGCACCCGAGCGCCGCGTCTATACCGTCAGCGAGCTGAACGGCGCCATCCGCGCCGTTTTGGACGCTGAGTTTGGGGATATCTGGGTTTCGGGCGAGATCTCCGGCGTCAAGCACGCCACTAGCGGCCATTACTATTTCACGCTCAAGGAGCGCGATGCGCAGGTGCGGTGCGTGGCCTTCCGCTCCGCGCACCGATATTGGAAAATCAAGCCGCAGGACGGTCTTGCCGTGCTGGCGC
>CAZKQQ010000046.1:0-37695 GCA_964554945.1 uncultured Solibacteraceae bacterium | reverse complement strand
AGTCCACAAAGATTAGTTTCACGAAAACGGAGGGCATCTTCTTTAAGGTCACGTTGCATTGAGCGGGAAATGTCAGGCATCCGTGATCCAGACGATCCGCATAAGAGGGCAAGTAGCCGCCACCGTGAGCGGCACAGATCTTCAGATTCGGGAAACGGTCGAGCGTTCCTTCCATGATCATGTGTGAGAGGAAAATGCCAGTCTCCAATGGATTGCCGATCACATTGCCCAGCACGCCATTTCCCTGCACCCGATTCCGGATCCCGGTCGCGGTGGCGCTATCCTGCGGGTGCACGAAGATCACAGCTTGCAATTGTTCAGCCTTCGCCCAAAAGGGATCGAATTTGGGTGAAGACAGTTCCTGGCCTTCCACGCTTCCGCCGATAGCGGCGCCGCGCAGTCCCCAGCGCTTGATCCCTTCCTCCAGTTGTTGTGCCGCCATTTCCGGGAACTGGAGTGCCACGGAGGCGAACGCCACAAACCTCTCAGGATTTGCGGCCTTCACCATGGCCGCGAGCCTCTGATTTTGAAGATCGATCAAGCGTGCGGCCAGATCCCGGCCGGCCGAATACCAGAAGGCATTAATGCTCACCGCCTGAACGTCGATGCCCATTTCATCCATCTTCTGGATGCGCTCCGGCCCTAGCGGGATATCGGTGCTGCCGCCCGCGGTTCTGCTTTCCAAAGGCGTGCCTTTGACAAGATCGACCGCCTCCGGCACGTTCACGTGACAGTGCACGTCCACGGTTTTCACAACTCGCCCGGCGACTCTCACCGGTGCGTGCTTCACCTTTTCCCGCGCCTGCTGCGGCGCGGCGATCGCACCGTGGGGCGGAAAGAGGGCACCGGCAGATACACCGGCCAGAGCCTCCAGGAAGTGTCTGCGGCTCGGCATCGAACTCCTCCTCTCTCGATCTTCCGCATTTTAGCTGAGTGGGATGCCGATTACAGGCGGCGCGGCTCGGGCGATGTACAGTGCCGGCCTCAGTTCAGCGGTTCCAGCTTTATGATCGTAGCGCCGTGATTGGCGCCGACCCAGAACGTAACTGGCGTGGTCGCATTGTCGACAAAAACGCGGCGAATATTGGTGAACCGCGGCAGCAGATACTCGACGAATTCACCGGTCTTCGGATTCAAGCGCTGCACCGTATCGGTGAACTCTCCGCCGCCCCAGGCTTCGCCGTTTTTGTCGCCAGTGACATCGTAAGGCCACGAGCCGGGTGTGGGCGCCGGCCACTCTTTGAATTGCTGAGTTCCGGTGTCGAACATGCCGATGCGATCGCCGCGGTTTTCGCCGAACCACAGGCGGCCCTCCTGGTCGAGCATGCCGCGGCGCGGCCCCGAGCCCGCGGTCGGCGTCTGATAGAAGTTAATCTTCCCCGTTTTCGCATCGATACGGCCGATGGTCTCTTTACCCAGCACAGTGAAGTAGACATTGTTCTGCGGGTCGGAGATCACATCATAAATATTGGGCCGGGGAACCGCGTACGGCGCAAACGCCTCGAACTTGCCGGATTTCAGATCGAGCCGCAAGACCGTGTAGGTGCCGGCATCCTGCAGCCAGACTTTGCCATCGACATGCGAATGCTCCGGACTCACCTGGTTGATCTGAACATAATCTCCGTTCAACTCGGGCGGCAGGCTCCAGGTTTGGAATTTCTCAGTCCTCTTGTCGAATTTGGCGATGCCGCCCTGAAACTGATTAGCCAGCCAAAGGTTTTGATCCTCGTCGAAGCGCAGCGCCAGAATGCCGCTGGGCAGGTTCGCCTTCAGCCGGGGCACCTGATATTCGGTGGCCTTGCCGGTCCGGGTGTCAATTTTGCCGAGGATCTGCTCGCCGAAGCTGGCGTACCAGGCCATGCCGTCGGCATCGACGATCACATCGTGCGGCTGTCGCGTGCGCTGCGGCAGATCGTATTCGGTATAAATCACCTGGGTCGCCCTGCCGCTGGGACGGGAATGCATCTTGAAGGGAAACTTCCAATGATCGGTGGTGCTCAGGTTGATGCTGCTCAGATACTGAGCCTGACGGCGCCAGCCTTCCAAGCGTTGCTCGAGCGGATCCTCGCCGCCGCCAATGCGAGCAGCAACCAGTTTCTGCGGCATTAACGGGAACGAGAGCTGCGGATAAGTGGACATGCGCTCGACCACCTTCGTCATGGCATCCACGTCGCCGCGCGACCGCATCACGCGCTCGAGAGTGTGGCAGTGCGTGCAATTTTTGATGGAGGCCTTTTGCTGCTCGGTGCCCGGCAGGCTCGCGAACCACTCCGCATTCGAAAGCTGCGCGGCCGGATCGGCGGCCTTGCGCAGTTGCAGGTCGGCGGTGGCGGCGCCGGCGCCCTTGACGTCGATGGTGGCGGGACCTTCGAGATCATATCCGACGGCTTTAATGTGCAAGCCGTACTGGCCCGGCGGTAGCTTCGAGGCGGGAAAGCGATAGCGGCCTTGCGCATCGCTGACCACCGTAATCGTCATGGTCGAGCCAGCCCTTTTGGCGCCGACAAGGACTCCTTCCATAGGTCCTTCCTCCGCCGAACTGACGCGGCCCGTGAGGGCGAGGGACGGGGAAGTTTGCGCACAAACGGGCGCGCTCTGGAAACAGACAGAAAGCGACAACCCAGCAACCGTCAGAAAGAAACCGCGCACGTTCATTGGTCCTCCATGGTCCCTTATGTGTAGCGAAGCAGGGCCTTGAAACCGAAATCCATGTGCTGCTGGATGTGGCAGTGAAATAATGTCAATCCCGGCTGGTCGGCCGTGAAGTCCACGCTGGCGCGCCCATAGGTAGGCACTACGACCGTGTCCTTGATGACGCCCGCGGTGGCCTTGCCATAAATCTCGGTGATCTCTAACTGGTGGCGATGCATGTGCAACGGATGCGCGTCGTCGGTACGATTGTGAAACGTCAGCCGGTAGCGGGTGCCTGGTTTGAGCAGAAACTCCTGATCGTGCGGATAGGATTTGCCGTTCACAGTGAAGCTGTTAAATTTACCGGCGCCGCGCGGCACCTTTTCAAACAGCATGTCCAGGCGCTCGGTGGGAGCCGCCTGCGTTGCGGGCTTGCCGAAGATTGTGTAGTCCCACGCGGATTTGGGCGGCGCCGTCCACTGCGGGGTGCGATGTTGATTCGCGTATTCGACGACTATACCCAAGCCGCCTTCGCGGACCGGGTCCTCCGGCGCGCCGAGGATCCAGACGCCGGGCTGGTTCATCTCCACCCAGGCATCGATGCGCTCGCCTGGCCCGAGCATCAACACGTCTACGGCCCCGGGAGTGGGCACGGGATTTCCATCCAGGGCGACGACGTTGAACTTGTGACCGGGTAACGCCAGGTGGCGGATCTCGATTGCGCTCGCGTTCAAAAAATGAAACAGCACGCGCTCGCCGGGTTTCACGCGCACCGGTTCGCCCGCGCCGAGCGCCTTGTCATTGATGGAATAGATATCCGCTACCACCTCCGGCCCCACCGGCCGCGTATCCATTACGGCCGGCTTTTCCGGTTGCGGCCCCGGGGAATCAAGATCGTCGTTATCCATCGCCTGGTTGCTGAAATACGGCTCCCAATCGCGCAACGCCAGGTAATGCTCCTGATCGTAGCGGCCGGGATTATTCGCGCCCTCGACAATCAGAAAGCCGAACATGCCGGTAAAGCTGCCCCGATGCAGGTCATCCATCGACATGGTGTGGGTGTGATACCAGCGGGTCCCGGCCGGCGTGGGAGTGAATCGATAGCTCCGGCTTCCGTGCGGAGGCACGGCTGGGGTGCCTTCTTCCTCCGATCCGTCCACATCGGCGGGAATGAGCAAGCCGTGAAAATGCACAAACTCCGGCACGTCGGTCTTATTGACCACGTTGACCGTGACCGGCGCGCCCTCTTTCATCCGCAGCAGCGGTCCGGGCGCGGTGCCGTTGTATCCGATAGTGCTGACAATACGATTCGGCGCCAATTCGACGGTAACCGGAGCGATTTCCAAATTGAACTCGGTCTTCGCGATATCGGGAGCGCCAGTGGGGGCTAGGAAAGATTGCGTCTGCTGACCGAACAGCCGGCTACTTCCAGCCGACAGCCCGGCAATTTTAAGAAAGTCGCGTCGTTGCATGCGTCTTCGATCATCGTACCTCTCGCATCGCCCCGCTGGAGATGCTGCGGCGGTTCTGGTACGCTTTCAAGAGGCACTTGAGGTAATTATCGTATGAAGCTGTTGCGACCCCTGTCCGCCCTCCCCGTTCTGGGTTCGCTCACCGTCGGGCTATTCGCCCTGCAGTTCGGAGGATACCAGAGGTTCAGCCGCTACTCCTACTCCAACGGACCGAACGTGCCCTCGGAGTTCTATTGGAGCCGGCTCCAATACACCTCCGGTTATGCCAGCGGCGGCAGTTTCGGGTTTCGCGCGTATGGCGGCAGTTGGTCCAGGGATTTTCCAAAAGCCGACAACGATTGCCTGATTGCCTTGCGGCGTTTGACTCGCATCAACTCTCCGTCGCCGCTAAACGTGATTGATCTCAATAGCGACCACATCTTCGACTATCCGTGGATCTACGCTGTCGACGTGAACACGTGGACCTTCACCGACGAGGAGGCCAAGCGCCTGCACGACTTTCTTTTGAAGGGCGGGTTCCTGATGGTGGACGACTTCCACGGCACCGACGACTGGCAGCATTTCATGGCCGGTATGCGCCAGGTGTTGCCCGACCGGCCCGTCGAGGATCTGAAGGACGCCGACGAGATCTATCACGTCTTGTACGACATCAATGAAAAGTTTCAAATCCCCAGCGAGGTCTACGTTAACACCGGCCGCACTTATGAGAAGGACGGCTACGTGCCCAAGTGGCGCGCAATCCGCAACGACCACGGGCGCATCATGGTGGCGATCTGCGCCAACATGCATCTGGGCGACGCCTGGGAATGGGCGGATAGCCCGGAGTACCCCGAGAAATTTTCCGGGCTCGCTTTTCGGATCGTCCTCAACTACATAACTTATGCAATGACCCACTAGGCATGAACGGCGCGCGCCCTTTCCTCCAGTCCAATGTTCCAGTTCTTCCTTAAGTACCCGCGTTCGGTTTATTCGCAGGGTCAATTTGCGCTTTTGGGCGCGTGGCCCAAATGGTTGCTGGTTCTCCTGATTGTAGCCGCAGGCGCGGGTCTGGCGTGGCTGATTCGCTCGCACAAGGCGGAGGCGGCGCCCACGGTGCAGGGATGGCGCAGTTGGGTGATCTGGGGCTTGCAGACGCTGCTGGCCGCGGTGGTGCTGGTGCTGCTATGGCAGCCGGCGATCACCATCGCCGAGTTGAAGCCTCAGCAAAACATCATTGCCGTCCTGGTGGACGACTCGCGCAGCATGGGGATATCGGAGGACGGGATCACGCGCCAGGGGCAGGCGGTCAAGGCTCTTCAGAACGGCGTGTTGGACAGCCTGAACCGCTCCTTTAAAACGCGTCTCTACCGCGTCGACGCGGCGCCTGCCCGCATCGACAGCCTCCAGAGCCTGCAAGCCAACGCGCCCTCAACTCGCCTCGGCGACAGCCTTAAGCAGTTGAGCGATCAGACTTCCGACCTGCCGATTGGCGCCGTGGTGCTGCTGAGTGACGGCGGCGATAATACCGGCGGCATTGACCCGGAAGCCATCAGCGCGCTGCGTGCGCGCCATATTCCCGTTCACACGGTGGGCTTGGGACGCGAGCGAGCCGCCCATGACGTCGAACTGGATGATGCCGTGGTCGCTCCCCGCGCCCTGGCCGATTCCCGCATCGCCGCGAAGATCACGTTCCATCAACACGGCTATCTCGGGACCGGGATCACGCTCACAGTGCGTGATGTCAGCACTGGCCAAGGCAAGGTAGTGGCGTCTCGCAACGTCAATCTGGGGAAAGACGGCAACCTCCAGACCGAGACGTTGATGTTCAATATCGGCGGCGCCGGGGCTCGCACGCTGCAGATCGCGGCGGCTCCGCTTCCGGGCGAGGAGAACCTTGCGAACAATACCTTGACGCGCGTGGTGAATGTGGGCTCCGAAGCGCGCCGCATCCTCTATATCGAAGGTGAGCCGCGCTGGGAGTACAAGTTCATCCGGCAGGCGGAAGAGGATGACCGCATGGTGCAGATCGTCTCCATGGATCGCACCAGCCAGAACAAGATTTATCGCCAGGGTATCTCCAATCCCAAAGAACTCGCCGAGGGCTTTCCTTCGCGGCCGGAAGACCTGTTCTCCTATCAGGGATTGATCATCGGTTCGGTGGAAGCCGGCTATTTCACGCCCAATCAGCAGGAATTGATCCACGAGTTCGTGGATCGGCGCGGCGGCGGCCTGCTGCTGCTCGGCGGTCAGTTCGCGCTGGCGGATGGCGGATGGAACACGTCAAAGCTGGTCGACCTGCTGCCGACCACGCTGCCCACGGAGGCCAGCACCTTTCATCGCGAGGCCGATCCGAAAAACGGCACGACTCATACCACTGCGGAGCTGGCGCCCGCTGGCGTGGATCACATTATTACGCGCCTCGTGGACGATCCCGCCGCGAATGCCGCCAAGTGGAAGAAGCTGCCTTACCTGATGGACTACGAAGATCCCGGCACCCCGAAGCCCGGCGCAGAAGTGCTCGCGAACATGGTGACGCCCGAAGGCCGGAAGCTGCCGCTGCTGATTACGGAGAGCTTCGGCCGGGGCCGCACCGCGATCATGGCCACGGGGGGCAGTTGGCGTTGGCAGATGAGTTCCCCGTTGGGCGACACAGCTCACGATTTGTTCTGGCAACAACTGCTGCGGTGGATCGCTTCGGATACGCCGGGCCACGTGGCCGCTTCAGTTCCGGCTCAGGTGTTGCTCGACAATGGCGCGGTAACGGTCACTGCCGAGGTTCGCGATGAAGAGTACAACCCCGCTCCTGCCGCGAGAGTCGAAGCGCATATCCTGGGTCCGAGCGGCACGAGCGCGCTGGTCGAGATGACGCCCGTGCCCGATAATCCAGGCCGGTTCCAGGGAACGTGGTCGGCCCCCCGGACTGGCGCGTACCTGACGGAAGTGACGGCACAGCGTGGCGGTAAGGAATTAGGCCGCGACGTCCTGACGTTTCAGCGGATGGACGGCGTCGCGGAGAATTTTCATACCGAACAGAACCGCGAATTGCTCGAACACCTCGCGACGCAAACCGGCGGACAGTATTGGAAGCCCGCCGACCTCGGCGCACTCGCCGGCCGCATTCCCTTTTCGGAGGCCGGCGTGACCATGCGCGAGACCCGGGATCTTTGGGATTTGCCGCTAGTCTTCCTGGTGTTGGTGCTACTGCGCTTTTCCGAGTGGTGGCTCCGTCGCAAGTGGGGAATCGTGTGAGCATGCGAGGACGCCGGTAAATGGGACTCCTCACACCCTGGTTCCTGGCCGGACTGGCGGGGCTTGCGCTGCCGCTGTACCTGCATTTGCTGAAGCGGCTGGCCACCACGCCCAAGAAATGGGCCTCTTTGATGTTCTTCGAGTCGCATGTACAAAGTTCGACTCGCCATCGCAGGCTCCGCTATCTTTTGCTGCTGTCGCTACGGCTGCTGGTGCTGGCACTGCTGGTTCTCGCGTTCGCCAATCCCTTCATCAACCGTAATGCGGCTGCGCTGGCCAGCAGCCGGCTGGTGCTGCTGGTGATCGACAATTCATTCAGCATGCGTGCAGGAATGCGCCTGGCCAATGCGCGGGACGCGGCCATGAGGGTATTGGCGGGAAAAGGCGCGGCGCGCGGGCAGATTGCGGCGTTTGGCTCGCAGTTGCACCTGATGACCCAACCGATCGAGGATCAAACGGCGTTGCGCGCTGCGGTGCAGGCGATTCAACCCGGCGATGGCCACGGGAATTTTGGCGAACTGGCTCGCGCCGTGAGGGCTATGGCGGAGTCGGTCCATACGCCGATCGAGCTTCATCTGTTCAGCGACATGCAACATGGCGACCTGGCTGCAACGTTCTCCGACATGACGCTGCCCGGCAATGTCACACTGGTGCCGCATGCAGTAGTCACTAAGGCCGAACCCAACTGGACCGTGGAATCGGTGGATGCTCCCGGACAAGTGTGGGGCAAAGACGCCAAGCCGGTGCGCGTACAAGCCGTGGTTGCCGGGTACGGCACCCTGGCCGCCAAGCGCACTGTGTCGCTCGTGGTGAACGGCAAGACCGCGGCCACCAAAACAGTGGCAGTCCCGGAGAATGGGCGAGCCACTGTCGATTTCGCCGCGCTCGAAGTGCCTTACGGCTTCAGCCGCTGCGAGGTGAAGATCGACGACGCCGACGGATTCCCGGCCGACGATCTGCGGCGCTTTGCCGTGGAACGTTCCGATCCGCAGAAGGCATTGCTGATCCATAACTACGGCGAGAACCGTTCGTCGCTTTACATCGGCTCCGCGCTCTCGGCGGCCGCGCAATCCGCGTTTCTGCTGGAATCCATCAACGTCAACGAGGCCGCGGACCGCCGGCCTTCCGATTACGCGTTCGTGGTTCTCTCCGACGTGAATTCGGTGCCGCCGCTTCTGGAAAATTCACTCGGCGGGTATGTGCGCGGCGGCGGCAGCCTGCTCATCAGTGCCGGCACTTCCTCCGGAGCCCGCTCGCGGATTCCTATTTTCGATGCGCACATCGCGGACACCCGAGACTATAGCCGCATTCCCGATCGGTACATGGCGGTTGGTTCCAGCGATTCGTCGTATCCCGGGGTAGCCAAGGCAGACGGGTGGGCGGGTGTGAAGTTTTTCTATGCTCTCAACGTCGAACCCGGCGATGCCCGCGTCATCGCCCGCTTGGGCGACCAGACGCCCCTTTTGCTCGAGAAACGGATCGGCGAAGGCCGCGTGTTACTGCTCACCTCCGGTCTCGACAATCTGACGAACGATTTCCCGCTGCATCCGGCATTTGTCCCGTTCATCGAGCAGACCGCACGCTATCTGGCCGGCAGCGAACGGCAGGGCGGCGCGCGGCCGGTGGACGCCTACCTCGAACTCCGCAATGCGAGGGAACAAGCGCAGGGAGTCGAGGTCACCGATCCCGAGGGAAAACGCCCGCTCACCTTGAGGGAGGCCGCATCCGCGCAATCGTTCCAGCTCACCAAGGCCGGATATTACCAGCTCCGCCTCGCAAATGGGCGGCAGAACGAAGTGGGCGTCAATCCCGATCCCAAGGAATCGAACCTGGACGTGATTTCCGATGAGGTTATGGCCCTGTGGCAGGGCAAGCGCGGGCCCGCTTCCAAAGAAGCGTCGGCGCCGGGCGCGGCCACCCCCACCAAGACTCCGCAATCGCTCTGGTGGTACATCATGCTGCTCCTGTTCGCTTCCGCCATTGCAGAATCGGTTCTGGCCAGCCGCTATCTCGGCACCCAGCGCGAAGAACCGTAACAAGTAATTCCAAAAGGATCCTGGCTGGTATCCTCTTGACTCCGTTCACCCCAATCGGTTGAGTGTGGGGCGGGAATGTGCCTTGTTAACTTTCGGGCCAGTACCGGGGTATTCTTCGGACAACTTCTCCGGCGATCCCCGCAGGTTCATGCTTAGAGAGGCATCATATGGCATCAGCACCTGCTCCCAAGTCGCATTGCGCTGAGGAAATGCTGGGCAAAATCCGGAGCTTGCCTCCCTTTCACCCGGTCGCTTCTCAGGTACTCCGCCTGTCCTCTTCCGCGGCGGAGGATTTGGATATAGACGAGGTTGCTGAAATCATTGAGAGCGATCAGGCTTTCGCCGCAGAACTGCTCCAGATGGCCAACTCGCCCCTATTCGGGTTGCAATACACCATTCGCAGCAGCCGTCACGGTGTGATTGTTTTGGGCCTGGAACGCACGAAGGCGCTGGCAGTCCGGACTGCCATGCAGATCTATTTGAAAGAGACGTTCGATCATCCGGTGCTGCGCCGATGCTGGCTACACAGTCTGGCGTGCGCGGAAATTGCCAAGGCAATTGCCGTCTGCTGCGGCCAGCCCGGGGCAGAGAGCGCCCATACCGCGGGTCTGCTGCACGATATCGGCAGAGTGGCGTTGCTGAATGTTTTCCGTGCTGAATACTTGCCGATTCTGGAAAGCAAATATGAGTGGGCGGAAGAAATCCTCAGCGCCGAAGTAACGAACTTCGGGTTCGATCATGCCGAGGCCGGTCACCAGTTGTGCCGTTTGTGGAATTTTCCACGGGAGATTGGCGACGTGGCCTCGAAGCATCATGAGCCCGTCGTGGGGCAGGAAAATAGTCTCGTGAACATCGTGAGGCTCTCTTGCCGAATCGCGGATAGTCTCGGTTTCGGAGCCGTGCGGCACGCGCAGAGAACGAGTTATAACGAGATTGTCTCGGGCCTTCCGGTGAGGGCTCTGGAACGGTTTCGATATTCCTCCGCACAACTACACCAGATCATTACCGATCGAGCTTCTATCGTGCCTCAGTGAGGGTCTGCGCTGCGTTTCCTGTTTATCCGCCGAACCAGCCAAATCCAGCACGAGCGGTTTTCGACCGGCGTTCATACGCGGCGATGATACGCGGCGCTGGGCGCGCCCGGGACTGTGCCACATCTCTGTGTGATACGGCAGCCGGGCGCTGGACACGTTCCTATCGCGGCGCTCCCATCAAGGAATCACAGAAACTCCTTGCCCGGTCTTCCCACCGAGGTTGCTGCTTACGCCAACGCTAGTCGGAACGCCTGTCGCAAGATTCACCTGATAGCTGTAGTTGCCATTGCCCAAGTTCGTCATGGTTCCGAGGGTCGAGTTGTTGTTCCCGTTCTGGACGAGGATGGTTGCGGCGGGGTTCGTGCCGGTCGCTTTCACCTGCAGGAGTTGCTGCGATTTGGAATACGTGGCGCCGGTGATCTTCAACGAATCGCCAGGTGCAACGGTGAGGCTGACGCTCGCCGAGCCGCCATTATATGCAGCCATCAGAGTGACGGTCGTTGTGCTCGACACACCGCTGCCCTGCACCGCGAAAGAAACCGATGACTGTCCCGCGGCTATCGTTACCGTAGACGGGAACTTCGCCGATTTCGAATCGCTGGCCGAGAGCGCGAGCACGGCTCCGCCGGCCGGGGCCGGTTGATTGAGCGTGACCGTGGCCGTGGTCACCACGCCCGTGCCAATGGTTGTCCAGGGGCTGAGCGTGTAGCTGGCGGGCACGATCGGAGGGTTGGCCCGAAACGCGAATCCGCCAAGATTTCGATCATTCAACGATACGTTCAGCGAAGCCGGCGCGAACGCGAATGAGGCCGAAGCCGGCGCCACCGAGTAGGTTCCCGCCGGCAGTCCGGTGAGCACAAACAGTCCGGTCGCATCGGTCACCGCAGTGGCGCTTCCACTGGGGCCGGTCGCGTTTACCGTGATGCCGGCTACCGGCATTCCCTGCCCGTCTTTGATCGTGCCGTTGATGCTGAAAGCAGCCGGCGTGGCTGGTGGATCGAGCGCGTAGATGCTGACGGTCCCGTTGACGTTGGCCACATAGAGGAGGTTGTTCGCTTCGTTGACGGCGACCGCGATAGCGCCGCCCAACGTGGTCGTGGCGCCGATGGAGGAATCATAAAACGTGTTTCCCGGCTTGCTCTCGGACAATTGCGTGCCCGGCTGGACCGGTTGGCTGACGACCACGCCGTTTGGCACGGGAATAGCGATCGTGCCGGTCAATGTATTCGTGTTGCCGTCAAACACCGAGATCGTGCTGCTGACTGAGTTGACCACGAACACGGTGTTGGTGAGAGTATTGACCGCAACCGGTCGGGGCAGCGGCAGGGCGTTGAACCCCGCTATCTGGAAATCCATCGACTGATCCGGCAGGCCCGGAATCGAGGCCAAAACCTGGTAGGTGCTGGCGTCGAGGACATCCAGCGATGTCGGACTGGTCATCCCCACAACATAGACTCGGTTCGTGTTCGGATTCACCGCGAGCCCGGTTGGCTGCAAGCCGAGAGGCGAGCGGCCCAGCGGAGCCGTCGGAATCTTCGCGCTGGCCTGACTCAGGGCGATGCCGTCATAGACCACCAGGCCGCCCCCGGTCTGACTATTTCCGCAGGAAACATACACGCGGCTGGTCATTGGATTGACCGCCACCGTGTTGCTTGAGCCGGAGCAGGGATAACCGCCGAAGAGAAACTTCAGATTGTTGACGGCAAAGAACTCCATGCCATCGGTGCCGTACACGTTATCGGTCGCGGGGTCCCACGCGCCACCCGATTGAAATGCTCTCGCGTTGACCGCTTCGGCGAAGGTCGTCCCGCTAAACTGGGCGCCGCCGCCCTGTCCCATGAAGATCCAGCGATTGGTGGCTGGATTCACCAGCACAGACTTGGGCGCGGTGCCCGGTAAGTTCTGAGTGGCCCCTATGTCGGCGGTCGAAAATAAGCCGTTCGTGTACACGGCGGAGCTCACCGTGTTAGTTGTGCTGTCGATCGCGTAAACGTTGGTTGTTGCGTAATCCGACACATAGATCGTATTGCTCACCGGATTGAACGAAATCCCAGTCAGGGAAAACCCAGGCGCCGGTAGCGGCGGTGGCGGCTGCACAATGGTGACCGGAACGCCCGTCCACGCCCCCAGATCAATAGTTTGCGTCAGCGTTGCCTGTGCGTTCGCAGTCCGAGCGGCTAACAGCGCTCCCCCCAATAACGCGAATAATAATGCGAATGATCCCGTCAACTTCTTCATTTCTTCCTGCTTCTCCCGTTCCCAAGCCGTCTCAACATTGCGGCTTCGTATTGCACGACTTCGACGTTAACAATGATGAATAGCTGAAGTCGTTTACGTGCTGTAAAAGAGTTGTAAATCCGCTCGCTTGAGATGGTTGCATTCTTCTACGCACCAGGTTGATCTCAATCCACGGCTCTCTCATCACAGAAGAAGTGAGACGAACTGTGCCATGTGGCGGAACAATTTTCTTGCTCGTGTGCAAGCGATCGGAGCCCAGCCCGTTGATCGAACTGCATCGCGATACCGCTGCCGGCCTGTCATTGGCCTTCGCCGCGCGGCCGACCCGTCGTGGACACCAGTGCGATATCCTTGAGACATTGGCGTTGGCCGCGCCGCTGGAGGGGCCATGAGTTTCCGCGAGCAACTTCGCGCCTACATTGCGCAACTGGAACAACGTCTCCGGTGGAACACCGTGCTGCGCGGCCTGGCACTGCTCACCGGCGGAGCGCTCGTGGCGACCCTGGTGCTGGTCGCGATCTCTAACGCGCTCGCCTTTTCCCAGGGAAGCGTCACCGCGGCCCGCTTCGCCTTGATTCTGATTCTGGTCCTCGCCGCAGGGGGCGGGCTATTGCTGCCCTTGCGCCGGTTGAACCGGCGCCGCGCGGTTGCCACCGCCGAAACGGCATTTCCGCAATTCCAGCAGCGGCTCACCACGTTCGCCGAGCGCGACGGGCAGGATCCGTTTATCGAGCTTTTGGCCGGCGATGCTCTCGAGATCGCGCGCTTCGCCGAACCCCAGGAAGTTGTCACCGATCGCCGCCTTTATATGTCGCTCGGCACCAGCGTCGCCGCCCTCGCGGTTTTGGTCTGGATAATCGCGGCGGGACCCGGATTTCTTGGTTATGGCGCCTCGCTGCTGTGGACCGGGCCGCACCGCGACAAGCCCGCGCTCTACGATTTGCGCGTGACTCCCGGCGATGCCGTCGTGCGGCGCCATGCCGACCAAATGGTCTCCGCGCTCCCGATCGGGCTGCGGTCGCCCAACGTCAAATTGTATGCCCGCTTTCAGAATTCCTCCCAATGGGAAACCATCGCGATGCAACAGAAGGCGACCGGCAGCTTCGCGGGCGGCTACGAATTTCTGTTTGGCGGATTGGCCGACAATGTCGAATACTATGTCACTGCCGGGGCGATGACGTCGAAGCACTTTCACATTCGCGTCACCGATTTGCCCGCGGTGAAACAGATTCGCGTCACTTACCATTACCCCGCCTGGACGGGCATGCCGGCCGAGGTGGAGGAGCGCGGCGGCGATTTGCGCGCGGTGGCCGGCACCGAGGCCGAACTCGAAATTTCGACCGACCGGCCCCTCCATAGCGGTCAGATCCAACTCGACAACGGACAGAAGGTCCAGCTCGCCGCCGGCCCGAATAATGTCTATCGAGGCACGGTCAAGATGGATCGCGATGGCGTCTACCACGTCACCGGCGTGGAGGAAAGCCAACCTGTTCGGGTCAGCGAGGATTTTTTCATCGAGGCGCGCAAAGCCAACCCGCCGCAGATTTCTCTGGTGCGTCCCGGCCGGGGTGATTACCATGCCAGCCCCATCGAAGAAGTAACGGTGGCCGCGAAGGCTACCGACGAGTACGGACTCACCGATATGGCATTGCATTACTCGGTGAACGGCGGCCCCGAGACGACCGTGGATCTGCTTAAGCAGAAGCGCGAAAAACAAGCGGACGGGTCGACCACGATCTCGCTGGAGGCATTCAAGATGGTGCCAGGCGATCTGATCAGCGTCTACGCTACGGCGAAGGACGCTAACGCCGAAGCCCACACCGATATGGTCTTCATCGAGGCCGACCCGTTTGAGCGTGAGTTTTCGCAATCGCAAGCGGGTGGCGGCGGAGGTGGAGGAGGTGGCGGTGGAGGCGATCAGGCCCCGCAAATCTCGCTGCGGGAAAAGGAGATCATCTCGGCCACCTTTAAACAGCAGGGCGATAAGAACTCAACTCAGCAGCAGGCGATAGACATCGCGAAGCTGCTGTCTCAATCGCAGGCCACATTGCGGGACCAGGCGGTTTCGCTTTCCGGCCGCTTGCAGGCCCGCGAGTTGACGGATCAAGTGCAGGCGATCAGCGAGTTCCAAAAGGATATGCTCGCCGCGTCCAATGCCATGGCGCCGGCCGCGCAACAGCTTGAGCAGCAGAAGTGGAAGGACGCGATTCCCAACGAGCAGAAGGCTCTGCAATTCCTGCTGCGCGCCGAAGCCACGTTCCGGCAAATCCAGGTGGCGTTTGGAGCGGGGGGCGGCGGAGGAGGTGGAGGTGGCGCGGCGCGCGATCTGGCAGCCCTGTTCGATCTGGAACTCGATACCGAGAAAAACCAGTACGAGACCCGGAAGAGCGCGTCCACCAGCGCGGAGCAGAAGGAGCAGGAAATCGCCGATGCGCTGAAAAAACTCGACGAGCTGGCCAAGCGCGAGGAGGATCTCGCCCAGCAGCAGCGCAATGGTACCCAGACTGCGCAGAGCAAATGGCAGCAGGAAATGCTACAGCGCGAGGCGGAGCAACTGCAAAGACAAATGGAGCAACAGCTTGCTCAGCAAGGGCGGCAGGGGCAACAAGGTCAGCAGGGCGGACAGAGCGGTTCCGCTTCCGGGCAATCAGGCGGAAAGGCGGGAAGTTCATCCGGCAGAAGCGGCGCCGGCGGCCAATCGGCCGGCGATAACGCGCAGTCGGCGGACGATGCCGCGGAAGGGCGCCAACAGGCAGCGCAACAGGCTCTCGAACGTTTGCGCCAGGCCAACGAAGACATGCGGCGCGCCACCTCGCAGAACGCCAGCGCAGCGGACTCGCGGCGCGCGGCCGACCGATTGCGCGAAGCCACTGACTTGTTGGGCCGCTTGCAGCAGCAGGATGCGGCCGGCAGCCTCGGCTCGATGGCCCAGACCGCCGATCAACTGACGGCCCGGCAAAAGCAGCAGGCGGATCATGTGCGCGAGTTGATGGCGCAGCTCAATGCCGATCGCGCCGCCGGCCGGCAGCCGAAATTCCCGTCCGCCGCGGAGATCGACAAAATGATCAACGATCGCCAACAAGTGACCGATGATCTGGCGCACCTCACCCAGCAAATGCGGACCGCGGCGCGGGAGCTCGCGCCCACACAACCAGGAGCTTCCGGGAAATTGCGGAATGCGCTCGAGAGTTTGGACGAAAACGATCTGGGCACGCGCCTGCAGCGCAGCTCGGATTACCTGCGTACCGGCAACTTCTCCGATCCTCTCGAAACCGCGCTCACCAGCGATCTGCAAAAGCTAGGGCAGCAAATTGGCGATGCGGCGCGCGCCCTAGGCAACGCGCAACACACTTCCGAGGACGCCGCGCTCAACCGCGCGATGGACGATCTATCCCGGCTCCGCGACCAACTTGCGGGGATGGGCGGACGCCCGAACTCACAGCCGGGACAAGGTCAACCGGCAGGCCAACAGTTTCAATCCGGCCAACTGAGCCGCGACGGGCGATCCGGTCAGCCGGGGCAGCAGGCCGGACAATCCGGCCAAGGCAATCAGGCAGGCAACCCGCAGCAGGGAGGGCAGGCTGGCGGACGGCAAGGCGGCCAGATGGGCAACCGGCTTGCCGGTCCGTTAGGCAATCCGGCGGCGGGAAATGGCGGCAATCGCGAGGGCCCGCTGTATGGCGATCTCGACACCGGCAACACGCGAATCAGTGGCCGCGCGGTCACGCCGCAACAGGGTCCGAACCCGGCCGATGCTCAGCGCCAGATTGACCAGGGATTGAATCTTCTCAACGGAGTTCGCGGCGCCGTGCAGGATAGTCCCGAGGCGCGGCAGCAATTGCAGGCCCTGATCGAACAGATGCGCCATCTCGATCCCAGCCGTTTTCCGGGAAATCCCGCCCTAGTCGAACAGATGCGCCAGCAACTCGTCAGCGGAGTGGACGCTTTGGAATTGCAGCTACGCCGCCAGCTCGAAGAGAAACACGGCGGCACCATCCGCAATAGCGACCCGACCCGGGTGCCAGCCGGGTATCAGGACTCCGTTGCCGAGTACTATCGCAAATTGTCCGGCGCGCACTAGTCACGCGGGCTCCGCAAGAGCTGTCCTGCGTTGCGTGCGCTTTCCTAAGAGACGCTTATGAAGTGGCTGGGCAATATTCGGTATCCCCCGCAAGACATGACCGACTTGAGTGACGCCGAGTGGTTGAAGTCGCTCCGCGCCCATTACGGCGAAGAAAACATCTGTATCTACACACCGCGGGATGGGGGTGTGCCCTGGCGTTCGGCAGCGGAATGGACGGCGCGCGGCATGGTGGGAGTGTACCTGAAATAGACGCGTCGCTCAATTCCTGCGGCGTTCCCACTCCACCATGAAATCATCCAGCGTCACAAACGACATTTGCGTGCCCGCGCTCAAGGTCGAAAGGGCGGCATAAACATTTGCGCGCGCCACTGCTTCCCTTTCACTGCAGCCGCTCAACAGAAAAGCGGCGAAACTTCCGATGAAGGCGTCGCCGGCTCCCGTCGTGTCGTGGGCCTGTACGCGATGCCCAGGAATATGTTCGACAGTTTCGCCGCTGGCGTACAAAGCGCCATTGGCTCCCAGCGTCACAATCGCGCGGCGCACACCGCTTTGGAGCAGCGAATCGGCGCAGGCGCGAGCTTGGTCTACCGTAGTCACCGGCATGCCGGTTAACGCTTCGGCTTCGGTTTCGTTCGGGATTACATAATCTGCGGCGGCGACTTCCCTAAGATCGAGCGGCTGGCCCGGCGCCGGATTGAGTATGGTGCGGATGCCGTGGCGCCGCGCAAATCGCAGCGTGTAGTACACGGTTTCGAGCGGAATCTCGAGCTGCAGCACGATGCACCCGGCTTCGCGCAAGAGATCGGCGGCCTCGTCAATATCGCGCGGCAGCAGGTGATCGTTCGCGCCTTTTACGACCAGAATTCGGTTCTGGCCGGAGTCGTCGACGAAGATAGGCGCCACGCCGCTCGCAACCCCGGGCGTGATGCGCACATGCGTCGCATCGACCCCGTGCGAGTTGAAGTTCGCAATGGTAGCAGGCCCGAACAGGTCGTCGCCGACGCGCGCCACCATCGACACGCGCGCGCCGCAAAGGCGGGCTGCCACCGCCTGATTAGCGCCTTTGCCTCCGAAACCAAGCTGAAAGCGGGTTCCAAAAACGGTTTCGCCCGGACGTGGAAATCTGCCGGTGAACGTGGTCAGGTCCACATTCGCGCTACCGACCACGACAATATGGGGCTGCGTGTCCATCGGATCAACTCATTGTAGACACGCAGCGCCCGGTCAGCGGGCGCGGCTGGCGGTGCCGGTTCGCTTTACGCGCCGCCCATGGCGCCGGGGCCAGAATTCCCGGGCTACGTTCGCGCCAGCCTCGGCGCCCAAGCCGATGCCGGCAGTCGAGGCGCCGGCGCCCGCATGCAATGCCCCTTGAGAAACAGCTCCGGCGGCCGCGTGACCCGAGATTCTGCCCACCGCCGGTGTTCTTCTGCCGGTCCTCGTATTACGCGTGACTACCGTGCTCGCCAGAGCGTGCCCGAGCCTTCGTTTCACACTGCGGCTGGTCGAACGGTGATAGTGCAGATCCTCGTGCAGCCGGGCGGCTACGCCATGCTCGACCGTGGTCTTCACAGCATGAGTCGCCAAACCCGCTCCGACCCGCTTGCCGAATCCACTCGCCCCGCCTCCCCATTTTCGCGGACGGTGGCTAAGTTGGGAAACGCCGGCGCGCGCCCCCACTCCAGCCAGCGCACGTTTGCCGAAAGTGGCACGTTTCCACTGTTGCCGGTACGGGTGGCGATTCTGCCGGACTGCGCCATTTACTGTCGCAACCGAAAGAATCGCCGCCACAAATACAATGGTGGTTCGCACAACATAGATAGTTGCAACAGCCCTGCCAGGGGTAGGTCTACAACTGCCGCAATCTCACAATGGCCGCCTGCTTGCGCCCGGCGTTTTCAGCGTAGTGAGTAACTTAGGGCCGCTCGCACATTAAATAGCCCGTCATTGGTTCTGGGCCCATTGGCGCTGCGCTGTACCCACAACGGCGAATAGAAGGCGTCTACTGTAAAGGCCGCGCGCTTGGTAATCAGGTAGGTCACGCCCCCACTGCCGGAGAATGTCCCGCCGCGCGTCCATAGCCGCGTTTCGTCCAAGCCATCGGACACCGGAGCGTGCACCTGAAACGCACCATCAATGAAATTGCCTCCGGCGGCCACGTGCGGAATCAACTTGGGCATGCTGGGAATCCGGTACGCGACCTGAAATTCACTCCCTGCATACCGCAGGGTAGCGACATCGGCGGACTCACCGACGCATTCCGTCGGATTCTCCGCCGATCCTGGCGCAAAGCCCAGCACACTCTTCGGACACGTGAACGCGCCCTTCACCGAACCGACTTGACCATATCCGCGCCAACTCACGGTCCAAGCGTCACGCTCCAACAGCGGCCTCTCCAATCCGAATTCCAGAAGGCGCGGTGTGATTCCAAAAACCTGAAAGGGAGGAGGCGCCGCAACCACCGCAGTGAATTTGTCCGGCAATCCGACCCTTACAACGGGTCTCGCAAATATCGGGGCCTTGTTCAGGTCCTCCGGCGTTGTTCCATTGAAGCCGATCATCCTTTGGCCTGCGTTAAGCTGCGGCAGCCATCCCACCTCGAATCCAACCGTGACCGATCCTAAGTGATAGCCCTCGGGTGGGGCTGGCGGCTGCAATCCGCTCAGCAGAGAGGTCGAGGCAAAGTATTTCAGGCCCCAAGCCTCCGGCTTATCAAATCCGATGTGGTAATTACTATGGAAATTATAGATGCTGGTCGGAGCCCCGCTGGTTGGCCCAGGCGGATTCCCCATAGCTGGAGAGCCGCTGGGCGGACCGCCACTGGGTGGTGGACTGCCCCCGCCGGGATACTGAGCAACCGCCTCAAACGCAAATAAACCAGCAACTCCAAGCAAGCATATAAGAACTCGGACCGTTCTTCTCCAATGAAATTGAATCATGATAGAACCTCCCGAACGCGCCGCGAGTGATTCAGCGCGCCAGTTGAATATCGAAGTCGATTCGAACTTCGTCTTTGACGCGGACTGTGCCGCCGGCAATCTTGATGGGTGTGATCCCGAATTCGGTCTGCCGGAGACGCACAGTCCCCACATAGTGGCCGCTCTGGCCCCGTACTTCCACCGTGACCGGCTTGGTTTGGCCATGCAGCGTTAAATTGCCCTGCACGTTCCAGGCGCCCTCGCCTGCCTCTACTACACTAGTGGATCGAAAACTGATTTCCGGGTAACGCTGCGCGTCCAGCACCTCGGAACCGAGCATCGTGGTTTGAATTTCCGCGCGATCCTTCTCGGAGACTCCGTGATCGCGGACTTGCAGTGCCGCCGAGTTGAAGCGCACCTCAACGGTACGCCCGGAAGCATCCACCGTGCCCCCGGCCAGAGGAGCTGCAATCTCGTGGTCGTGAGCAAACGCAGAAAACACACCTGACTTTTTGACTTGAACAGTCGCCGTTGATTTCGAAGCATCGACCGGCCGTGGTTGCGCCGTTGCGCCGCCAGACCAGCCGAACGCCAGCACACCAAAACCGAGAACGGTTTGTCGCAGTGTTCTCATCCGATTTCAGACTAACAACGGCAACACCGCTTTCTTACCGCGAACATGTGAATATTTTGTAAATCCACCAGTCTGGCGATAACGTTACACTCTCTTTTTTGTTCGGTATTTATCAGGCGAGTGTAATCCCGCTAACTGCGCTCGGTGTTAGTGGACCCGCGAGTAATCCACCATATGAGCCACCAGGCCGTTTTCAGGAGTGGTCTTCGAGTAGCCCGCAACCAGCTGCTTCAGGTACTCACGCTGGAAAAAGTCGAACAAGCCCGGCCGGTCTCCCACGATTTCGAGGTCCGCATCGTTCATAATCAGTTTTCCGAAGCGGAGCACACCGCCTCGATGATAGATGTAGGCATCCGAGCGAAACGGCGGATTCAAGACCGGCAAATGGCGATTCGAATCGAAATACTCGACGATTCTTCCATCGGCAACGGCAACACGAGTCACGCGGCCCTCAAAATGGGGCGGCGGAGTCAATTCCCGCAGGGTCAGAATAATGTCGTCGCCCACAATCTTCATTCCTCTGCCGGCATTCTGGTTGACCAGCTTCGACAGGTCCTCTCCGAAAAGATGCAGCAATCCCTTAACCGGAACGTGCACCGACTTGATCTTTTCGGCATGCATGCGAATGTTACCGTCGTCGGTCGGCGAAAGTGATCCTTCGATCTCAAACGCAAGATCGATTCCCTTATGGACCGTTCCTTTCTCGATAAACCGGTGGTCCTTGATGGTGACTTCGACATTTTTGATTGGAGCTCCCTTGTAAGCCAAGACGTAGGAATTCATTAATTCAGTCAGGGATGCCGCCGTAACTCCAACTTCAGCCGAGTCGATTGCCAAAATAAAAGACGAGCTGTCGTCGAAAGTAACAGGGATTTGCGGATTGGTCCTCCGCAGCTGCCCCCGCATAGTGCGAACTTCGAGGACCATGTTTTTGGTGAGCCGGAAATTGACGTTCTTCATCTGGATGTCGACTGGACCGGCATGCGCGGTACGTGGTTCTGCCGGTTCCTGCTTCTCTCGCGCCAAGGCGGCCGGCTGGGCCTCGCCAGACCAAACCACGAAGATACCGACACACAAAACCAGGATGCGACTTAAGGGCGCTGTCATAGTTACCTCCACGCCTGACCTATTGTTCGCATAACCCCGGCGTTCCGTCCTGCGAGTTTCGGCTATTGCCGCACACGACATTGTTTCCACTGTTTGACTTTTACAAATGTTGCCGTGATATTGCGCGCGGATGGTGCGTATATTCAAGTGGATGGTGCGGGAGAACAGACCTGAGATTCTGGATGACACCGGCGTGCCGGAGGAATTGATCCAAAGAGCGTATCAAGACATCGCGAGGGTTCACCATTGGTTGGGCGATACGAAAGTTATTGTACGGTCTATTCGTGAGCATCCGCTCCCTGTAGGTCGCATTTTAGATGTTGGCTGCGCCACCGGTATCGTTTTGGAAGAGGTGGGCCGCCGGCTGGGAGTCGACGTTATCGGCGCCGACATCAATCCCCACCCGTCCATTGCCGCCTCAGTGCCGATCGTCCGCGCTAACGCGCTATGCGATCCGCTGCCATGCGCTGACGTAGCATTCTCGATGCACGTGGGGCATCATCTCTGCGCCAGCGACTTAGTGAAGCTGATTCGCAATGTGGGGCGATCCTGCCGGCGATTCATCCTTCTCGATTCCGTTCGCCATCCCTGGCCGCTGGCACTTTTCAGAAGGTTCGTTGCCCCATTTATCTGTCCGATCGATGCGGAAGATGGCCAGCGTTCAATCCGGCGATCGTACACACCCAGTGAGCTCGAAACAATTACAGCTTCGGCGCTCATCGGGACAGCCGGCAGGTTCCGCTTGTCCGTCGCGCCGTTCTATATTCGCCAGGTAGTGGACATCTCGTACGAAGACGCATTCGATGCTACTTCCTCGCGTATTGGCGGACATCTCCGAGAAAATCCGCTCCGTACACATTGCCCGCTGAGTCCGCTGTGACGCCTTCCGCCATGCTCGAACCCGCTGCGTATGGATACGGGCACGGATCGGGAATGAAGGATTTAACCGATCCGTCCCGGGCGCTCCCGATGCGAATGCCCCGCTCGGCTCCCAGATTATAGCCGTACGCGGTTTGTGGGAGCGCGAATTGTCCGGTGTTGCTTCGAGCGTCCCTCGACTCGGAGTCGGCCACATAGATGACATCGTTCTTGTCGATATAGATGCCGCTCGGCCGTCCAAATTGAAACCACTGCGCCAGGAACTTGCCGTTCTGATCGAAGATCTGAATCCGGTTGTTTTGGCGATCTCCGACGAACAGGCGGCCGCGCGAATCGAATGCCAGCGTATGGATCACGTCGAATTCGCCCGCGCCCATCCCTTTTTTGCCCCAGGTCTTGAGGAATTTCCCGTTCTTGTCGAACTTCACGATGCGCGCATTGCCCGTCGCCGTGCCGCCCCCACTATGGCCGTCACCCACGAAGATGTCGCCGTTCGCCGCGACTGCGACATCGGTCGGGGCGTCAAACTCATCGAGTCCCGTCCCGGCGACCCCCTTCTTCCCGAGCGTCAGCAACACCTTCCCCTCCGGGCTGAGTTTGAATACCTGGTGCCCGCCATTGTCGGCCAGCCACAGGTTTCCCTCCTTATCCACCGACAGTTTGTGCGGGCTTACGGACAACCCCGCGCCGAAGGTCTTGAGCATCTTGCCGGAGGTGTCGAATTGGAAAATCGGATTAACTCCCGCGCTGGGTCCGCCGCAGGTCGTCCCGCCTGCGCCCGAATTGCCGCAGCGGTCCGTCACCCAGATGGTGCCGTCGGGAGCAGTCGTCACGCTCGCTGTCGACCCCCATTTTCGTCCTTCCGGCAACTGTCCCCAGCTCACGCCCGTCCGATATGGATTGGGGAGATCGTTGTGCGCGCCCAACAGCGACACGGCTGGCAGTTTGACCGGATATTCGCCCGGCGGAAAAACCGGAAGCCCGCGGCCGCCGCCCGCCCGGCCGCCTGCGGCCGGAACTCCGCAGGACTGCGCGAGCGGGCCGGCAGATCCGTGATCTCCCTCTGCCTGAAGCGTCTCTGCGACCGCGATCAACCCGATGACTACGACTGCAAAAGCGGTTCTTCCTCGAATGGCACACGACATGGCAACCTCCTCCACGGGAATATGATTTTACATCCAGACCGCTCCGCTCAGATAATGGACCTCGAACTCGTCGGATGCTGAACTTCGGCCCGGCATGAGAGCGTAAACTCCGGCACCAGGGCAGTCAGCGTGCTCCACCTCAGACGGGAGGTGTCGCTTGAAATACATTGTGGCTTGGCTGATCGGGGTACCAGGTGGACTGATTGTGCTGTGGTTTCTCTTCAACCACGCTCATTAATTCCGGTGCGCCGGCGGCCTGGCGCCCCGGCGCCCGACCTCTCCCTTAGCAAAAATTAATTTTCCTCACCTTCATAACAGGCGAAACCTCACACCCAGCCTTTCGTCTATTATCACGTTCCGCGTCCACTCGACGACTATCCAAGGCGAGGGCTGTCGTCGCATCGGGTATACCACGGCTCGCTCAAGAAACCGGAGTCTTTGAGCAATGCTACGGGGCGGAAACGCGCAATCCCACACCCGCATCAGCGGACAAACCATTATTGGCGAGCTGATCCGGAATATGGAGCTAGGCCGGCTTGAATTGGAATACAGCATCGTCCTGCCTTGTCTTTACAGCATTTATTTGCATCCGGACGACTACGCGTGGCTTCGCGGCGTGCAGGAATTGATCAAGGAAGATGCCAAGCGCGCGCTCAACTCGCGTCTCAATGAGCTCAATAGCAAGACCTCCTTATTCCGGCGTGGCCGCGCCAAGAAGGTTGCCAAGATCGCGCAGGGCGATTGGTGGATCGAATTGTTCGCCGATACGGAGGGTGCCGTCCCTGCTGGCGATATTGAGATTCACTCGGAGTTAAATGATCTGGCTCAGCCTGGCTACCGCGGCATCAAAACGACCCTGATCGACCGGGAACCTTCCGTGACTTCGGCGCGGGTGGTCCGCGATCGTGAAAGCACGCGCAAGCTCTCCACCAGCGCCTACGCCCGGATCCGGTACCAGGACGATTCCGGACCGCAGACCTATTTTGTGACTCAGAACGAAATCAGTATCGGGCGAGGAGGCGAAGACATGTGGGTAGATCTCCCGCTATATACGAATGAGGAAGTGTCGCGCGAGCACGTCCGCCTCCGCCGCGATGCCAGCGGCGGAGGGTTCACGATTCTCGACGAGAGCCGCAACGGCACCTGGTTGAACGGCCGGAGGCTGGAGCGGGGAGTCGCCGAGCCGCTCCCCGATCACGCCGAGATCGGCATCGCCGAAATCCTGCAACTGTCGTTTGACACACTCCGGTGAGCCATGCGCGAACTCTACTCTCTAAACCCTCCGCTGGTTATCGCGTTCCTGGCCTTCGTCGTACTTTTCCTGTGGACTCATCGTAAGCCGGAGGGCCGATGAACGCCGGCGCTGCTTCCGATCGCGGCCTTCTCCGCGAGTCCAATGAAGATCGCTATTGGGTCGATGCCGAGCGAGGCCGCTTTCTGGTCGTCGATGGTTTGGGCGGCCACGCCGGGGGCGAGTTGGCCGCCCAGACGGCGGTCGACGAGATTCGCGATGCGCTGACCGCATCGGACGGCTCCGGCGCCGAACGGGTTCGCGGCGCCATCACGCGTGCAAACAACCGGATATTTGAGATCGCGGAGAGAAATCCGGAGTTGGCCGGCATGGCTTGCGTCCTGACTTTGGCTGTCGTTGAGGATGACGAAATCACGGTCGGCCATGTTGGCGATTCGCGTCTGTACCTGGTATGGCATGGGGCGATCCGCAAGCTGACTCCCGACCACTCTCCGGTGGGGGAAGAAGAAGATGCGGGCGAGCTGACCGAACAGGAGGCCATGCGGCATCCTCGCCGCAACGAGGTTTTTCGCGACGTCGGTTCCCGCTCTCATGCCGCCGGCGATCCCGATTTCATCGAGGTCCGCGTGTTCCCGTTCCACCCCGACGCCGCCATCCTGCTGTGCAGCGATGGCCTTACCGACCAGCTCACCTCGGCGGAGGTGCGCGAAATCGTCGACCGCTACAGCGGCGATCCCGCGAGTGTCGCTCTGAACCTGGTGGACGCAGCGAACCAGGCGGGTGGTAAAGACAACATTACGGCTGTATTCGTGGCGGGGCCGGAATTTCGGGGTAGAACGCGAACTACGCGCGCCCGTGACGGGAAGCGCGCGCCGCGGCCGCCTTTGCGTTTGCCGCGCAGCCGGGTGGCTTTTCTTTGTTACGGCCTCCTTCTCGGCATGATCGTCTGGGCCGTTCTGCGTGCAACCAAAGGTTGAGATATGGCAGCTCCCTCCAGGGTCGGTCGCTATGAAATTGTACGGCAGCTTGGCAAAAGCATGACCGACGTGTACCTTGCCGTCGACACCGTCGATAACCGCCAGGCCGCTTTGAAATTGATCAAGAGCGATTCCGACCATGCCACCCAACAGGTTCTCGAAGCGGAGCGGCGCGGTGCAGCCATTCTGCGGGACCTGGAGACTCTCGATCCGCGAGTCATCAAGATTTACGATTTCGGCGATATCGATGGATACTTCTTTGTCGCCATGCAGTATGTAGAGGGCCGCAATCTGGCCGAGGTCCTTCGCATTGAGCGCGCCATTGGCCCCATCCGCGCCGCGATGATTGCCTTGGCGATTTGCGAGCAGCTCGCGAAATTTCACGCGGGCCAATTCAATGTGGTCCATGGCGACATCAAGCCGTCCAACATCCACTTAGGTCCGGATGATACGGTGCGTCTGCTGGATTTCGGTATCGCTAAAATGTTGCGTTCCAACCGGAACGCAACATTGCACAACTTCGGCAGTCCTGGCTACTGCTCGCCCGAGCGGCTGACTCGTTCCGAAGTCGACCAGCAGTCGGACCTGTGGGCGGTAGCAGCCACCCTCTACGAGATGCTATCCGGCGCGCCGCCGTATCAGGCGGATAGCACGCGCAACCTGGAAAACCTGATTCGTTCCAAACGGCCCCCGCGCGCGCTGCCCCTCTCTTGCCCCCGGCCCTTGCGCGCGATTATCACCAAAGCCCTCGCTCCTGAACCACCGAGCCGGTACAGCTCCGCACTTGAGTTCCAGCAGGATTTGCGCGCTTTCCTCGACCATCGGCCAACCATTGCGGAGAGCCAGCAACGCGCCTGGAACCCAAACGCGACCATCGAGGTGGCGCGGGAGCTTTTGCGCAAGGCGACGCGTACGCTTCGGCGGGCGCGTTACGGCTGGGAGATCGCGATCGCGGTGGCCTGGTTTTTCGCGGGCACGGCTCTCTGGATCGGCGGCAGCTATGCCTGGCAGCGTTTTGAAACGCGCCGGGCTACCCAAATTGCCGCGCCCCTGCCCGACATGCAGCTGCCTAAGCTATACATCGCGGCCGCCGACCATATTCTGTCGGATTACAGAATCAGTTCCGATCCATCCCTTCATGATTTCGATTGGCAGCAAGCCGAGGTGTGCCTTGCGCGGGCCGTCGATCTGGGTGTCAACGATGGCCCGACGCGCGCCAAGCTGGCGTTGAGCCGCGGTTATGCCGTCCTCGAACGGCTGACCGGCGGGCAGTATTCCGAAGCCGCCGCCCAGCGGTTACGCTTCGAGGCTCGCGACCTGTTCGCGAGCGCCGCCATGAAGGCGCCGAATGATTCCGCGCCTCACTTGGCTTTGGCCCGAACCTACGTCTACTCATTCCTCGACGTCAAGCTGGCGATGAGCGAGTTCGCGACCGCGCAGCGGCTGGGCGCGGTACTCGGCTTCCGCGAAGTGGAACAGCAGGGAGACGCATACCGCCTTCTCGCCGAACGCGACGCCGGGGCCGGGCAGTGGGCATCCGCTCTGCAGAATGCGCAAGCCGCGCGCCGGTTTTACCAGCGGATTCCAGGATTTGATCTGGTCCAAACGCACCTGCAAGAGCTGGATGCGATTCATCCGCCCGCAGCCAAGCCGGTCCGGTCCCGGAGGTCGCGCCGGTGGCGGTAACCAAGAGTTGGACTGCGTCGGGCGTTACGCCCGCGGTATTCGCGAGCGGCCGCACCCGTGCCCCATACCGAAGCGAGATCCGCTGGCTGGCGGCCGCGTCGCTGTTGGTGGCGGCCTGCCTTGCGATGGTATATGCGGCCAAAACTCAGAATTTCGCGGCCGATGACGAGCATCTGCGGCGTGGCGAACTCGTCAATCTGAACGCGTCGCCCGGTCCCGATCAGTTGGCGCCGGTGCTGGAATCGTTTTTGAACCGGAATGATCTTGCGGAAAGCCTCTCCGAATTCTCGCGCGGCCACCAGCCGCTGAAGAACGTGGGCGCCGTGGCGCGCGCAACCGGCTCACGCCGGGTCTTCGGGAGGCTCAAACCGTTGCTGGTCGTCCGCGCTCCTGCTGACTTCCGCCGAATTTTCCTTGTATGGGCGGCGCTCTATTTCGCCGGCTTTTACCTGGTTGCGTTCGTCTGGCGGCGTGCGGGATTTCCGGGCGACGCCGCTTACTTGCCGGCTCTGCATCTGCTGACCGGTATCGGTCTGACCCTCATGGTGAGCCTCCACGATCCCTTGCGAGATACACTCGAGTTTCAGAAATTCGCGCTGGGCGTGTTCCTGGGCTGTCTCCTGCTGACCCTACCGGCTTTCAAGGTGTTCGATTACCGCAGGCTTTCCGACTGGTGTTACATCCCGTTGCTGACCGCGCTCGTTCTATTTGGGCTGCTGCTCCGTTTCGGCAAGGGACCCGGCATCAGCGATGCCAAAGTCAATCTCGGCCCGTTTCAACCGGTCGAGCTGATCAAGATCCTGCTGGTTCTCTTCATGGCCGGGTATTTCACCAGGAATTGGGAGAGGTTGCGCGACCTGCGCGAGAAGCGCGTCTGGGCCGGTTTGTGGCGGCGTCTCGGCGTTCCGCGACTGGACCATGTGGTGCCCGTTTTATGCGCTCTCGGTGTGGCCCTCACCCTCTTTTTCCTGCTGAAAGATCTCGGGCCGGCGCTGGTCATTTTCTTCGTGTTTCTGTCTATGTTCGGAGTGGCGCGCGGCCGTCCTGGCCTGGCCCTCGCGGGTCTCGCGCTGATGGTCTTCTCGGTCGCCATCGGGTATCGCGCCGGAAAACCCTCGACCGTGGTCGAGCGTATCGACATGTGGGTGTCTCCCTGGGACAATGATGTCCACGGCGGCGACCAGTTGGCTCACGGGCTCTGGGCTTTTTCGACTGGCGGACCGTTCGGCTCCGGTCCCGGTTGGGGCGATCCCGATCTGATCCCGGCGGGCAATACCGATCTGGTGCTGCCGGCGATCGGCGAAGAATGGGGGTTCGTCGGAGTAGCCACTGTTCTTCTCTTAATCGGTTTTCTGGTCGCGCGTGCCCTGGGCGCAGCCGCACGCTCCGCCACACGATTCGGCTTCTTCCTCGCTCTCGGCCTCGGCGCACTGCTCGGATTTGAGATGTTGCTGATCAGTTCCGGTGTTCTCGGCTTGCTCCCACTCTCCGGCGTCGTCTCGCCATTTCTCAGCTCCGGCAACACGGCCATGCTCGCCAACTTCCTAGTGCTCGCTTTGTTGATTTCGATCTCGTCCGACGTCCGCGACGGCGAGCCCGATCCGCTTTTGAACAAGCCCGCGCGATGGATCAAAGTCGTCCTGGCGGTCACGGGTGTCGTGCTGCTGGCGGCGGCGGCGCGCTACCAGGTGTTTCAGGATCGCGACTACCTCGCGCGCAACGCTCATGCTTTCGAGCAGGACGGCGTCAAGCGACCGCAACATAACCCGCGCATCACATCCCTCGCCCGGCTGATTCCCCGCGGCAGCATTTTGGATCGGAATGGAATCCCGGTCGCTACCAGCGACTGGCGCGAACTGGAAGAGCACCGCGAGCAGTTCAAGCAACTCGGCATTTCGATTGACGATGCCGCCTCCCGTTCGGACGCCCGCCATTATCCGTTTGGCGCGGCGGCCGCCCACGTGGTGGGCGACATCCGCACCGAAGAAAATTTTCATGCGACCAATTCGTCTTTGGTGGAGCACGACGCGAACACTCTCCTGCAGGGGTATGAATACGGAGAGTTGGCCGGGCTGGTGCGGCATCGGCATCAGCCCGGCAATGAAGCTCTGCAGCGCGTTCTCGACCGCGATAAAAACGTGCATCTTACGCTGGACGCCAGGCTTCAGGTGAAAGCCTATGAGATCTTAAGCCGGCATCTGCGAACCGCAAAGGGTGCGTTGGTTGTGATGGAGGCGGGCACTGGTGATGTGCTGGCCATGGTGAACGGGCCGGCCCCTGATCCGAGGGGCGGACCGGCGACTCCCGACGAGTTGCTCGACCGCGCCCGCTATGGCTTGTATCCTCCTGGATCCACTTTCAAACTCGTCACCGCCATTGCCGCCCTGAAAAAGGACCCGGGGCTCGAGCATCGCACATACCTGTGCCGCCGGCTCCCCGCCGGCCGCGCCGGGAACAGCGTCGCCGGATGGAACCGCGTCATCAAAGACGACATCGGCGATCATCCGCATGGAACCTTGGATCTCGAGCGCGCCATCGCAGTCTCCTGCAACGCCTATTTCGCGCAGCTTGGCGTTTACGACGTAGGAGCCCAATCGCTGGCCGAAACTGCGCAGCAGTTTGGAATTTCCACCGGTGACCTGAAAGAGTTAAAGCAGGCGCTGCCGTTTGCTGCCTATGGCCAAGGCCCCGTCTTGGTATCTCCGTTCAAAATGGCCCGAGTGGCCGCCACCATCGCGTCGGGAGGACGCATGCCGCAGGGACGGTGGATCTCCGAACGCGGTAATTCGCGCGCTGATTCGCCGCTCCCCTTCTTGTCTCCAACCGAAGCGGCCTTTCTACAGAGGGCCATGCGCCGTGTCGTAACGGAAGGAACCGCGCGCCGGCCGATGGCAGGCTCGCCGATCAGCATGGCCGGCAAGACTGGGACCGCGCAGCTCGACCATGGCCAACCCCATGCATGGTTCGCCGGATTTGCTCCTTACGATGGTGACGCCGCGCATCGCCTCGCCTTTGCGGTCCTGGTCGAGAATGGCGGTTACGGCGCCGGGGCGGCCGCTCCGATCGCACGCGAGGTCATGGAAGCAGCGAAGCAGTTTGGATTATTGCCCTGAGGTAACAGCTATGAGTGTTGCTGATTTTTTAGAAAGATGGGGTAGGACGTTATTCGAAGCGCCCATGGCGGCGCTCCCGAAGCCGCAAGAGCCGCCTGAACTCGCCGAGATCCGTCTCTCCGTGCTCGATCAGGTGCGCGACAAGAGTTACCCCTCCGGCGGACGCAAAGTATTTCCGTTTGACTTGGTACGGGTCAATTTGCGCGGTGTCGAGGAAACCACCGCTTCCGTGTTCGGCGGGAATTTCTTCCGGCAATACCTGGAGCACGAGGTTCGCGACGCGCTGCGAAACGCAGGCTGCCGCTTTCCCGACAACCTGCGTGTCGCCGTGGATGTGACCGTTGGCTTGCCTAAGCCCGGCGAACCCTGGCTGACCGTCGAGCCCTCCCAGCAAGCAGGTCTTAGTCCCCCAACCGCGGCCAAACTTGTCGTCCGCGTTGGGAAAGCCAACGTTTCTGAACTCCTCCTGGAAAAAAGCCGGACCAATGTTGGGCGGTCAAAGGACGTTATCCGGTCTCAAGGCATCTTTCGGCGCAATGACCTGGTCTTCAGCGATGATGGCGAGGTAAGCCGTTCCGTCTCACGCGAACACGCGCACATTATCTTCGACAAAACTGCCGGCGAGTACCGGCTCTTCAATGACCGCTGGTACGCCCTCGACAGCCCGAATTGCGCCACCTGGATTGTTCGCGACGGCCTGAGCCATGAAGTCCCCCGCAATGGCCGCGGCACAAGGCTGGAACCAGGCGACGAAATCCATTTCGGCCAGGCCGTCGTGATCTTCGAAAAATAAGACCGCCCTGACGATCGCGGTTCCGTGTCCGGCAATAAGTAACGGAACCGCGACCGCCAGGGAGCGGTATTTCGCCGTGAGCAATCTACACTGTCAATAGTCTCTGGAAAAATGCGCGATATTTGCGCAATGCCAGCCGCAGGTCCTCTGTGGACACGTCATCCCCTCGGTCCCACTGCCGTTCGAGGCCGCTGCGCTGCTCGGCGAAAGTCTCCGCGAGGCGCTTCATGGCTGATGCCACCAGTTCGTCGGCTTGCTTCACGGCGCTGCGGGGATCATCCACAAACGCCGTTTGCACATGGTCCCATTGCGTGCGGAAGTCTTGGACGGCATCAGCGGCCAAAAGCGGTCCCGCGTTTTCCTCCTGCGGGGGATGGAAATCCTCCCTCCGCTCTCCCTGGCCCGCCAGGTCCGCGGTCGTGACATGTTCTTCGGCTACTCGGTTCATCGTCTTACCTCCCGACCCCCGACTGCCGGGGCCTCGATCAAATCGTCAAAAAGATCCCGATAATAGACCAGCGCCTGTCGTAAGTCCTCCGTGCTGGCCTTCCCCTCTTGTTCACTCATCGCAATTTCGTGGGCGGAACGGTAGTTCTTAACGACGTGCGGATGGTCTACCGAAATATCTTCCGCCCGGCGCTCGAAATCCGACATCGGATAGCCTCGCGCCAGCATGACGTCGTATACCAGGCGATCCGCCTCCCGGATCGATCCCGCTGGATCGTCCACGAAACGCGCCTGAATCTCGTGCCATTGGTCGGCGAACCGGTCCCGCTCCGGCGCCGAAAGCGGATGGACATGGACTTTCTCCATCCTCTTCTCGCGAGCCCTCAGGGCCTGCTCCGCCTTGCTTGGGCTGCCGTGCTCCCGAACCGCCCGATCGTACTCCGGCCCGAAGTGGGACCGCAGCCTTCTCGACCGTCTCTGTTGGAGCAGGTACAGACCTACCGCGGCTACGATGATCAGAACACCTATCAGAATTACTATCGAGGTCACCGTCATAAAGGTTGTTCACTCCACCTGTCTTCATGCAGATTCCGGTCCAAACGGCCGCACTTGCACCTAACCCTTCGGTTTCCATTTCCTTCCATAGGCCGTCGAAAATCACACAAATGTCTTACCGCCTATCCAAAAAGGTGCCGCCCGATCAAACCTGGATCAAATTTTGCAAGTGGTCCCTTGACGTCGGCAGACGCGTGATATAGACTCCCCCTAATCTCGGGTTCATCCTTTATACGCGTTCTCGGGCTTCTTAGGGTTCTGCCGGTTGGTACAACGAGCCGGAAAATAACGGGGGAGGTTACGATGCGTTTTTGGAGAGTGGGTTTCTGCGTCTTCGCGGTTGTATTCGCGTCATGGGCGCAAAGCGATCGCGGCACGATCACTGGAACAATCGCGGATCCGGCGGGCGGCGTTGTTGCCAATGCCGCCGTGCAGGCGAAAAACGTCGCCACCAGCGCGGTCTATCAGGCCGCCACTTCGGGGACGGGAAACTATACCATCGGTCAATTGCCGGCCGGGGCTTATGAACTGACCGTCAATGTGCCCGGTTTCAAGAAGTATGTCCGCGGGGGTCTTCAGATCGAGGTCGCGGGTACCGCACGCATCGACGTCACGCTCGAGGTCGGCTCCGCCGCCGAATCAATTACTGTCGAAGCGGCCGCGCCGCTGCTCAAGACCGAGAGCGGAGAAGTGAGCACCAACGTTTCCACGAGTACCCTGGACGATCTGCCGATTCTCACGCTCACCGGCTCGGCGGCAGCCATCGGAAGCGGCAACAGCCTGGGAAATATCCGCAATCCGCTGTCCGCCGTCCAACTGCTGCCCGGCGCGCGTATTCAAACAGATGCCATCTTGCGAATCAACGGCATGCCCTCCAACTCGCAATCCATCAACATTGAAGGCCAGGATGCCACCAACGGATTCGTCAAACAGCAGAACCAGATAAACCAGGCCGGTGTCGAGGCGATCCAGGAAGTCGCCATTCAGACCAGCAATTTCGCGGCGGAATATGGCCAGGCCGGCGGCGGCTACTTCAACTACACCATGAAATCCGGGACCAACCAGATCCATGGCAGCGGGTATGACTACTTCGTCAACGAAGCACTCAACGCGGGGTTGCCGTTCACCGACGCTGGCACGACTAACTCGCTCAAGTCGGGACAGCACATCCGCAATGCGCTCCGGCAGAACGATTTTGGGTTCACTCTCGGCGGGCCTGTGTCTATTCCGAAGATTTTCAACGGGCACGACAAAACTTTCTTCTTTTTCAGCTTTGAGCAGTTTCGCCAGAGCGCCGTGATCACCAATACGTTCGGAGTTGTGCCCACCCAAGCCTACCGCGATGGGAATTTTCAAGGGGCGTTGACGGGCACCTGCAATGGTCCGGATCCGATCGGCCAGCAGGTTTGCCAGAATGAAATTTTCGACCCGGGTTCAACCCGGACTCAGAATAACGCGGTGGTGCGGAGTCCGTACACCAACAACATGGTTCCGAAGACCAGTTTCGACCCCACGGCGCAGATCATTCAGAACATGATCCCGCTGCCGAATGCGTTCGGTCTGCTCAATTACCAGGCGCCGGCCTACTCCAATTACCGGCACACCACGATTCCTTCGATCAAGATCGATCAGAACATCAGCGCCAAGATGAAGCTGGCTGGATACTATTCCGCCACCAAGACCGTTTCGCCGCAAACCAACGGCTTCACGCAGCCCTACACGGCTCTTCAGCCGCAGAACGCACTGGCGCAGACCATTCGGCTCAACCTCGATACGACGCTCACGCCCACGCTGCTTTTTCACCTCGGCGCGGGGTATCTGGAAACGTCCAATCCTCAGGACGCGCCCAAGTACGATCAACATCAACTATTTCCCCAAGGCGTTCCGTTCACCGTCAACAATTACTTCCCCTACCTGGCGGGAATGTTCAGCGCGGTCGGAGGCGGCTGGAACGGTGGCGCCGGTTTCCCGGCTACCAACACGGGAGTGGCGTTCACTCTTACGCCAGTTGCGCACGACTATAAGCCGACCTTTAATGCCAATTTGACCTGGGTCAAAGGGAACCATACGTATAAACTTGGGGCCAGCGCGCTGTTCGAGGGCATCCAGAGCCTGAACGAAAGCCGGGCCGACGGACAATTCGGATTCGCGGCCGCGCAGACAAGCGATCCCTGGCAAGTCACGCAGCCCTTCGCGAATTTCGCGAGCAGTGGATTCGGATATGCCAGCTTCATTCTTGGCCAGACCAGCAGCGCTTCCTCCGCGGCGCCCGCGGACGTCCGGCTGGGCATGCACTCGTACGGCATCTACATCCAGGACAGCTGGAAAGTCACCCGCAAGTTGACCTTTGACTACGGTCTGCGTTGGGATTACGCCAGCCTGTGGAAAGAGCAGTATGGTCGCATGCAAAGTGCCGCTTTCGATCAACCGAACTCATTAATCGGTGGCCGTCTCGGTACCGTGGAATACGAGGCCACCTGTAAGTGCAATTTCGCCAACGCCTACCCGTACGGCATCGGACCGCACCTCGGAGTGGCCTACCAGATCACTCCCAAAACGGTGTTCCGCGGAGGCGGCGCGATTTCGTATGCGGCAACCTCGGATCAAGCCGGGCTGAACAGCAGCGCCGGAGACTTTTACACGATCGGAACTCCGGGCTACGGGCTATCCGCGCCTCAGCTCAGATTTGGCGACCCGCTCGGGCCGGGCAATCCATACGGCAATCCGGTCGTCCATTGGCCCAATTTCAACCCGCAGTTTCCGGTGCCGGCTTCGACTAACCCGTTGGTCATCCCTCCGGCCTCCCCGTTTGTGTCGATCGCTCCAAATACCGGACGGTTACCGCGCACATTCCAATGGAGCCTTGGCTTCCAGCGCGAACTGACCAGCAACCTCGTGGTGGAAGCGGCTTATGTGGGCAACCGCGGCGCTTGGTGGGCCGCGCCTTTGCTTTCCGGATTAAATTACAACGCGGAAACACCCGAAGGATTACTAGCCACCCGGGCATACGGAGCGACCCAGGGCATTGATGTCACAAGCCGGACGGACGCGGCCCTGCTAACTTCGCCGATCAATTCGCCCGCGGTGCTCGCCCGCTTCCCGCTGCTGGCCAATCCGAACAATGTCTACCTGGGTTTCCCGAACTCCCAGCCGTTGTATCAAGCGCTGCGGCCCTATCCGCAGTGGAACGGCATCCCTCCCTTCCTGGGGCCGCCAATGGGAAATACGTGGTACGACTCTCTCCAGATGAAGCTGACCAAACGCTTTTCGCATGGGCTGAGCGCTCAAGCGGCTTATACCTGGCAGAAGGAACTCACCAACGGAACCAACTCCAACACGTCCTATGTGACGCCCTCGGCTCCTCTCATCAATGACGTGTTCAACAAAGCCTTGGACAAGCAGATTTCCGGCTTCAGCCTGCCGCAAATGCTGGTGGTTTCGTTCAGCTACACAACGCCCAAGCTGACCGCCGGCAGCGGCGGCTTCAAGGTGCTCTCCGTATTGGCGCGAGACTGGACTTACAGCGGAGTTCTGCGCTATCAGAGCGGGCAGATCCTGCAAACCCCATTCTCCAGCAACAATCTTCTGTTCAACATGGGAAGAGGAGCTGCGAACAATAACCCCGCGCTTTGGGGCGGCGGTTCCACGTTCCTGAATCGGGTTCCGGGCCAGCCGCTGTTCACCGTTGATCCCAACGGGAAGTTCGATCCCACAAAGACACTGGCATTGAATCCGAACGCGTGGGTTGAACCGCCCTTCGGCACATTCGGGGCTTCCGCTCCCTACTTCAACGATTTTCGGTGGCAGCGGCAACCCGCCGAGAGTATGGCCTTTGGCCGCATCTTCCGTATCAAGGAAAGAGCGCAGTTCCAGATTCGGGCGGAATTCCAGAACATCTTCAACCGTCTGTTCTATGCCGCGCCCACCAATGGCTTGAACGGACTTGGGCCCCAGACGAATCCGACCACGACCACCGTTCGTGGCAATAGCCTAAGCGGCGTCGGCGGTCTGTTGTCCTCAGGCTGGGGCTATGTGAACTGGGTCAATGGAGGCACCGGGGCGTTGGCAGGCATCAACGGCGGAGCACAACCCCGCTCGGGCCAGATCGTGGCCCGCTTCACCTTCTAGATCTCACGCCAGGTAACGCCGGTGCTTACCACCGGCGTTACCGCACCTTATTCCCGTCCTTATAATGGAATGAGGTTCGTGCCTCGCTCTCTTTTCCAGAATCGTTCCAGCCTGCTGCTGCTGTCTATCCTCGTGCCTGCCGGCGCTTCCGCTGAAGTGGTCTGCGCGCTGGGGCCCTCCGCTGCTTCCTATAACGCTTACCAGGATCAGCGGCCCTCGGGAGACGCCATGCAATTGGCCGCGCAGGTGAACGCCGCCCTCTCTCCGGTTTGCAAGCCGAACTGTCCGATGATTGCGGTCTTCCGCAATGCCACCGCGCCCAATGCCATGCTCGTCGCAACCCCCACAGGCGATGCAAAGATTGTGTACGCCCCAGGCTTCTTCACTTCGATTTATGCGAGCGCCGGCGACGGCGCCATTATTGCGGTCATCGCCCACGAACTCGGCCACGCGCTCAGTGAGACGGCTCCCGTCGCCTGGATGAAACCAGCTTGGCCGCCTGAGCTGCGCGCCGATGCCTGGGCCGGCTGCGCTCTCGCCAAAGTGAATTTGACTGCGCGCGCCTTGCAGGAAAGCCTCGCCGCGCTTGGAAAATATCCTTCTCCGGCTCACCCGGCCTGGAACGCGCGCCTTCTGGCCCTGCAAACGGGCTATACCAGTTGCGGAGGGGACGGAACCCGGTTCAGCGCGGCCGTCGCCGGGCGCGATCCTAAGTAGATGCCCGGCTTACCGCTTCTCCTGCACGTCCAAAATACGAGAAGTTGTGATCTGTGAGTAATCCGGATGGCCGAACTCGAGGTGCATGCCGCGGCCGATGAAGTGCTCTTTGATCATCGCGCCGCCCCAGGTTGATCCGTGAATGTCCACCAGAACGGGGTCCGGACAATAGATCGGATGGCCCGAAATCCACGCCGCGCCCTCGCGATCGTTTACGATCCGGTAGACGTGATTCTGCGTTTGCACTTCCAGCACAGCCCCCAGCGGAAGGTCGCGGAGGAGCACTCCTCCTTCTATCTCGGATTGAATGATGTTCCGATTGATCTCGTCGCAGAAGTTTGGGTGCGATTCAAAAAGCGCCGGACCCTGTGCCGCTGGAATCGTTCCCTAGCCCCACAATTATTGGACCACATAGCGCAATGGTCGGATTCATCCAGCTCTGCCGGTGGCCTCTTGGTCAACATGCGGGGCAGCTTAGACGGGTACTGCCGTTTCCTTCCCGCGCCGCAATCGCCGTGCCTCCCGGCTCAGCACGCGGTTCCACCACATAATAGCCCCTGTGAGGAACAGGAACACGGGCGTCAGGCCGAAGATTGCCCAAACGATGCGGGTGCCCAGTCCCGC
>CAZKQQ010000045.1:6222-37887 GCA_964554945.1 uncultured Solibacteraceae bacterium | reverse complement strand
AGTTGGAATTACGAAGACTGGGAGAATTCGGGCCGGAGATCATGGCTGTCTTAACTGGACTGGTCCCCGTTTTTGAGACAAGCGGTTAAGACTCATTTTTCATTAAATGGAGAATTGAGTCATGGGATTGTCACGCAGGCAGTTCACGCAGGAGTTTAAGCTGGCCGCCGTCCGGCGGCTGGAACAAGGGGTATCGATCGCAGAGGTGGCGCGCGGGCTGGAGGTGAACCCGAACGTGCTGCACCGGTGGCGCCGGGAGTTCCGCCAGGGTCCGGGCAACGCGTTTCCAGGAAATGGAAAACAGCGCTGGTCCGAAGGACGGGTGGCAGAACTGGAACGGAAAGTCGGCCAGCAGGCGCTGGAAATCGATTTTTTGAAGGGGTGCTTGCAGCACATCGAGGAACAGCGGATGTTGCAGGCACTGAATGGGAATCCGCGGTCTTCCGGAAGGTCAAAGAAGAAGTGAGGGCCGGCCGGGGACTGACGATCGAGCGGATGGTGAAGTTGGCTCGGGTGAGCCGGGCCAGCTACTATCGCTTCGACGAGAACGGGAAATCGGGCTCCGATTCCGATATGGATCTGCGCGACGCGATTCAGCGGGTGGCGCTGGAATGGCCCAGTTACGGACGTCGGCGGATCACGCGCGAGTTGCGTCGCCGCGGTTGGGCGGTGAACTGGAAACGGGTCTACCGGCTGATGGGCGAGGACAATCTGCTCTGTGTGCGCAAGCGGAAATTCGTGGTGACGACCGATTCCAATCATGGACGGAAAGTCTACCCGAACCTGGCGCGGCAGATGGTGCTGACCGATGTCGATCAGCTCTGGCGCGCCGATATCACCTACATCCGGCTTCGCGAAGAGTTCGTGTTTCTGGCTGTCGTTCTGGATGCTTACTCGCGCCGAGTGATCGGCTGGGCACTGGACCGGACGCTGGAAGATGAACTGACGCTGAGCGCTCTGCGCATGGCCTTGTCCCGGCGGGCAGTCGAGCCGGGGCTGGTGCATCATTCCGATCGCGGCTCGCAATACGCCAGCGGCGACTACACCGGACTTCTCAAAGAAAACGGTGTTCAGATCAGCATGTCGCGCAAGGGCAATCCGTGGGATAACGCGGCTTGCGAATCATTCATGAAGACCCTGAAATATGAGGAGGTTCACCGCAACGAATACCGGGATCTGGCCGAAGCACGGAGCGAAATCGGCACGTTTCTGGAGAGGGTCTACAACCGAAAGCGTCTTCACTCCGCTCTCGGTTACTTACCGCCGGCCGAGTTCGAAGACCAGCTCCGAGCGGCTGCGGGAGCGCAGGCATGAAACCGACCGTGCGTTTTTTCAGGCATGGCGGTATCTGTCGGCCGATGAATCCCTTTAACAGCCTGGGTCGAAGTACCGCTCCCCGGCCGGGTTCGACCCAGGTTCCCATCAAGGACGCACCGGAGGTTCTGCGTCCTACTCATCGTCGCGACGAGTACCGGCCGGCTATTCCTCAGCGGGTTGCTCGCCAGCATTGCCCGCCTCCGCTTCACCGACACGGCCATCCTAAAACCGTTCCGGGATCGGCCACAATGAATTTACAGCGAACGGTCAACAGTGTCTTAACTGTTTGTCTCAGCCCAAGGGACCACCGCAAACAGAGCCCGAAATACTCGAAGCGCTAGCCGCCTTGGCGAAGTGCTGGCCCGACGATGAGTTCCGCGGCCACAATGTCAGGAACTGCGGCTACCCTCAACACGCCCGATAAATGGTTATGCTGGGAACCTCGCCGGAATAACTAGAGAGGCACAGCCCCCGCCTCAGATTGTTCAAACTTTGAAAACAAATCGACAAATACAGGTGTGGCTCGCCCAAGAGATCTTAGGAAAGAAGATCCCAAGGAAGCCGCCACAGAAAGCGAGTCTGTTGAGCAATAAACCCTTTCGTAGTCTGCGGTACCGGCGGTGGATCAAATCGCTACCGAGCGCCGTCAGTGGTCAGTATGGGTGCGATCCGTGCCACACCGGGCCCCATGCATATGGACAAAAGGCCTCAGACCTGACGTGCATTCCATTGACGCCTCGGTAATCACCCAAAACCGGCCATACATAATCACCTGAAAACCGGCCAACGATAGGCCATCACTCAGGACGTTGAGTCCGACGCGAGGGCGATACCCTCCGTCGATGTGAGCAACGTCTTGAACGAGGATAAGAGACAGCAGGTAATAGCCTTAGGGCGTTTGGGATGGTCGCTGCGGCGCATTGAACGGGCCGTGCACATCCGGCGCGAGACCATCGGTGCATACCTTCGAGCCGCCGGAATCCCGGTACGCTCGCCCAGAGGGTGGGGGCGCACTCCGCCAAAACCGGCCAACGAAGTGATTATCGACCCGCCGGCAAAACCGGCCAATGAGGTGATCACCGACTTTGGCGCGGAGTTGGGCGCCCGCGGACCGCAGCCGAGCCCCAGCCGGTCGGCCAGTTCCAGTGCGCCTTTCCGGGATGCCATCGAGCTTGGTCTTTCCCGTGGCCGCAACGTCATGGCGATCTGGCAGGACTTGGTGGACACCTGCGCCTTCACCGGCAGCTACCAAAGCGTGCAGCGCTTTGTCCGCAAGCTACGCCCCGGCAACTCGCCGGAAGCGTGCGCCGTAATCGAGACCGCTCCGGGTGAAGAATGCCAGGTTGACTACGGCACTGGCCCCATGGTCCGCGATCCTGTCACTGGCAAGTATCGCCGCACGCGGCTGTTCGTGATGACGCTGGGCTACAGCCGCAAGTCTGTTCGCCTGCTGGTGTTTCGTTCCAGTTCGCAGATCTGGGGCGAGCTGCATGAGAAGGCTTTTCGCCGGCTCACTGGCTCCACACGTGTGGTCGTGCTCGATAATCTGCGCGAAGGCGTACTCGCTCCCGACATCTACGACCCCACGCTGAATCCTCTCTACCGTGACGTATTGCGGCATTATGGCGCTGTCCCACTCCCCTGTCGCGTGGCCGATCCAGATCGAAAAGGGAAAGTGGAATCTGGTGTCGGACACGCCCAGAAGACACCGCTGAAAGGGCTGCGATTCGAAAGCTTGGAGGAAGCTCAGACCTATTTGGATCACTGGGAAGCGCGCTGGGCAGACACGCGCATTCACGGCACCACCAAGCGTCAGGTAGCCGCCATGTTCGCTGAAGAAAAACTGGCCCTGCTGCCATTGCCTGTTGAGCCGTTTCGCTATTACCAGTACGGCGAGCGCACAGTGCATTTGGATGGTTGCGTGGAAGTCGAGGCCGCCTACTACGGCGCACCACCAGGCTGGATCGGCCGCCGCGTGCAAGTGCAATGGGATGCCCGGCAGGTCCGGCTGTTGGACCCGCAGACCGGCCAGTTACTGCGCGAGCACTTGCGACAGACGCGCGGCCGCCATCGGATCAAAGATGAGGATCGTCCCCAGAAAACGCCGCTCGGCACCATGCAACTGCTGGCCCGCGCGGAAAGGGCTGGTTCCCAGATCGGGGTGCTCTGCCGGGGGATGCACCGCGCGCACGGCGAGATTGCCGTGCGCCGTATCCAGGGAGTGTTGTCGCTGGCCAAGAAGTACGGAGTCGCCAGCGTGGACGACGCGTGCGCCGCGGCTCTGGAAATGGGCGTTTGCGAATACCGTTTTGTGCGGCGCTACTTAGAACGGAACCCGCAACTGCCGCTGAGCTTGCGCCAAGTCGATCCCTTGATCCGCCAGCTCACTCTCTACCGCGACTTCATCCAGGACAAAACGAAAGAGAGCGAAACATGAACCTGATGGAATTAGAGCGATCCTTACGACAACTGCGACTCGGCGGCATGGCCGCCGTACTCGAAACTCGACTGCGCCAAGCCCAAGCCGAACCCATGGCGCCCATTGATCTGGTCGCGAGCTTGGTCACCGACGAACTGAACCGGCGCAGCGAGCGGCTGATCGAGCGACGCCGGAAACAGGCCGCCTTCCGCGACCCGCACAACACGCTCGATAATTTTGACTTCACCTTCAACCCCAAGATGAACCGCAGTCTGGTTTTCGACCTGGCCACGGCGGCCTTCATCGCCAAGCGGGAAGATGCATTGTTTCTCGGGCCCGGTGGAACTGGAAAAAGTCACTTGGCACAGGCGATCGGACAGGCGGCCATTCAACAAGGCTACCGCGTGCTCTACCGTGAGACCCACGTGTTGCTCGATGACTTGGCCGAGGCCATCGCGGAAGGCACACGCAAGGAGTTCATGGAATCGCTCACCACGGTGCCGCTGCTGATTATCGACGATTTCGGAATGCGGAAGCTTCCTCTGACGGCGGCGGAGGATCTGCTGGAAATCATCATGCGCCGATACGAGCGCGCCAGCACATTGCTGACATCGAATCGACCGGTTGAGGACTGGGGCAAACTACTGGGCGACGTGGCCGCCGTCACCGCCATGCTCGATCGCCTACTCCACCACGGCCACATACTCAAATGCGGCCCACGCAGTTGGCGCACTAAGGCTGCGGCAGCCAACGTCACCGTGGCCGCGCTACCTGCGAATCCAACTCAAGGAGCCTCATGAAAGACCACAGCCCGACGCGATCAGCCTGCGGCAGCGGGGAATCTGATCCCCCATTCCCGTTTCCCCCAGGGGAAAGCCGGGGCGGGGACGGTTCCCCCCACGGCGCAAACTGCGCGCCTCCCCCCGCAAGAGGGATTTCAAAGCGCTCCGCTGAAATCCCCCTTGCGCGATCCCCCTGTAGGGCGCGCGGCTGCATCGACAAGCGGAGCACTTGCCGGAATGGGGGCCGGCACGGTACAACATCATCTGGTCCCGGGTGTGGTCCCGTTGGCCGGTTTTGAAGTGATAACGCTTGGCCGGTTTTGAGGTGATAACCGAGGCATTGACGCGCGAAGAACATCGGGAATACGATGCGAATCCAGAAGTGTTTTGCCTCAAGTACAGGCTTGACGCGCCAGGCTTGATAAATAGATTAAATCTTGCATTGGCTTTTGCTGAGAGAGGCGATGCCGGGTTCCGGCGAGGATTCCGGCCAAGCTGAACAGGGTTCCGGAGGGAAGCCGCACACCATTCCGGGCAGAAGGTGAACTATTGGAGCGTAGCGAAGAGGATCTCAATATAGGACATCCTTGAATTCGATACTCACTCTCAGACCCAAAACGACGCGTACGCGATCAAGATTCGGCTACGGATTCGGCTTCGGTTTTGGAGGCGAACATTAAAGGTTTCTGGTTTAAACCTGAGGTCTTGGAGTTCGATGATTAGCGCCGTCGGGCCAAGCCGCAGAGGTTTCAGTCGAAGTTCCGGCGTCTCATCCGCCGGCTTCGCCTCTGCCCCTTTGCTCGCCAAGTTGTAAACGTGGAAAGACAAGTTTCAGGAGGGCAGTGTTGCAAATATCGAACGACGAATGCCCAGCTATGTTAAATTATCCTGCGGCGGCACGGCGCTATTCACCGGCGCAGACGCGCTGCTGGTCCAGGGCGCCGTCCGTCGGAGGCGAAGCCGAAACCTTCGATTGTGCCGAATGATGAGAACCGAGACAAGCAGGGGCAACGACGAGCCTGCGTTGACCGTCGTAGTCAACATGCTCATGGGCGGCGGCTACCTGCGTCGATGTATTCAGGCGCTGTTGGCCCAGCGAGGTCCGGCGGTGGAGGTGGTCGTTCCCGTATGCCCTGGGATTGACAATGTCGACGAGATCCGCCGGGAATACCCGTCAGTCCGATTTGTGGCGGTAGAACGGGTGCCATCCGGTGCAGATTTGTCTCATCCAGGGTTGGCTCACCTTGTATACTGCCGCCGGCGTGCCGCTGGTCTGGCGGCGGCGCGCGGCGAAATCGTAGCACTTACCGAGGATCCAATCATTCCCGACTCCAATTGGTGTGAGGCGATTGCGGAGGCGCATCGTCTGCCTTACGCCGCGATCGGAGGCGCCGTGGAAGACGCCGGCAACGGGGTCTTGCATCGGGCGCTATATCTCTTTGACTTCGGCAAGTACCAGAGAAACTTTAACGCCGGCGAAGCAGTCAACCTGACGGACCAGAATGTCTCTTACAAACGGGCGGAGTTGGAGAAGATCCGTCACGTCTGGGCCGATCTATATCATGAATCCGCTGTGCACCGGCAATTGCGAGCTGCCGGTAAGAAGCTATGGCTTACACCTGACTGTGTCGTGCGCTTCGATCGCGGCCCGCTTACGTTCCGGCAGCAATTGCGCGAACGCTTTGCGTGGGGTCGCGTCTTTGGGGGAGAGCGAGCGCAGCATAGCTCCCCAGCTCGACGCGCGGCTCTTCTTGTGCTGTCACCACTGATTCCGGGCCTAATCGCCGTCGGACGGGTGCTGACTGCGCGGCGAATTGGTTATTCTTTGGGATGCATCCTACTTATACTGCCCGCGATCTCGACGATGGCGGTGTGGTGGGCTGCAGGTGAAGCAATTGGCTACGGTACGGCCAGGCCATTTCCTGGGAGGTAGTGATTTCGGGACAAAGCGCATGGTGAGCGTCACCCACGTTCTCTCACCCTGGGCGGCCGCTGGCGGGCTGATGCCGGTCAGCGTCGGCGGGGCGGCGTTAATTGTAAATCCGGTCTACCGCGGATTACGCTCAAGAATTCTGCGTGGCAACAATTCTGCGCCGCCGCTTCATATACGCGAGCGCAGCTACGCACGTGAGGAGCAGCATCGCCGATGAGGGCTCTGGCATGACGACTGGCCCGTCGCGATCCGATCGGATCTGAATGGTGCCACTGGCAACAAGGCGGCCAGCGTCCGGGGCTCGCCCGCGATGCGCACAAACTTTCCAGGTATCGCCGACCGTCCGACGGCGTCCCGACCGTAGTGGGAGGTTTATAGCGGCGGTTCATGGTTATTCGCCACCGCGTGCCGGGTGGCTGGCTGCGATCCATCGAGGATCGCTTTCAGAGCCCATGGATCTCGAAAACCATGATCTTGCGGAAGGATTTTTCTCCTTCCAAGAACGCAGTTGCCGACCAGCGCCGGCATGCCCGGACGCCAGCGGCACACCCGGCGAGTCCGGCTGCGCACGCCGGAATGGGGATTGTCCACGATGTTGCTGGTGGCCAAACAACGATGCAGCGAGCGCGGGATATCCAGCCGATTAATCGTGAAGCATTCTTCCAATCCTTCCAGCAGCGCGGCGGCGGCCTCGGGATAATCGTGCTCTAGCCTACCGGCTATCTGGCGACACTTGGCGATGCCATCTTTCTGGTTCATCGACGCCGTGCTCGACTAGGTGTTGGAGCAGATCCTTGGCCGCCTCGGCGCTTTCGGTGGCGCCTTCGCGCAACGCCAGCACGTGTTTACGGCCCTGAGCGTCCCCGCCCACCGCGGCCAGTAAGCGTTGATCTCCAAAGTGCATCCCATCGATGTAGATGACCAGCAGCTCAACATTATCGAAGCGCCGCTCCAGCAGCTTCTTCAGCGCCGCCTCGGAAGCTTCGATGGTTTCCCGGCTCACCGCCGAGCGCGACACGCCCACCGTATCCGGCATCGCGGGCATGACTTTGCCGTAGCGCCTGGTCGAGACGCCGTTCATTAGGATTTCCAGCATACGCTCGACCGTGGCGCTGTTCTGCTGCATGGCTTCATAGGCCGGGATGGGAACTTCTTTGTCCGCGCCGCGACCTTTGTTTCGCAATCGCGGCTTGTTCATTTTCAGCTTTCGCTCTTTGAGATTCACGCGGCCCGGTTGTGAGCCGTGCCATACCAGGTCCTGCACACGAGCCTTGCCTTGCTGGGGTGGTCCGCCGATCTGCACGGCCGAAAGCTGGAGCACGGCTTCAATGCTGGCCCGGCCCATCACGTCGATGAGTTCATTGATGGCCATACGGCTCTGTTGGATCAACTCTATCATCGGCAGCAGCGCCTGCCCGTTGCGGACCCAGAAACTCGCTGAGTTTGCGCTCGCCGACCTTCCCTTAGTTGTCAATCGTATGGTATTTCGTCTCACGGCGGTTCTCCCTTTCAAGGTTTAGCCACCACGATTCTATTCAGAATCAGGGGGGAACCGCCGCCTCAACTTTCAACTACACCCGAGACACAGTCACCGTCCGGTTGCCAGCTCACACTGTAATTATTGGAGGTAGCCTAAGGACTTGAGATGGTTAAGAGTGGCACGATCCATCTTTCCCGAATTCGTAGCCTGCTTCGGTACCGTTGGACCCGCCGTCCAAGTAATCAGCTTTAGTGAGCCCTGGATCATCGCCCTCTTGGTCCCTCGGAATCGAGAGTGGGATACACCCATCTTCCGCAACTTCGTGATGTCGCTGAAGGCTCCTTTAGGATCTCCTCTGTAGATTCCGCCATTCGGAGCGGGAAGGTCGCCTCCGCAGGCGGCGTGCTTCACCGGCGAAACCAATTCTGTTGAATTTCCGGTCTTCAATGTTGAGGAAGATGGTCCTTCGACGTGCTAACTGAGCAAGAACAGGGTCATCGCCCGTAAAATGCCAAATTTTAACTCGGCCCGAATATCGTTTGCCGCAGTTGCTGGCTTGTCTTTCACACAGAGGATTCAGTAGGCTTGCAATGCCGTAGGGGATTGCCCTCGACCTTCCTTTGCCACAAACTCCAGGATCCCCCAAACCGGTAGATCACAATGTTCCGCATGAATTCCGCTAGCGTCTTAAATCGGACGCTCGACTTACCTCCCTTACGGAGATATCCAGGCACATCGATCTCGAGCACCATCAAGCCTAGGTGACGAGTTTTCAGCATAATTTCGGCTTCCAGAAACCAATCGGTCGAAGTCAGGTCCATCGTGCGCAGCACCTCGGCTGGCATGATCTTCGGATTCCCATTAACGTCCAGCGAAGGCATACCCGGAAAGAGCGCCAGCATGATGGCATTGTAACCGATGGAAACAAGCCTCCGAATCCAGCTATCCTGCCGGAAGCGACGGCGCGCCTTGGCCAACGTATGGGGCGTAGCCGCGTCCAGTGCACGATAAATCAAGAGAACACTTTCCGGAGCAACCTGGCCATCGGCGCAAAGATAACCAACTAGTGGCGCTCGGCTCATTCTGAGCCCCGTCCGGATTCCCAAACCCTGCCCTTGATTGACTGGCACCACGCCCTTCACGATGGGCAATCCCCGCGCGATCAACGAATCGATTACGGTCGAAGTACCATCCGTGGAACCGTTATCGACCAGGATCAACTCGAGGTTGACATCCGCCTCCTGAAACGTTTGAATCAGCGGCGGCACGGTCAACGCCAGGCACTGCTCTTCGTTGTAACAAGGCATAACCAACGAAAGGTCCAATGGCCGGGCGCCGAATTGGCTGCCGGACTCAGTGTTTGTCATCGCGAGGATTCTCCTGTAACCGTAAGACACTCCGAGGCCAAAAGTTCGCGAATTCGAAGCACCCGTTCTTCTTGAATAGCGTAACCGTGGAACTTGGAAATGTACGTCTCGGCAGCGTCGACACCTAATTTGGTGTTAGCGAATCGCTCCAGATGTCGAACAGCACCTATCGGATCGCCCTGCAGCAAAGTCGTCAAGTAGTTGGGCCAGTTCAAAATCGAGTGCTCCGCGGCATGTTCCAGGACACGGTGCTCGGTGATACCCGCACCAGCCCAAGCCATATCCTCCAAAAGCGGCGCGCGAAGGGTCTCGGCGGTCTCGGTTGACAGGGTGTGTTCCAAAAAGTGTCGCGGGTTCTCTACCAGCAAGTGAGCAGGTGTGGGCAGAAAACCGCACACCGGGAAGAATCGAATGTCGCAGCTCACTCGCTTTAGAGGCCCAGAATCACCCGTCCCATGCAGTAGTAGCGAGTTAAAAATCACCGCTGTGCCCCTCTTGGCTTGCAGTTCGATCGCCTTGCCAACAGATTGCAATCGTTGGTCGTCCAGCTTTAACCAGCGGTCGCAAAGCAACCCTAGCCTGTGGCTCCCGGGATACAACCGCAGCTTCCAGTCCGGACATTCGTTAAGGCCGACCCAAACAGTCAATGCGCTCGGGCTGGTTGGCAGCGACGCGCCCGTAAAGTCCTGGTGCAGCAAGTAGGCTCCATGGACCTCCATGTAGTTCAGGTCGGCGATATACCCGCCATGGTCTACCGGGGCCGCTGATCCGCCCTTGAACTGCGCGTGGAAGGAGCTACTGATATGCGCCATCGGACCCAGCAGGCGAAGCAAGGCCGGCCTCAGCCCCGCGATAATACGCTCTGTCAGTGCCTGGGTTGTCGGAACCCGCGCCAATTTGCGCCGGACCTCTTGCGGAAATACGCGAGCGGCACTGCGTGGGTCCAGCAATTCCTGAAATTCACCATTTCCCAGTTCCAGCACGTCGGCTAAGACACCGTCAAAATGGTTGGTGACCGCTTCCTCAACGCCCGTCAATACGCAGAACCCTTGCTCGTCATAATGCCTTGCAAACTCTTCGATCCCAGTAGAGGAAAGCTCCGAGAGTTGAAATACCATCACTTTGGCTCCATCAGTTCCGAATACAAAAGGCAATATCGCGCCCAGAATCAAATTTTCCGGTTCTTCTCAAATAAGTATAATAGAATCAATAATATAGATAAGGTTGGAGCCGGGAGCGAAGGTCCGAGGAGCTTTGCCTCCCTGAAAAAGATTTGATCAAAATCCCGATACGCCACCCTGGTCCCAGCTTCCCAGCCCCGCGGTTCCGAACCAGGCCACGTACCGACCGATCACTTTTTTTTGCCATTTGCAGCAGATCCGAGCGATCAGCTCGAGAATGGCGAGGCATCCAGGACGAAACCAGAACCGTGGTCCGGGACAAACAGCCAGCGGAGCAATCGAAGTCTTTCGGGGGCAACCTCGAGGGGCTATAGATCCGCCATAGTTGACAATTGCATGAATCACTCCCGACATTCCCGATATCGCCTTTCAGTTTCGTTTGCGCAAGGACAACCACTTACGCGCGCGCTTCTGCAACTCGTGTCCAGCTTTTATCGTCGAGCAAGTTAATGAAGTTGAAGGAGATATCCCCATACCGCGGTGGGTGAAATTGGTCGATGGCGATAAATTCTGCCTGTTTCCTAAACGTCGGTTTCTTTCCCGGGCGAGCTCGAGGAACCCGTTTTTGTGGACCAGAGGTCATTCTTCCATCTGCAGCTTAGGAGCATTGTTCCGCCCAAGCGGGCGCCGGCAGCGGGCCTGTTTGGCTTCGAGGCACGCGAGCGATCAACCCAAATTGTTTGGAAAACAGCCGGTTAATTCTCCTGCAGCCGCTATAATCCGCGGCGGACATCCGTCGGGCCGCGTAAATGCAACAAATGAAAGATACGGCGAAGTTCGCGAATGGCACTCGTTTTGCGATGTCACAGGGAACTTGCAAGGGAGCCGGACCGGCGTGCAGCGGGTAACCGCGTCCCGTACGAAGAGCGAGCCTGCTCCATCTATGACTACGATCGGGACACTAACCAAAGAGCCGCGAAGTTCCCCCGAGATTGCCACCCGGACGACGGGCACTCTGATACTGGCGGTTCTAGGGGTGCTAGCAGCATCCTTAACGGTATCCCTCGTTATTCGGGCCGTACACATTGCTTTTCCTGTCCCCGAAAAAGCCGTATTAGCTACAGGGCTCATCTTCGGAGCTCTCCTGGTCACCATTCCCGCCGTTTACCTGCTGCGCTTGCGTTGGAAGGCTCAACCTGGCATGGCGGGGTTGCTCTTGCTGGCAGGTACTTCGGTGCTCTTGCTCGGATGTTATTTCTACTGGGTAGCCAGCTACGTCTTTTTTCCTGCCGATATCCTGATCTGGTCGGAAGGCGATTTCGTCAACGACACCATCAAGTTCTCGGTGGGCTATCCGATCTACAGTCCGCAGGTAAACAATGACTCTTTCACCTATGTACCGGGCGCCCAGTTATTGACGTACCTGCTGGCTTGGATCGTGGGAAAAGCGAGCTCGATTCAGGCGTATCGAACCATTCAAGTCGCCTATACAGCAGTGGCAGCGTTTCTGGGGCTTCTCTGCTGCCGCCGGCTGCTGCGCCTGGCAGGGGTGGGACAAGACAGCGAGTCCTGGCTATGGAACGCTCTCCGTTACGGACTCCTCCTGTTAATGGCAACAAACTCGATCACCAATCCGTTCACTCACAACCTGAACGGTGACGCACTCGCCCAGTTAGCTAGTCTGACGGGCTATTACCTGTTGCTGGTATATATCGAGCGCCCGAATCCCCGTTTGCTTGCCGCCATGACTCTGGTTGCGCCGCTCGGCTTCCTGGTGAAGCAGAGCGTCATGATTTGGCTGGGGTGGTATGGTGGATTCCTTCTGTTCTTTGAACGCAACTGGAAGCGCGCGGCCATCTTCGCTTTTACCAGCGCGGCGCTCTTGGGCGCCGCGATTGGCACGTGCTACTTCATCTGGGGCGAGCCGTTCCTTTACTGGGTCTTCCACGTTCTCGGAGCGCACGGCGTTTCTCCATTGAGAAGCTTTCAACACGTGCTTGATGCGTGGGCATATTTCGCAGGCGGCCTGCTGGGCGGCGCCGCCGTGCTGCGTGGAAAGCATGCAACAAGCCTTCTCGGCGCATGGCTTATTTGGCTGGGGCTCATCACCACAGAGGCTTACACCAGCGGAATTGCCTGGATGCTGAACCACATCGGGCCGGGATGCCTGATCGCAGGCGTCTGGTTTTTGGCAGGGCTCTCAATCATGTGGAATCGTCTGGCGTTGGCGTGGGAACTCGGCCGGATACAGGACTGGATCACCGCTGGAGCGGTGACCTGCGCATTGGCGCTGGCATTTCACGGTATGGGTCTGGTGCGTATTCCTGTGACTCCGGTCTCAGCCGATGCTTACCGCTACGTAAACGAAATCGAAGCCCAATTCGCAGGCATCCCTGCCAACAAAGTACTGCTTGACGCGGGCTCCTGGGTCTACCTGAAGAACAAGGTGGTCATGGGTGATCGAGCACCTTCGATCGGTGAGCGGGGCTATTCTGAAACCGGAGACTTTTCGGGAATTCTGTCGCGTATTCGCCAAAAACGGTACGCCAAGATCCTGGTGCGCGATTTCCATGAACAGGATTTCTGGTATGACCATTCCACTTGGGCGCGATCCAGCGGCATCCGTCAAACGCTAATTGATAATTACCGGGAGGCCGGTCACATCCGCGCCGTCAAATCGCCACTCCCTGACAAGGATCGCGGCGAAGATCCATATCTGTTCGGTGAAATTACGATTCTTGAACCTAAAACTTCGGAGCTGTAGCTAAATGTCGAACTGTCTTATTACGGGTGGTGCCGGGTTTATCGGAAGCAACCTGGCGGACTATTATCTTTCCCGGCAGCGGCGTGTCACGATTGTTGACAACTTTTCGCGGCCTGGTTCGGAACAGAACCTGGAGTGGCTGAAACAGCGGCATGGCCGGAATCTGGAAGTCATCCGCGCCGACGTTCGTGACCTCCACGGGCCACTACGGGACGCCGTGAACGGGGCAGATGTCGTATTTCATCTGGCGGCTCAGGTCGCGGTAACGACCTCAGTCACCGATCCCCGCCATGATTTCGAGGTGAACGCGCTCGGCACTTTCAATGTGCTCGAAGCCGCCCGGCAAGCCACGTCGAAGCCCATCGTAGTCTATAGTTCCACGAACAAAGTGTATGGCAAGATGGCCGACTTGGGAATTGTGGAGCGCAACGGGCGTTACTGCTATGAGAATCATGCCCGGGGCATCTCCGAGGAACGCCCGCTCGATGCGTATTCGCCGTATGGTTGTTCCAAATGCACGGGCGATCAGTACGTGCTGGATTACGCGCGGATCTACGGACTTAAAACGATCGTTTTCCGGCAATCCTGCATCTACGGCCCACGCCAGTTCGGCATGGAAGATCAGGGTTGGCTGGCATGGTTTTCGATTCGTGCCTTGCAGGAAAAGCCAGTGACGATTTACGGGGACGGCAAACAGGTCCGGGACATTCTATTTGTCGAGGATCTGATCGAGGCCTATGATGCAGGGGTCCGCAACATTGCGACCACCACCGGCCGCGCTTACAACATCGGAGGTGGCCCCCAAAACACTCTTTCGCTGCTGGAACTCGTTGACATGTTAGACCGGAGTTTCGGCCGGAAGCTGGGATGTTCGTTCGAAGATTGGAGACCCGGCGATCAGCCGGTTTTCGTGAGCGATATCAGCAGGGCAAAAGCCGACTTTGGATGGCAGCCGCGCGTCAGCGTCGAGGAAGGTGTCGGCCGGCTTCTCGCCTGGATCAAGACCAACGAATCCCTGTTTGCGCCGGCTGAACTCATTGCCGTCGCGGCGAAGGCAAATTGATGCCTGCATCGGCTACGTCCCCCCAGCTCGACAGTTTTGCAGCCGCTCTCGCTTGTCCGCGCTGCCGGTCCAGCATCGCGGTTTCCGAGGACCGGATTCCGTGCGGAAGCTGTGGGGCCTTGTATCGATCAGTAAACGGCATTCTTGATCTGCGGCCGGCCGCGGCGGAACAGAAGGTCGAAGAGATCGCTTGGACTGAACACTGGTCGGATACGAAACAAGGGAGCTTCTCGCAGCGGTTCTTCAGTTTTTACCGTAAAGCGGTATTCGCGCGGGCTGTAGCCTATTTTGTCGATCACTTCCTGGCAAAACAAGGTGTCTTGCTGGAGGCCGGTTCCGGTACTTCAGAAACGTCGATGCTGATCGACAAGCGGAACGGCGCGCGTACTTTGGTGGCGGTAGATCTGATCCGTCCGGTCCTCGAACGATGCCACCCGGCGATGGACATCAAAGTCTGCGGTGACATCTTCGCCCTACCGTTTCACGACGACTCGATTGATGGAATCTGGAACGTGGGCGTGATGGAGCATTTCACGCACGAGCAGATTAATGCAATCATGCGGGAGTTCCACCGCATAATGAAACCCGGGAGCCGGATCGTGCTCCTTTGGCCCGCCCGGTTTTCAATTCCTCAGCGCATACTGCGGGTATTGGAATTCTTTATTAACATGCGCCGCGGAGCCGATAAGTTCCGCTTCCACCCGGACGAGATTTCCCAATTGCGTTCCGTGCGGCAAGGGCGGGACGTGCTCTTGCGCAACGGCTTCGAGCCGGTCGCAATTGACGTGGGGCTCCGGACTTTAATGGCCTTCGAGACACTGGTTGGCGAAAAACGCGCTGCAAACAGGAGACAGCAAGCATGATGAAGGTAAGCGTAATCATTCCGGCCAAGGACGAAGAAGAGACGCTTGGCAGGGTTCTGGAAGACTTAAACAAAAGTATCGCCGAGGTGCATGGATACAGTATCGAGGTCATCGTGGTTGACGACCATTCGAAAGACCGGACCTCCGCGATCGCACGATCCTGTGGCGCGCGTGTCGTTGAGAACCAGCGCAAACCGGGGAAAGGACACGCCCTACGCGCCGGGTTTGAGGCCGCCACTGGCGATCTGCTGATGATGATGGATGCCGATTACTCGCACCGCCCGGAAGACATGCCGGTATTTTTGAACGCCATGCGTGATGGCGTGGGACTGGTAATCGGCTCTCGGGTATTCGGCGGCAGCGAGGAATATAACCACGTACGGGCGCTCGGAAACGTCTTTCTCAGCGCGACGCTGGGATTGTGCACCGGACGCTACCTTTCCGATGCACTCAATGGGTATAAGCTTTTCCGCCGGGACGTGTTTACGGATTTTCATTACACTGCTCAGAATTTCGAAATTGAGATCGAGATCATCGCCAACTCAATGCGAAAGGGATACCGCGTCCTCGAAGTAATCAGTCATGAACGTGCGCGCGCCGGTGGTGAAATGAAATCCAGTGCTCTTCGGCACGGTCCGCGTTTTCTGGCGCGAATCATCTGGGAAGGAATCAAGGGCGTCAAACCCAAGTCCGATCCGGCCGAGGTATCTGCCGGCGCCGTCGCGACGCGAGCCGCGGCAGCATCGCAAGAAGGCAAGGCTTCCTGAAGCGGCCGGGCTCAGCGGCGCCCCCAATGAACAAGGATCACTCAACCGGAATTTCCATCGTAATCGCCTCGATCGTCGGTCCCCCGTTTATCGATGAGTATTTCGAATCGATCTGGGAACAGGCCCATGTGCTCGCGGCGGAAGTCATCGTTGTGCCGTGCGGTACGGCGGAATACGCCAGCCGCCTCGGCGACAAATTCCCTTGGGTACAGGTGATCCATCGTGGGGACCGGGCCACCGTTCCGGAATTGCCGCGGTGCGGCGTGGAGGCGGCTCAAGGCGCCATCGTCGCTATCATCGAACAGCACTGCGGCGATAGGCGATGTTCGCGCCGTTCAGATCGTTTACTTCGCCGTCCTGCCAGGGCGGCCCCCGTCACCCCCGGCGTGCTCGTGCTCCGCAACGCCGCCGATATATTTCGGAAACGCCGTCTCATCGGCGCGTGGATCAAGTCGCTTCCCGCGTCGGTCGCGCTGACCCTGGCCTGGTCATGCGGCGAGTTCACCGGGTATGTCGCCGGCCCGGTTCGGGGCAGTTGGGACGAAACGCGAGCCGGTCACTCTCAGGCGGCTCCGTAGCCATGCGCATCGGCATAGACGCGACGTGCTGGCATAACCGCCGCGGTTACGGACGCCACGCGCGCGCGCTTCTCCGCGCCTTGATTTCGGCCGACACCGCTAATCGGTACACCCTATTTGTCGATTCCACGGAGCCGGTCGAGCCCACTCCGGAAAAATGCGAGGTCCGCCTGCTGCAGCCGGACACGCCCACCGTGGTCGCTGCCTCGGCTAACGGCCATCGCTCAGCAGCGGATATGTGGCGCATGTCGCGCGCATTGTCCTCTCCGGAATTTGATCTATTGTTGTTTCCCACGATCTACAGTTACGTCCCGGCGTTCGGACGCGCCCGTAAGCTGGTCATGATGCACGATGTCATCGCGGAGACCTTTCCGCAATTAACCGTGCCGCGGCTCAGTGCGCGCCTCTTCTGGAAAGCTAAAGTGGCACTCGGCCGCTGGCAGGCCGATGCTCTCGTAACAGTTTCCGACTATTCGCGGCAGGGTATTCTCCAGCGATTCCGCATAAATCCGGAGCGCGTCTTCGTTGTTAGCGAGGCAGCGGACCCGATCTTCCGGCCGATGGAAAACCCGGCAATAACCGAGCGGCTGCAACGGTCCGGAATCGACGGCTCGCGGCGCATGGTCACCTACGTGGGTGGCTTCAGCCCGCATAAGAACCTGGAAGCCTTGCTCGGCGCGTTTGCTCAGATCGCGGACCGGCCGGAGTTTTCCGATGCCGTTCTGGTAATGGTGGGAGAGCATACTCGGGATGCGTTCCACAGCTACTTCGGAACGATTGCGGCTCGAGTCAAAGAACTGGCGCTGCAGGATCGCGTGATCTTCACGGGCTTCTTGCCGGATGAGGACCTCGTCGTCCTCTTGAATTTGTCTACTGTGCTGGTGCTTCCCTCCCTCATGGAGGGCTTCGGGTTGCCGGCTGTGGAGGCGGCCGCCTGCGGGTGCCCGGTAATTGCCACTACTGAAAGCCCGCTCGGCAATCTCCTGGGTGAAGCAGCGATCCATATCGTTCCGCGGCAAGCCGAAATCGCCGGCGCCCTCGAGCAGGTTCTTTCTTCAGAAGCGCTCCAGCGTCTAATGCGGCAGCAGGGCCTTCAGGCGGCCGGCCGGCTTACCTGGGAACAAGCAGCGCGTCAGATGATGGATGTGATCCGGAAAGTCTCATGTCACGACCCCTCAATTTCCTCCATCTGACCACGTTTTATCCACCGTATCACTTCGGCGGCGATGCTATGTACCTGTACAGGCTGTCGCATGCTTTGGCCGAAAATGGTCACCATGTGGATGTCGTGCATTGCGTGGATTCATATCACCTCCTGCATGCCGGCGAGCCCCCGGTCAAATTCGCTGAACACCCCAATGTCGTACGCCATGAGTTGCGCAGCGGCTTCAACGGATTATCGCCGCTTCTCACACAGCAGACCGGCCGGCCGTATTTGAAACGTAAGGCAATCCTGGATGTGTTGCGACAACGGCCCTACGATGTCATCCATTTCCACAACATCTCTCTGCTCGGACCAGAGATTCTGGCGATCGAACCCGAAAGGGGCCGAGCCGTGAAAATGTACACCACGCACGAACACTGGCTCATTTGCCCGACTCACGTGCTATGGAAGTTCAATCGCCAGGCCTGCGACCGTCCCCAGTGTCTGCAATGCGTCCTCAGAGCCAAGCGGCCTCCACAGCTTTGGCGCTACACGGGCCTGCTCGAACGGATGGCTGGCCACGTCGACCAGTTTGTATCGCCGAGCCGATTCACCGCGGGCATGCATGCGGAGCGGGGGTTTCCGAAGCCCGTGGCCCACCTCCCGTATTTCATTGATCGCGTGGACGGCGATTGGCAGCAGCCGGGCCCACGTCCTCAAGAAAAACCATATTTCCTGTTCGTTGGCCGGTTGGAGGAGATCAAAGGTCTGCACACCCTCATCGCGCTCTGGGACCGCGTGCCCGACCACGACCTGCTCGTCGCGGGCACCGGCGCGTATGAGGCGGAGCTGCGCTCGATGGCCGCGGGTAATCCACGAATTCGTTTTCTCGGCCCCCTGCCTCAAAAAGAACTCGGCGCGCTCTATTACCATGCACTGGCGTGCATTGTTCCCTCGGTGACTTTCGAAACGTTCGGCATGATCATCATCGAGGCATTTGCCCGGAAAACACCGGTCATCGTCCGGGACCTCGGCGCCCTACCCGAGGTTGTCCAGGATAGCGGCGGCGGGTTTGTCTACCAGAATGATGAGGAGTTGGTTGCCGCGATGGAACGGATTTCGAGTTCGCCGGGGCTCCGCACTGAATTGGGTGAGAAGGGCTACTCATCGTTTGTGCGCTGGTGGTGCCGCGAGGCCCACCTGCAACTATACTTCGATTATCTGAATCGAATCGCGTTCAGTAAATTCGATCGGATTCCGTGGGAATCGTCCGTGACTGGGCATGACGCATGATCGCCTCATTACACAGGCCGATAAAACCGGCTATGGATTCTCGAACTGTCTGCGGAGTTAGCCAGTAGCGCAAGCGAGCTTGATCCGTATTTTTAAGCGATTTCACATCGGCCATCGGCGACCCTCGCATCTGCGGGATCGTGAAAGTAAATGGAGCCCATCGGAGGAAGTGGATTACTGCACGTATCCCAGCGATTTCAATCGTTCTACGGCTGACCGGTCGTATTTGGGCAACGTCCGCTTCGGGTGCGGCATCGCAGCGATCCATTTATTAAGGCGCTCGCTAAGCCGCTCAGCGAGCGGAGAGTTGGGTTCAAAGACATTGTGCTGCTCGTGTGGATCTAATCTGAGATCGTACAGTTCCGGCGGTCCTGCCGTCGAAGAAATCAGTTTCATGTCTTGACTGAACACAGCTCGCCGAAGGCCATCGAAGCGCCGGTTACCGAGCCCCACAAGCGGCGACCTCGTCCCGCGGGAATACACGACTGCTCCGCCGGTAGGTTCGGGTCCCAAAAGGCTCCTGCCCTGAAGCCCCGATGGAAGTTGCGCATGAACACACTCCAGGATCGTCGGGAGGAAATCCACGTGACTGACCCAATCGTGCGAACGCGCGGCGCTCCGCTGACCCGGATACTTGATTAGAAGAGTAACGTGGACCAACTCCTGGTAGACGAAGCCCACGAAATGGTCCATTAAATCATGTTCTCCAAAGGTGTCCCCATGATCGGATGTAACGATTATGAGCGTCTGATCGTAGATGTGCATCTCGCGCATCCGCTGAAACAGAGCCCCTAGGGCCGAATCCTCCTCGGCGATTCCGTCGTCGTATTCCGCGACCAAATTGCGTGCTTCGGCGGGCAGCAGTTTCCGCTCGCCGCGGTCGACCTTCAGTTTCAAATCGTGAAGCGCTGCCCGGGCAACCTTCCGGATGCCGCCACCAAACCGAGTGTCAAAGGGAGCCGAGGGCAAATAGGGTGTGTGCGCGTCCATGTAGTTGAGAAACAAAAAAAACGGAACTTGCTTCTCATGTGCCTGGTTGAGCACCTTTAGGGCGCGCTGGTTAATGTCCTGCGCCGTCATTGCAGATCGATCCAGATTCGCAAAATTGACATACCGTCCCAACACTCGCCTGACACCCTCTCGCAAATAGTAGGGCCGCTCGTAACTCGAAAGATCCACGGGACCTCTTAGTTCCGACAGCGCGAAGCCATGTGTAAGACCTGTCCAGGGTGCAAGAAACCCGTAATTCGCGCCAACTTCAGCCGTCCAGTATCCGAGTGATCCTAGAAGGTCCGCTACGGTCGCGTGCTGATTATTGATCGGAACCGCAATGAGATTGCCAGACGTGGACTGGATGGCGCCGTTCCAGTCCGGATAGAGTCCTGTGAACATCGCTGCGTGCGACGCCAGCGTGAAATCCGAACCGGCAATCGCGCGCGTGTAGATCGTAGCGGCATTGCCGAAGTCGCGCAAACGTGGAGTGGTGTCGCGTGGATAACCATAGATGCTCATATGGTCAGCGCGAACCGTATCCATCACAATCAGTAGCACATTCGGTTTGTCAGGCGACGATCTTGCGCGGCCTTCCACTCGAATCGAAGGCTCAGGGTTAACGAGCGTCGCCGAAATGCCGAATACAGCGCACACCACCGTCACTGACGCAAGTAATGCTGCCGGCCTGTTCAACGGCCGAGCGAGAATTCCCAAGATTACAACGATTCCAAAAACAATCGCCGCGAATCCGGCTTTGGTCAACGAGGAATCATTCGCGGTCAGCACCTCGCGGGTCACCCAGGGTACACCAACAAGCAGTAAACTGACTGGCCACGGACTGGCCCAGCTCTTGATGCGCATGCTCAGCCGGTTCGAAAACAATGCGGCCGAGAATGCCACTACCAGAACCAGCGCGATAGCAAGGGCAACTTGTTCGGACCGTGTGAGGGACGGCAGGAACATTAAATTTAGCGAAAAGGCCGAGCAGAGCGTCCACACCGAAACGATCTGTGGAACTGATGAATTTCGCTGATGGACGCGAAAGAGCGCTGCGCCGCAGATGGCGCCTAGAAGAAACCCGCACGCTCCATAGACCAGCAATAGGAGCCCGAACAGCAGCCATTGCCAAGGGAGCACAGAAAGCTCTGAGTGTCACCACAACTGAACTCCGGTGGATAGGACACCTGCCGTCGTGCCGAGGATAACCCACGCCAAAGCTCCGTAAAGTCCTGAAAGAAAAGCGGTTCGCATTACCTTATGGTCGTGTCTACCACGCGATAGCCGGATGCATCTTCAAGACCAGTCCCATAGAATTTGACGTAAACCATGAAAAAATACGGCTAACTGGCATCTCGGCTGCACTCTGGGCAATAGTGCCAATTCGAAGGATCGGACAGGACGCAAAATCTGCGGACTTCCGGAACTCCTGGCCTGCCAAGCTTTGTTGCATACCGCCCACACCCACGCTCGTTAGCGACAGGATACTGAATGGGCCATGGGCCGGTGCACCGTCTTACGAAAGACGCTGAGAACATGACAATGCCCAGGATGGACCGCAGCTGTGAACGGCCGGCCGGCGCCCGCAGAACGGTAAAGGCCCCGCCACGCTCCCAATCATCTGACAGCTCCCGGAGATCGGCACTGGGACGCACTGCCCTGCCACGAGAGAGCGGTAGATGTTGAAGGCATCCGGGGTGGCTGCGCCGGGGGTAAGAACAGCAGGCACCCATTGCACCTGGATGCAGTGAGGGCTACCCGTTGCACACGTAAATGATGATTGTCCAAAACTCAGGGCAGTCAAGGCAGCGAAGAGCAGTAGCAGTTTGAAAAAGCTTTCTCCCCTCTTGGTACTAATTAGAACACCACCGTCTTGGTCTGCATCTGGGTGCCGTTGACGGTGGAGGTCATGGTTACGGAGGTCGGTCCTCCCCCGGCCGGCTGCGTGATGGCCAGCGAAATCATATTCCCGTTTAGTGTTAACGGCGCGCTCCAATTCATTCCGGCCGTTACCAGATCTTCAGTGATGCCGTGCTGCCATTGGTCCCGAGCGGGCAGGAGATGATGATGTTCGCAGCCGGCACAGCATCGCCTTGAATTGTGCATGTGACCGCCGCAACTCCCGTGCCTGCAGTAGCGGTGCCATTGCACGGCACTGACGCCTGAGCAGGCACGGCAGGGTTCAGAGTGACAGAGCCTTGTCCGAATAACGCCGACGTAAATAGCGCGAGCAGAATGAGTGTCAAACTTTTTGTCTTCATGTTTTGCTTTTCCTCTTCGATGGAGTCTTATTGACTAACTGTATGACCGTAAACGAATGGCTCCCCGCGGCCGACGCGCCCTCCCGAAATCACGCCGGTGGTCGAACCGATCGTCAGGCTCGCCTAACGGAGCGCGTCAATCTGGGCGTTGATGACGTCCCGGTCCTGCTGATAGCACGCTAAAACGCCACGATTTTGCTGATGAAAGATGAGGTACGGGGTCTGTCGAATCGTTGCGATCACGGAATTCCTCCGTCTGGCACTAAAGAGAAAGGGATTAGAGGCGCACGTGGGCCAAATGCAGTACTGGTACTGCCTCTGGGACGAAAGGCGTTGAGGCTTGAACGTGGAAGAAGCTATGGTAAAGAAAGTGAAATCCACAAATCTTGACTGTCTACGTGCCGTCGCGGTGCTCTGCGTCGTGGTGTATCACGCGCTGACTTGGGCTGGCATCTACGACCTGCCTGCCCTCGGTCGCTTTGGCGTGGTGTTGTTCTTCGTCCACACGGCCTGCGTCCTGATGCAATCGCTCGAACGGCTGGAGAGTCCCGCGCTTACCGGCGGGCGGCTGGTCGGTTCGTTCGCGATTCGGCGCGCTTTCCGCATTTATCCGTTGTCGATGGCGGTCCTACTCCTAATTGCCGCCGCGCATTTGCCGATCGGGCCGACCTTTGCCTATGCCCGGATCAGCGCTGCAGAGCTCTTCGCGAATCTCGCACTGGCCAACCACTTTACCGGCTCCCGGTATCTGCTCAATGTGCTGTGGAGCCTCCCGGTCGAAGTCGAGATGTACTGCCTGCTGCCGTTTCTCTACTTTGCGGTGAGACGCTGGGGCGTGCGTTCGCTGGCGCTTGCCTATGTGGGATTCGTCTGGGCCTCCTTCTACGTGCCCGCTCGTCCCAGCCGTGCGTCCATCGTGATCTTTGGTCCCTGCTTCCTCGGAGGCATTCTGGCGTACTGGATCGCGCCGTCCGTTCGCAAATTCCCCGCCTGGGTCTTCCCCGCCGTGCTGGCCTGCCTGATTGCGGTCTTCTGTCGCCCCGGAGACGCAAGCAAGGTGGATACACGCATGGTACGCGCATGGATTTGCTGCGGCGTGCTCGGCCTCGCCATAGCAGGCACCAAGCAACTGCCGCGGACCTGGCTGACCAACGGATGTCACCGGATTGCTCAATACTCCTATGGCATCTACTTGACGCATCCGCTCGCGCTTCCGCTTGCCGCCATGTTGGGTCTTCCGCTGTGGGCTCGGCCGATGGCTGTAATGATGATCGGGATTGGCCTTCCCGTCCTGCTCTATTACGTCATCGAACATCCGATGATCCGGGTGGGTGCCACCGTGGCCGCGTCTCTTACCGCCGGGAAATCGCATGATCCTGTAGCCCAGGTGGCAACTGCGTAGAGTGTCCTTCAAAAACGAGGGTCTTATTGACTAACTTGTATGACAACCGTACCTTGTATTTGCCCTCCAGGAGGCAGAACGGCAAAGCTACCGAAGGCTTGAGTAGCCGAATTGTTGTTGATGTCAGTAACTTGCACAGTGAAGGAGTAGGGGCCTGCTACAAGTGCCGCGCCTGAGATAAATACCTGTAGACGATCCCAGGTTCAATCCGGTAGGCAATGCCCCAGCACTAATTGACCAAGTATAAGGAAGCGTACCAATGGAAGCTGTCATAAGTTGTGACTAATTTACGTTCTGGGTAGCATTTGGCAGTGTGGTCGTTGTGATAACAGGAGTATTGGGCGGTGCCCGCACTGTAATTGCTAACACGTTACTCCCAGTGACCCCATTAGCGTCTGTCACCGTAATAGTAAAGGTACAGTTGCAAATAACTGTGGGGGTGCCGCTAATCGTGCCTACAGATGTGCTTAGAGTAAGGCCGGTCGGTAGAGCACCTGCCGTGACGGAAAATGTTCTTGCTTCTGTGCCGCCAGGTGACACTAGCGTTTGCGTGTAGGCTGTGTTTGTCTGCCCGTCTGCCATGAGAGAGCTCGTAGAAATGGATGGGGTTGCATTTACAGTCAAGTCAACGTGCCGCTGGTCCCCGTGTCATAGGAGGCCGTCCCCGTCAGGGTCTGGGCCGTCGTTAGACACCAGTGCTCGTGAAATTGCCCCAGCCGTAGATGCCCAGCGTCCGAGTTTCAGCGTTCGCAAGAATAGATAAGTTCCGAGCCCGGCGAGCGCCACGCAGATGCCAACCTCGGTCATAAATGCTGCGGGAGCGCTCAACAGAGCGGCGAGGATGAGCCGGATCGGCTCATAATGGGCAGCCTGCCCCTCGGCGACAACGGGTGACCCTGCTCCCACATCCGGCCACCAATGGGGGGATCCTGCCTTGCCTGAGCGCGCCAACCAGAAAGTCTGTCTGTGGATAGTGCTGACTCGCATTATCCATCGTGAAAAACAATGTGCCACTCAGCAGCGGAGCCAAGCCAAACGCAAAGCCAAGCGATACGATCACACAAGGCGGGAGCACCGGCTTCCAGTGCGCGATTTTCATTGCACCTGATTCGGGAAGGCTGATCTCATCCGTTCATTGTATCGTGAAGGCAAACGGGGGAGTCGTGCCACCCTCGGTCGTTACAGTGACGTTCGCTGTACCGGCCGCTGCAGTCGAGGCAATTCCAAATGTGGCAGTTGCCTGGGTCGAGCTAACCACCTGTACATTGCTGATCGTAATATTCGGTCCGGCATTGACTACAAAGTCCGAGGATAGATTTGTCCCCGTGAGTGTGACTGATACATTTGTTCCGTGCGCGCCAACGCTGGGAGTGATTGCAGTCAGGGTGGGAGCAGCGACTGGAGCACTTACAATCTCAATGCCACACACCCTCGTGTTGTTTGATAAATCCGTGAGGAATTGTATTGTGATCTGCCCCGTAGTCACGCTCACCGGAATTGGAACATCAATAGCCTGGAACGTCGCTCCCGCTTGCGCGAAGATATCGAATCTCGAAAGCACGGTCTGACCATTGATTACAACATCAAAGATCCGTTGTCCGGCTTGAGTGAACTTGGGCTCATCGAATTTCAGCGTGACGACATAGCTACCATTCGGCACCGTAAATTGATATTGCATCGGTGACGAATTAGTGGTGGGCCCAAACCGGCCCGTCTGGTAGAGTGTCTGAGCGGGCGTCCCGTTGACGGCAACCGTGCTGGTCGCCACTCCCGTGCTTCCGGAATAACCTGTGTCCGCGCTCCAGATCTGTCCGAGCGGGTCCGTGTAGGCTGCCGATCCTCCGGCGTTCACCCGAATCGGCGTGAATGTTGGAGGCGCCGATGCAGTAATCGTGAATGCAACCGCGGCGCTCGCCCCGCCACTGGTCGTCACAGTCACGCTGGTATTGCCAAGAGTCGCGCTCGGTGCAATGCCAAAAGTTGCCGTAATCTGGGTCGGATTGACAATTGTCACATTGGTGACTGTAATGCCCGAACCGGCGTTCACTATCGCACCGCTACTAAAATTCGTCCCTGTCAGCGTGACCGCGATGTTTGCGCCCTGTACGCCGCTGGACGGGTTAATGGAACTCAAGGTTGGTGCGGGGGCGTTAATTGTAAATAATACGGTTCCGCTCGAGCCGCCGCTCGTCGTCACGGTAACGGTATTGCTTCCGAGAGTAGCGCTCCCGGCGATCGCAAATGTGGCAGTAATTTGAGTAGCGCTCACCACCACGACATTACTCACCACGATGCCAGAGCTGCTGGTGCTGACCGACGCGCCTGCGGCGAAGGCGGTTCCAGTCAGAGTCACCGGCACATTCGTTCCTGCGACCCCACTGGCCGGACTGATCGATGTCAGCGTAGGCGGGGGTGGATTGACAGTGAATGCAACCGCCGCGGTTGTACCGCTTGATGTGGTGACTGTCACGTTGGAAGCGCCCAAAGTGGCTCCCGCGCTGATCGCAAAATTCGCCGTGATCTGCGTCGCGCTCACCACGACCACGTTGCTCACCGTGATCCCAGGATTGGTGGTGCTCACCGTTGCCCCGGAAATGAAGTTAGTTCCCGTGAGCGTTATGCCCACATTACTTCCTGCAGGGCCGGCCGCCGGGCTGATCGAAGTCAACGTCGGAACCGGCGGATTCACTGTGAATGTGACTGGCGTAGTCGTGGCGGCCGATACCGTGACCGTTATGTTGGAAGCTCCCAAGGTGGCTCCCGCGCCAATCGCAAAGCTCGCCGTGATCTGGGTCGCGCTCACCACTACTACGTTGCTCACGGTAATACCGGCATTATTCGTATTTACGGTCGCGCCCGAAACAAAATTGGTTCCGGTCAACGTCACCGGCACGGTGGTTCCGGTTGTGCCACTTGCCGGACTGACGGAACTAAGGGTAGCGGCCGGTGCATTCAGTGTGAATGTGACCGGACTGCTGGTGCCGCCTGATGTCGTGACTGTCACGTTGGAGGCGCCCAAAGTGGCTCCCGCGCTGATCGCAAAATTCGCCGTGATCTGCGTCGCGTTCACCACGACCACGTTGCTCACTGTAACGCCGGCATTATTTGTATTTACAGTCGCGCCGGAAACAAAATTCGTTCCGGTCAACGTCACCGGCACGGTGGTTCCGGTTGTGCCGCTCGCGGGACTGATGGAGCTGAGCGCAGGTGCCGGCGGATTCACTGTGAATGTGACAGGCGTAGTGGTGGCGCCCGATACCGAAACCGTTATGTTGGAAGCTCCTAAAGTGGCTCCCGCGCCGATCGCAAAGCTCGCCGTGATCTGGGTGGCGCTCACAACTACTACGTTGCTCACCGTAATACCGGCATTATTTGTATTTACGGTCGCGCCCGAAACAAAATTCGTTCCGGTCAACGTCACCGGCACGTTAGTTCCGGTTGTGCCGATCGCGGGACTTATGGAACTGAGGGTAGCGGCCGACGGATTGACTGTGAATGTGACCGGACTGCTGGTGCCGCCTGATGTCGTGACCGTCACGTTGAAGGCGCCCTGAGCGGCCCCGATTGCGACCACGAATGTCGCTGTAATCTGTGTGGCGCTCCCTACCACGACGTTGTTTACTGTGATACCGGGATTATTGGTGGTTACCGTTGCCCCGGAGACAAAGCTAGTTCCCGTGAGCGTTACGCCGACGCTACTTCCCGCGGCGCCACTGCTCGGGCTGATTGAAGTCAACGTGGGAGCCGGCGGATTCACGGTGAATACAACTGCTGTGGTAGTGCTGCCCGATGTGGTGACCGTTACGTTGGAAGCGCCTGAAGTGGCTCCGGCTCCAATCGCAAAAGTGGCCGTGATCTGGGTCGCGCTTACAACCGCCACGTTGCTCACCGTGATGCCCGGATTATTGGTGCTCACGCTTGCGACCGAAGCGAAGTTGGTTCCCGTGAGCGTTACGTTCACGCTGGTTCCCGCGGTGCCGCTCGCCGGATTTATGGCGGTCAGAGTCGGAGCTGGCGGATTCACTGTATATGGAACCGGCCCCGTCGTGCCACCGGGAGTTGTAACGGTCACATTCGTAGCGCCTTGAGCAGCGCCGGGGGCTATGGTCAATGTCGCGGTAATTTGAGTACTGCTTGCGACCACCACATTGCTCACCGTGATGCCGGGATTAGCCGTGCTCACGGTCGCTCCCGAAACGAAGCTCGTCCCCGTAAGCGTCACATTGGTGCTACTGCCGGCAGTCCCGCTTGCGGGCGAAATCGAACTCAACGTGGGCGTGCTCGGCGCCGCGCTGACAATCTCAATCGCGCAGATCTTTGCCACCTGGACAATTGACGCGAATTGAATGACAATCTGCCCGTTGGATACCGAAACCGGTATGACTGCATCGACAGCCTTGTTCATAGCGCCCGCGGCCGCGAAAATATCGTAGTTGCTTAATACCGTCTGTCCGTTGATGGCTACGTTAAATATTCGCTGTCCCGGGGCGGTGTACAATGTTTCATCGAACTTCAGAGTGACATTATAGTTACCGCTAGGAATATTGGTGAACGTATAAATCGGTGATCCATAACGCCAAGTTTTGTATAAGGCCGGATCCGCTGTGTTGCTGATCGTCCCTGCGTAACTGATGACATTTGTTACGCCGCTATACCCTGTGTCCGCACTCCATACCTGGCCCAGGGAGTCAGTATACGGGGTGCTTGCGCCTGCATTTACGAGGATTGGCGTAAACGTAGACGTCATCACCGTAAACGATACGGATGCACTGGTTCCACCCGCTGTAGCTACTTGAACGTTAATGCTTCCCGGAGTAGCGCTGGCCGCTATTGTCAGATTGACAGTGGCTTGTGTTGGGCTGTTTATGACGAGGTTCGAGGCGCTTACGAGTGAACTCCCCGTATTGACCACCATCCCGGAAATGAAGTTGCTGCCAGCCAGTGTAATCGGGACTACCGAGCCGGCGAAGCCGCTTGACGGAGTAATTGAGTTAAGAGTCGGTGAAGGCGGAACGACGCTGAAATTGACGGTGCCTGTGGTGCCGGCAGACGTGGTCACACTGACAGTGGCTACTCCAAGCGTGGCATTCGCCGCAATGGTGAAAGTTGCGGTGATCTGCGTCGCATTGAGCACGCCGATGTTCGAAACGGCTATTCCTGGATTGCTGATCGCAATTGTCGCGCTAGAATTGAAATTCGTTCCGTTAAGAGTCACGGGAACGCTGGCGCCCGGTATTCCGTTCGACGGACTTATTGAGGACAGCGTGGGGGTGGGCGCTGTGACGGTAAATGCGGCTGGGGCGCTGCTTCCGCCGAGAGCAGTCGATACGGTGATGTTGTCTGTACCTAGAACGGCATTGGATGCGATGCCAAACGTCGCTGTGATCTGGGTAGCGCTGCTTACACTGACATTACTTACAGTAATGTCTGGAGTACCGGCACTGACCGTAGCGCCCGAAGCGAAGTTGGTACCGGTGATTGTTACCGGCACTATAGCCCCTGGCGTCGCACTAGCCGGGCTAATGGAAGCGATTGCGGGAACCGGCGTGCCGATTGTGAAGGTTGCAGGCGGAGTTACGCCGCCAGGTGTAGTAAGTACAACATTTGCGGTTGCAGGGTTGGCGCCCGCCGAGACATTGAATGTCGCATTGATCTGTGTCGGACTAACGATATTGACGTTATTAATCGCAATATTGGGCCCGCCGTTGATAACCACATCGTCATTGAGATTCGTGCCTGTGATGGTTACCGGAATGCTGGCTCCCGGAGCGGCGGAATTCGGCGCGAGAGAAGTGATTGTAGGCGCCGGCGGGGCGACACTGAGAATCTCAACAGCCGAAATACGGGGAACGTAAACAACCGTCGTTAAATTAATGGTAATTTGATTATTCGTAACGGTCACGGGGAACGCTTTGTCGACAGCCTGGAACATAGCGCCCGCTTGCGCGAATATATCGAAATTGGGCAGAACAGTCTGACCATTGATAACGATATTAAAGAGACGTTGCCCCGGCTGCGAAACTACGTTTTCATCGAACTTTAGATTGACAATATAATTCCCGTTCGCAACAGTGAACAGGTAATTCGGATCGCCGAATCGTGATGTTTGATAGAGCGCCGGGTCGGGTGTGCCAGTAACCGGATTTGAATTAGAAACGGTATTCTTGGGATCAGGACTCCATACTCGGCCTAAAGAGTCTGTGTATGCCGCCGAGGCGCCCGAGTTGATTCGTACTGTTGTAAGGGGGATTTGAACCGTAAATCCGACGGTGTTGCTGGTCCCGCCCGACGTCGTCACCGAAATGTTTGCCAAGCCGCCTGCCGCCGTGCTGCTGATCGCAAAGGTGGCGGTGATTTGACTAGCACTGACGACCGACACATTCGTGATTGAAATGTCGGGCGTACTGGAAACTACCGAGGCTCCCGAAATGAAATTGGAGCCATTCAGCGTCACGTTGACGGTCTTGCCTTGTACTCCACTATTCGGTGTTATTGAGGTCAGATTCGGTCCGGCGGACAACACGTTAATATTGGCCGTCGCGTTGCCGCCGCCGTACATGGCGGTAATCGTTACCGATGTCGCTACAGTTACGGTGCTCGCTGCAATGGTGAATGGTGCGCTGGTCGATCCGGCCGCGATGCTGACGCTCGCGGGCACCGAAACGACGCTCAGGTTCGAACTAGAGAGATTTACAACAATCCCGCCCTGCGGCGCCGGACCATTTAGGTTCACGGTCGCATTCACAGAGTTGCCGCCCTGCATACTCGCCGGTGCGCTGATGTTGCTCAGCGACGGCGGGTACACAGTGATGGGTTGGCTGATGCTTGTCAGTCCATCGTTGGCTGTAATATTTGCGCTCGTTGGCGTCGTTACCGTCGTCGTCGAGATACTGAACGCCGCAGAGTTCGCACCCGCCGGTATAGACACGCTCGCTGGCGGAGATGCCATCGCCGAAGCGGAACTCGTCAGCGCGATATTGACATTCGCAGGAGCTGGCGCGTTCAGGTCGACTTCGTTGGCTTGCGCGGTTAACCCTCCAGTTACCGATGGCTGAACTGCGACCCACGAGATGGTAACGGGGTTGAGAGTCAAGGTCGCCGTCGCGTTGCTGCCGGAATAGCTGGCGGAAATAATCACCGCTGTGGAGGCTGGCACTGCATTCGCCGTGATCGGGAACGTAGCCGATGTAGCGCCCGCCGGCACAGTTACTGATGCCGGAACAGAAGCCACTGAGCTGTTTGAGCTCGAGAGCCCGACTACCGCTCCGCCCGTCGGCGCGGGTGCGTTTAGGATTACTCGATTTGCGTTCGATGTAACATTACCGAGACTTGTGCTGGGGGAAAGCGTCACAGAAAGCGCACCCGCTGTCATCTGGGTGATTTCGACATTCTGAGATAGATACGATGACGTACACGTCAGCGTGCACGGTAGCTCCGTGAAATCGGTAGGAATGGATTGCGACCACGGCGCGGCGTTCGTCTGGCGCTGGAAATGAAGGTGGTCCCCGCACGAATTGTAGTTGTTGTAGCTGGCTGCTACGCCGCTATGGCCCTGGTCTGCCAGATAGGTTCCTTGAAGGACTGCCTGGTTCGGTGTGACCTGAACTGTACCAGCCTTCAGATGTCCGTAAAACGAGTACGAACCATCCGCATGCGCGATGCTTACATAATTGCCGAGCCCCGCATTCGGATCGTTGCAGCTGCTGGAATAATCGGGGCAGCTTGGAGTGCCAGTGTTGCACGTGACGGTATTGGTAGTGCCCACCACCGTGCCATCGCCGATCGCAAGAATATGCGTGTTTCCCTGGCCATCTGCCGGGACTTGTTGCCAATCGAGAGCATATCCGAGCAGGTTGTTATGCGAGGTAATAAAGCAAGAGCGTCCATCGCAGGCGCCCGTGGATCCGTACGTGGAACCTCCCTGCACCAAGTATACGTTTCCCTCGAACGGCATCTTCCAGTTAGCCGGAGAACTGGCCTGTGCCGTCGCCTGGGTCGTAGCGAGAAGCCGATACTGCACGCTACCCGCACGGAAGTCGCGGACCACGATTCCATCCTCCGTGCTCCTGTAAATCTCGCCGTCCTGGACAAATTCGTAGGACCGTGTATCCTCATTCCAAC
>CAZKQQ010000045.1:0-6212 GCA_964554945.1 uncultured Solibacteraceae bacterium | reverse complement strand
GTCCCATTATCTGTAACTGCGAAATTGTGGATTTCTTCCGAGCTGGGATTGGGCAGATTTCGCTGGCCTTGCACCGGCGTTTTCCCCACAAGGATTAAGCCGCGCCTATCAAATCGTGCCGCCAGCACGCCCGGAGTGGAAGCAGTACTCCGGCTACTGACCTGATACCGGTTCAGTTCGCGTTCGAATTGCGGATCGTGTACGTAGTTCTTAGTAAGTGGATTTAGCGAAACATACAGTAGTTCAGTGCCATCCGGCGACCATTCGAGCGACTCCAGATCGAATAAGCCATTGAACACCTCGGAACTAGTGCCGGTCTGAAGATCGAGCAGGGAAAGATGAAATCCGCCGTTCCCGTCCAGTGATACGTATGCAATCTCCAGCGCCGTTGGCGACCAGACCGCATGGTGAACGGAATCGCCGGTCAGTTTTCGTTCCGTCGCATTAGTCACGTCATAGGCGTAAAGCGAGAATGCTGGAAACCGGCCATTCGATTTCAGATAGAGGAAATAGTGCGAGTCATACGAGAATCCAAATGGCTTGAACACATTCGGAAGAAAGGGGGCATTGGAAATCCCGGCCAGCGGGTTAAAGAAGTAGGACTCTCCGTTGTAGGCAATCACATAAGAGTGTGCCTGCGAGATCGCCCCCGGCGGAATGCCATTCAATTTAGGTCCGAGCTGGGTAACCTGCGCCGAAGCCTTACTTAATGTTTGAGCGGCTGCCGCGGCGCAAAGCGTCAAAAGAAGAAGAGGATAAGTGAAGAGTCGTCGTCCCATATTGCTTTGAAGCGAAAACCGCTCTAACGGCGCTCGTCCTCCCCCCAGAAAACTTGTCCCACTGCGTCTCCTAAATGCCTAGAAATTAGTCGGCTCCGGCTTCCCGGGTTACTGCGGCCCACGTTCATCGTGCGATCAATAGTGTTCGGCCACCTGTCTTTGTTACAAGCAGCGCTCCGAAATACACAAACGGCGGCCCTTTTTTGACACTGCAACTAACCGCCGATTATTAAAGATACACCAATTTTCTGAAAGATCGATCGCGCCTAAAGTACTGTATGTACTGGTCTTTTGGCCGGTACCGAAGTCACTTGAGGCTTCAGATCCGGTTCGGTCACTGTATGGCAAGGCTCGTGCCATATGAATGGGTTCTATGATCTCCAATCCAGAAAAGCGTCGCCATTACGCCTTGGTTGTTTTGGCTTTGAGCCTGCTGTTCGGCGGATGGCTCAGGTTTTCTGGCCTTGAAGCGAGAAGCGTCACTCACCCCGAAATCTACGTCCCGCGGATACCTCTTCCCCAAGGAATTTCCGAGCCGACCGAGCGCTTTACGGCGCGCAGCGTTCTCACCGGAACGTTCTCGTCTGATACGCATCCACCGGGATATTACTTGTTTATGCTGCCATGGACGCGCGTGGCCGGAACCAGCCTTTGGGCCATGCGAGTGCCTTCGGCGGTGCTTGGAACCCTATCCATCACATTGGTTTACGCACTGGGCACGCTTGTCATTGGACCGGTCGCCGGGGCTACGGCGGCAGCCTTAGTGGCGCTCAGTGGGTACCACGTCTTCTGGAGCCAGGTGGCTCGCATGTTCTCCCTTGCCTGTTTCCTCGGCCTTGCGGCAACCCTGCTGATCGTATTGATTGCTCGTGGCACCCACCATTGGTTTCTTCGAGTCCTTTACCTGCTTCTCATACTCGCCGGCGTTGCGACTCACGTCTTCTTTTGGGCTTTATTTGCAATGCATTTGCTGTGGGCCTTCGGCAATGCACTGGGCCGGTCTCATATGCCCGCCCTCTGCCGGACTCTATTAACCGCGCTCATCTTGGGATCTCCATTTATCGCATTCGCGGCCTATCAGAGCGCCACCCCGGTCGCCGAGTTGAGCCGCGACGGATTCCAGTATGCAAGAGAGTTCTTCTCATTTGGATTCTTGCTGCCTACCGCCCAGTCGGGCTTCTTCGGTTCGGCCGTGCCGCTGACAACGGGTATAGGGACATGGGCAGTTCGCCCCGCCCTACTGCTGGTTTCGATTCTGTTGCTGATCTGCGGCGTTCGAGCCTTGCGGGCGCCGGCCACCGTCGAGCTATCTCCGGAAGCGCCACGTGGGCCGAAATTGGCGGTGGGCGCCTACATCCTGGCGGCTCTGGCGGCGACAGCGGCGATCGCCACTTTTCTTTCGATGTCGAGTGCGCTTCCGGCCGGCCAACTCCACGCCACGATTCGACTTACGCGGCGGCTGTTGATCTTGCCGGGGCTTCTGGCAATCACTGCTCTGGCTCTCGACCACTGGTGGGCCAGACTCAAGCGTTTTGAACGGTGGAGAGGCTATCTCGCCGGCGAGCGCCGACTGGTCATTCTTCTGGGTTGCGCCCCAATCCTGCTGCTGATTGTCGCTTCCCAGTTCCGGCCTCTGTTGAACCAGCGAGGGCTGATGTTGCTGGTTCCCTATCTGCTGCTTCTGTTAGCTGCTGGTTTGGTTGCATTACCCCGCAGGAACTGGGTGCCAGCCCTTGCGCTGCTGCTGGCAGCCGCGTGCGTGGGGAGCGTAACCGCCTATCGAACCATGACAGTGGACCCCATCGATTACACTGGATTCGTCTCCAAGGTCCAGCCCCAGATCGGGCCCCGGGATTTGGTTTTTGTTCGCAAGGCGTATTATGAGACTCCCCTGTTTTACTACCTCAACCCGCAAAAGTACCGTCTCATCGGCCGAGACTTTCGCCATGAAGCGTCGGCGCATCCCTCCGCGCGCATTTGGGTGGTACTCCTCTATAATCCGGAGCTTACGCCAGAGATGAAGCAAGCCGTGGCCGGCTATCGTCTCGTCCAGAGCATAACGGCTCCCCACGCAAAGGCGTTGCTGTACGAGCTTGGCCCCGAGCCCCCAAACCCTCTGTGGCCCACGTCCCAATTGTTAGAATCCAAGGCGGATCTTTAGGACGCCGAAGCCGCTAAACGCTGTCTCCACAAGGGTTTTGACCTCAACCGAGTGGCAGAGGGCGTGCTTGGCGTTAGTAGCGCAAAAACTGTTTCGGAGGAGCTTAGCCGGATGTCAACGGTTTTGATCACAGGCGGAGCCGGATTTATTGGCTCCCATTTGACTGAGGCCTGTCTTGCCAAGGGCCAACGAGTAATTGTTCTGGACGATTTGTCCTCCGGAAGCATCGAGAATTTGGCCGCCGTAAGGTCGAATCCGCGGTTGGAATTCATCCCTGAGAGCGTCCTTATGCGGGGCGTCCTGGCCGAGTTGGTCGACCGGGCCGACACGATCTTCCATTTGGCCGCCACGGTTGGCGTCTTCAACATAATCGAAAGTCCGGTCGCAACGATTACGAACAATATTGGCGGGACGGAAGAAGTTCTCAAAATGGCCGCCAAGAAGAAGAAGAAGGTGATCGTGGCCTCTACGTCGGAAGTGTACGGCAAAACCGCCGCCGTGCCTTTTCGCGAGGATGGCGACCTGGTGTTCGGCCCTACGATCAAATCGCGCTGGAGCTACGCCTGTTCCAAGGTTGTCGATGAGTTCCTCGCGCTCGCTTATTGGCGCCAGTACAAAGTCCCGACCGTCGTTGTTCGATTTTTTAACACGATCGGACCGCGCCAGATTGGCCGGTACGGAATGGTGGTTCCTCGTTTCATCAAACAGGCATTAAACGGCCAGAACCTGACGGTCTACGGAAGCGGTCAGCAGTCGCGGTGCTTCACCTATGTCGCCGACGTCGTTCACTGGCTGCAAATGCTGGCGGATGACGATCGCGCGATCGGCCAGGTATTCAACCTCGGCAACCCCGAAGAAGTCACTATCGAAGAATTGGCCCGTCGTGTTATCGCCACCGTCGGCATACCGGTGGGCATCGATTACGTTCCGTATGAGAAGGCGTATGAGGAAGGATTTGAAGATATGGAGCGCAGGGTCCCTGACATCTCCAAGGTGCATGCTTTGACCGGCTACACACCTCAGACTCCCTTAAATACCGCCCTCACACTCACTCGTGACTGGTTTATGCCATCCGAGCGGCCGGTTGCGTTTGCGGCTGCGGCTGATTAACGAGAGATCTTTATGAATTTCGTTGATCGCGTTATTCGCCACGCCCGGATCACTCGCCGGAATTATCAGCAGGTTCCGTCGCCGCCTTTTCTGGTTCTGTTCATTAACTCCATTTGCAATCAGAAATGCGAGCACTGCTTCTACTGGCGTAACCTGAACCGGCGCGACGATCTCACGAAAGAGGAGATTTTCTCGCTTTCTCGCTCGCTCGGCCGCATCGAGACCCTGAATCTTTCTGGCGGTGAGCCCTTCTTGCGCCCGGAGTTCGGCGAGATCTGCCGGCAGTTTATCAGGCACAATCAGGTGCGCCAGATTTACGTGCCCACCAACGGTTCTTTTACCGACCGTACGGTTAAGCAGATCGATGAAACGCTCAAGGAAAAGGACCTGGATCTCTTTGTAGCTGAAATCTCGCTCGATGGTTTGGGAGAATTTCACGACAAATTTCGTGGATCCCCGAATGCCTTCGCGAAGGCTATGCAGACCTATGAGGCTCTCGCGCGTATTCAGGACCGCGACCCCCGGCTGAGGATCCACTCCATCTCCACGGCTACTGCGGTCAACATGGATGAGATCCGGCGCCTGACGACCTATCTCTTCGACAACTGTCCCAGAATGGACCACCACAATCTGGCGTTGATCCGCGGCGACCGCAAGAACCCATCGCTCCAAGGTCCGACATTAGCCGAATACCAACTGCTCTACGAATATGTGCGGCGCCTCTGGTCCACTCGCGAGGAAGGGCGTTATGGATCCGTTGTCGAACCCATGCTGCAATGGGCCAAGACGCGGACCGCATCGGAGCAGCGGCAGTTCGTACCCTGCCGCGCCGGCGTGCTCAACGCCGTGGTCTATTCGAACGGCGATGTGAGCATGTGCGAAACCCATGCGCCTCTCGGCAATCTGCGGGAAAAGACCTTTTGGGAGATCTGGACTTCTCCGGAAGCGGAGACCCTGCGCAAGTCCATTGCCGCCAAAGAGTGCTATTGCACGAATGAAGTCTTTCTCTGGCCCAGCATTACCTATCAGCCCGCGCAACTGGTCCGAGCCATGGTCGGCGCCAAAGTCTGGCGCGGAGCGCGGCCTCTTGGGGCTGACGAGAAAGTACTCACAACCGGCGGAGACCTGGTGAAAATCCAGACTTCCGGCGGTAGCGCGTAATGGGCGCCGCACCCGCCACAATCTCGAAAGCTGTTGGGGTTGCTTCACCGGCTTCCCCGACGACACATCGCCTGGCTTTTAATTTCCTGTTTCTATCGGGCGGCGAACTTACCGCCAAGCTGCTGACGTTCGCCACATTTGGCTACTTGGCCCGTATCCTAGGGCCGGAGCATTACGGCTTTCTGGAATTCACCCTGGCGGTGATGGTTTTTTTTACGCTTCCGGCCGATTTGGGTCTGGGTGCATACGGCACTCGCGAAATCGCCAGGCATCCCGATCGTGCTCTCCAGCTTTTGCGTGAAATCACGGGCCTTCGGCTGCTGCTTGCAATCTGCTCGGTCGTGGGGCTTGGCGTCTTTATCGCAGTCATCAACAAGCCTCCAGAACTCAAGCTGCTGCTGGGCTTTTACGGCCTGAGCCTTCTTGGCGGGCCGTTTTTGCTGCAATGGTTCTTTCAGGCCCACGACGAGATGCATTGGGTTGGCATGGCCTCGATCGTGAGGCAAGCCGCGTTTACTCTGGTCGTTTTTGCCTTTTGCCGCAAGGGTGGACGCCTGGAATACTTGGGCATCATCGAATGCGGCTCGGTGTTCGCGGTCTCGACGTTCTGCCTCTTCGTCGTGAAACACAAAATGGGCGTCCAGCGCCCTTGGCCCAGCCTCCGCAACCTCACCGCGCATCTTTCTGAATCCGTACCCATCGGTCTCGCAGAACTGGCTTGGGCTTTCATGTGGTACTTTTGCACCGTGCTGCTGGGGTTCTTCTATTCGGATTGGACACTCGGCTGGTTCGGTGCCTCTCATCGCGCAGTGATGGCCCTTCACACGTTCGTATGGCTTTACTTTTTCAACTTGCTGCCTTCGATTTCCCGCTGTGTCCCCCAACCCAAGCTGAAACTTTTGAAGTTGATGGATGATTCGATTCGCATAACAGCCTGGGTGGGCCTGTTCCTTGCCAGTGTTCGGCCTGCCGCAGGTAGGCAAGACATCTTTATTTAAGAT
>CAZKQQ010000044.1:0-39009 GCA_964554945.1 uncultured Solibacteraceae bacterium | reverse complement strand
ACTTTGCGAGAAACGCAAAAAGCGGCCCGGCCCCACGCTGAATTGGGACCGGGCCTATGGGAAGAAACTGATGCTCTCGGAATCCTTAACGGTTGCGGCCGCCTCCCCGGTTGTCGCCCCCACCACCACCGTTGCGGGACCCGCCTTCATTGCGCGAGCCGCCGCCGCGTGGTGCGCTGAATCCACCGCCGCCATTGCCGCGAGGCGGGCTGTATCCGCCGCCTGCACTGCCACCGTTTGGCCGATCCCGGAATACGGGTGGCGAGATCGGTAATGATTGCGACCGGGGTGGCGCCTCGTAGCGAGGCTGCGGATTTCCGCCGCCGAACGAGGGCTGCGGCTGATTGCGAATTTCCGGCTGTTGTCTTTCGCCAGCGAAAGATGGCTGCCCGCGAAATTCCTGCCGGGGTTGCGGCGCTTCACTCCGGGGTGGTTCGTACCGCGGTGCTTCCGTCCTCGGCACGGTATTCGTCTCGCCGCCGAAACGGTTCCACCCCCGGTTGGCTGGCGGCGCCACGGTTTCCGTGCGCGACGCAGATTGGTTGCTATGCGGATCGCCAAAACGATTCCATCCACCCTCATTCCGCAACGCGGGCGCCTGCTGCGGAGCTGGCGGCCGGGCGATCTGAGGCGCGGTCTGGTTAAAGGACCCGCGGCTAGCGATACCGGATTCCGGCACCGCACCAGGCGCGCCGAAACCGCGCCGCTGCTCGTTGAACGAGGTCCGCGGCGCCGGGTTCGGCTGCTCGCGCGTGAAGAACCGCGTATTACCGGTCGACCGCGGGACAAACGCCGTCTGGCGCTCCGAGAATTGCAAGTGCGCGCGGTCAGGCGCGATCGGCATCGGTCCGCGTACTGCGCTCGCCGTCCGCAACTGATCCCCGTTCGCGCGAACAAAGTTGTTGAAGCGTCCAGCCTGGAAATCCGACCCGCTCACCGCTGTGAAGCCATTTCTGGCACGCGCATTTCTATAAACATTTGTGATGTTTACGTTCGTAATGTTGACGGAACGGTTGATGTACCCTGCCCCGCCATAATAACCGCGGCCCCACCAGGGGTGAAACACTTCGTAAGGGGCCAGCGGGACCCAGCCGACATTACCTAGACCGAAGCTGACACCGCCACCACCGCCGAATCCGAAAAACGCCACCAAAGCCGGCGACCAATAATGGCGGACGCCAATGATTCCGGGATACCAGCACCAGCCGTATCCCGGTTCGTTGAACCAGCGCCCGTAATGATAGGGTGCCCAGCCCCAAGGCTCGTAGCTGACCCAAGTCCATCCATACCAGTCTTCCCACACCCAGCGGCCTTGCCGGTAGGGAGCCCAATCTTCGACCACAAGCGGATGCCAGGCGTATCCATAGCCGGGGACATTCACCCAATTTCCGTAGGGATCGAGATCTTCCACTCCGTAGATGCCCGGTCCGACATATTGATTGCTGGCGGATCGAGTGAACGTTTGATCTCGATTCTCATTCCAGCGATCCCATTCGTCCGACGGAAGCGCACGCACCATTTGAAACTCGGGATCCGAAGCCGAGCCGCGCGCCATCAACGTCTGGCCAGCGCGAACCCATTGTGAGCCATGGGGAGAGAAGACTTCCACTTCCCCGCTCCGCGCGGTCACCTCGGTTTCGCCGGCATCCGTCACTGCGATTCGATAAGCACCTTGCCTTGAAGGCCTTACCGAAACGCTTGGAGTATCCACTTCAATATCGATATTGGAATTCCTAAGCACGCGATAAGTTACGGTCCCGCGCGCAACCGCCATCTGATAGCGGCCCGATTCCAGTTGGGTGAGGGCCACCTCGGCGTCCCCGCCGACCCGCAGCAGATTCGCTCCGTCAAACTGGATCTCGGCGCGGGAATTCGTGCCGGTGGCTAAGCGGTCGTCTGTCATCAAGGGCGTATTTACTGTCGCGGATACCCAATCGCCGGAATTGCCGCGCTGGACGGACACGTCACCCTGCACGACACTCACGCGGGCCACACCGCGCCTTTGATCGTCGGGGTCTTGCGCGCGAGCTGGAGCGACCAGGCTGCTGCCGGCCAGAATCAGCATTCCGGCCCAGCTCCAGAACCGCTGTGGAGATGTGCGTCGCATATGAACTCCCGAACTCCGCCCCAAATAAGGCACGGCTCGGGCCAAACAGAATTCTCTTTACTTTCTATGTGCTGCAAGAAACGCTCAAGCGGGAAAGTGGCCGAAAACCACCAATGGCGGCTCCGTTGGATCACCCGCGGCGCAAGGGTGTTCCGATGGTATTCTACTAATCACTCGTTTGGAGCGCGTCAGGTGATCGAAGATCTCCGTCACAGCGTATTGGCCCTGGTCAAGAATCGCGGATTTGCTACCGCCGCGATCCTGTCGCTCGCACTAGGGATCGGGCTGAACACCACTATCTTCACCTTCATCAATGCGATATTTCTGCAGCCCCTGCCAGTGAGGGACCTCGACCGCCTGGCGAGCATCGTTACTCTGGACGCGCGGCTGCCTGGATATCTGGGCTGCTCGTATCCGAACTATCGCGACTACAGGGACCACAACCAATCGTTTTCTTCCCTGCTTGCGTATGCCCCCATCCGTGGCAGCCTTACCGATTTGGGAGATCCGCAGCCGTTGACCTTGCAGATCGTGTCCGGGAATTATTTCGATGCGCTGGGAGTACCGCCGGCGGTCGGTCGCGGGTTCCGACCCGAGGAAGATACGGCAGGAGGCGCGCAACTGGTGGTTGTGATCAGCCACGCTTTGTGGATGCGCGAATTCGGCGGCAGCGTGCGGGTGACTGGCCGGACTCTGGGGATAAACGGCAATCCATTTCAGGTGGTGGGCGTGGCGCCTCCGGGTTTTGCCGGGCTGAACCTTCTGAATCCAACCGACGTCTGGATTCCGGTGGCGGCGTTTCGACGGATCTACCCGAAGGTGACGTGGATCGATGAGCGGCGGCGGCCCGTGTTCACCGTCGCGGGCCGGTTAAACCCGGGCGTCCTTTTCGAGCGGGCCGAAGCGGAGATCCAGGCGCTTGCTCAGGACCTGGAGAGACAATATCCGCGGGACAACGAAGGCCGCCGACTCAAGCTGGTTCCGTTAAACGAGGTGGGAACGCCCCATGCGGAACGCGCCACCCTGACCACGTCGGGAACGGTGCTCATGGTGGTGTCCGCGTTGATCCTGCTGATTTCGTGCGCGAACGTGGCAAATCTTTTACTGGCGCGGGCGGCGGGCCGGAATAAGGAAATCGCAGTGCGAGTGGCACTGGGGGCCAGCCGCGGGCGGCTGATCCGCCAGCTTGTGGCGGAAGGCACCGTGCTTGCGTTAAGCGGAGGCGGGCTTGGGCTTCTGTTGTCGCGGTGGGCGTCCGCCGGCTTGTGGGCGCTGCGGCCGCCCTCGTTCCGGGCCGCCACGTTCCACATCGAATTGGATGGGCGGGTGCTTGGATTCACGCTGCTGGTTTCCCTGCTCACCGGCATGATCTTCAGTTTATTTCCGGCGCTGCGCGCGACGAATCCAGATCTGGCAACGGATTTGAAGGAGCGGGCCAGCCAGCAGGCATCGGGGCCCGGCCACCGGCGGCCCCGTTCTCTGCTAGTCGCGTCGCAGGTGGCGCTCTCGGTGGTGGCGTTAATCGGAGCAGGGCTTTTCATTCGCAGCTTGCGAAATGCCGAAGAGATCAATCCCGGCTTCGATGCCGGCCACCTGGGCACCGTCTCGTTTGATATGGCGGAACGCAGCTACAGCCGCGAGCGAGGCCACGCGTTCCAACGGCAGGTTCTGGAGCAGGTAGCCCGAATTCCGGGCGTGAGTTCGGTGGCGCTCTCGCGCGATCCCATGTTCCTGGTGCGATTCTCGCAGACAGTGCTCGCCGACGAAGATCCGCGTCCCGGGCAAGGCCGGCTGGTGCTGGCCAGTTCGGTTTCCCCGAACTATTTTGCGGCCACGGGCATTTCCCTGCTCCGCGGCAGGGACTTCAGCCCAGAGGATACGGAGGATTCGCCGCGGGTAGCGATAATCAACGAGGCGGCAGCCGCGCGCTTCTGGCCGAATCAGGACCCCGTTGGGAAGCGAGTCCGGTTCTCCGGCAGCGATACGCCGGTGGAGGTCATCGGTGTTTCGCGGAATGCGAATTATCTCGCTCTGGGCGAGAAGCCGCTTGCCTTGTTTTACACATCCATGCTGCAGGAATACGACAGCCCCACGACGGTGGTGTTCCGGAGCCCAGGGAATCCGGAAGCGTTGGAAGCCACGGTCAGACGCCAGGTGCAGGCGCTCGATCCGAACCTGCTGCTGCGGTCCGATACGGTGGCCGCGGTGATCGGTGCGTCCTTGTGGGCGCCGCGACTTTCGGCCGGCCTGCTGACGGTATTCGGAATTCTCGGCCTGGTGCTGGCGACGTTGGGCGTGTATGGAGTGGTCTCCTATTCGGTGAATCAGAGAGTACGCGAAATGGGCGTGCGCATGGCATTAGGTGCGACCGCGGCCGATGTCCAGGTCCTGATTCTGCGGCAGGGTCTGGCGGTGGTCACAGTGGGCGTGGTAGCGGGCCTGCTGATCGCACTGGGCGCTTCGCGCGCGGTGCAGAGCCTGCTGTTTGTGACCAGCGCGCGCGATGCGTTGACGTTCATTCTGGTGCCCTCGATTTTGATTCTGGCCGCCATCGTTGCGTGCTGGCTTCCCGCGCATCGGGCGACGCGGATCGATCCTGCGATTGCCTTGAGGGACGAGTAGCAACTACGGCGCGAGGATTCGCTGGAGCCAGGGGGCCACATATTGGCGGCCGGTGGACGGCATCTGGTGGCCGCCGTCGATCAGATGAAACTCCACATCGCCGGCGCGGCGGCGCAGCCTCTCCGGATAGAGTCCGGTGACGTCGGGTTTGTAGTATTCATCCTGGCGGCGCGCGATGTGTAAGAGGGCCGCATTCACAGGCTGGTATGCGCCGGTCTCCCAGTCGCCCGGCAGGCCGCCGCAAATTGCGATCACACCGCGCACCGCGCCGGGACAGGTTGCCGCGAAACGATAGTTGAGACCAACCGGCTGGGAGAAGCCGGCCAGCACGCGCCGCGCCGGGGGGATCCCGAACTGCGCGCCGGCCTCCTCGAGGACATGCGAAACCATGTCATGATGCAGGCGGACCGATTCGGCGGAATACCGGCTGGTGATCCAACCGTAGCCAACGTCCCGAGCCGGAGTGGGAAGAAAGAATGGGTATGGGCCTTGCAGGGAAACAATTACCGGCGGGGTGTCGAACAGCCGCGCGGTGAGCTGTAACATGATCTCCGGATTCATGCCGAAGCCGTGGAGCGTCACAACCAGCGGCGAGTCACGGTTCACAACTTCCGGCGCTTGCAGGAGGTAGTGGCAATCCAGCCGGGCCGAGAATATCCGGTCAGTCACGTGGGTCATCCCTTCAGATCTAACACGGACCGACTAGAATCAGATTTGGTCCTCGTTCAAAACGTCTCGAAACTTTACCGGTTGTATCCGCGGCCGGTGGACCGGCTGCGCGAACTGATTCCCGGCAGCCCACCGCGGCACACCGATTTCTGGGCCCTCCGCGATATCAGTTTTCAGCTGGAGAAAGGCGAAACGCTGGGCGTGGTGGGGCCGAATGGGTGCGGCAAGAGCACGCTGCTGCAGATTGTCTGTGGCATCCTGCAACCGACGTCGGGACGCGTGGTGGCGCGCGGGCGCATTGCGGCGCTGCTGGAGCTCGGCGCCGGATTCAATCCGGAATTCACGGGCCGGGAGAACGTCTATCTGAACGGAGAGATTCTGGGGCTGAGCCGGGCCGAGATCGACAAAGCCCTCCCTGCAATTGAAGCCTTCGCCGAAATCGGCGAATTCATCGAGCGTCCGGTGAAGGAATACTCCACTGGCATGTACGTGCGCCTCGCGTTTGCAACGGCGATTCACGTAGACCCGGAGATCTTGATTGTGGATGAAGCCTTGGCGGTAGGCGACGCGGTATTCGCAAACCGATGCGTGCGGAAATTTCAGGAATTGCGCGACCGGAAGGTGACGGTTCTGTTCGTGTCGCACGACTTGGGGTTGGTGAAGCAACTCTCCGACCGCGCCATTTTGTTGCTGCACGGGCGCATCGAGGCGGAGGGCACGCCGCGCGATGTGATTAACCGCTACATCGGGCTGGTGCTGGAACAGCAGGCGCCGCAAATTCAAAAAGAGGACCGCGTGCAGGCCAGTTTTCGCCACGGCGACGGATCGAGCGAAGTGGTCGCCATTGAAATCCTGAACGCGCGAGGCGAGCCGGTAAGCGCGGTGACCAGCGGCGAGTGCATCACGGTCCGGGTGCGCTCACGTTTTCACAGCGCCAGGCCCGACCCCATGGTCGGAATCCTGATTCGTACGCGAATCGGTCTCGAAGTCTATGGCACCAACACGCGCATCGAACAACTCTCGCTGGGCGATTTCCAGGCAGGAGACGAGTTGGAAGTGGAATTCCAAATGGAATGCTGGCTGACACCGCAGACGTACACGCTCACGGTGGCCACACAGAACGCCGATGGCACCAGCCACGACTGGCTGGATGACGCCATTGCCTTCGAAGTGATAGACCGGCGCGTGGCGGCGGGCGTCGCCAATCTCAGAGCGCAGATCCGATGGCACGCGTCACGGTGAAAGTGCATCCGCGCGCCAGGCGCACGGGCGTCACAGGTCGATTCAGGGATGCCTATAAGCTCGATCTCGCTGCGCCGCCCGTGGATGGTAAAGCGAACGATGAGTGCGTGCGTTTTTTCTCTGAACTGAGCGGCGTTCCCCGCTCTCGCGTCCGCATTGTCAGCGGAACGACGGCGCGGCTCAAGGTTGTAGAAGTAGACGGCATTGCCCAGCAACATCTGGAGAAAATTCTAGGCGCCGCTTAGCTCTTGCCGAACGGCGCCATGTGTGCCTGCTCTCCAGGTTTGCTAGAGGACGACCAGGGGTCGCATCATGTCGTGCTCTTCGTGCTCGAGAATGTGGCAGTGCCACACGTACTCTTTTCCCGACGCGCCCAGGGTTGGGCTCAGGCTGTTTGGCATGGAGGCGATTCCGGCCGGATTGGCCGGCAGGTCGAACCTCATGATTACGGTGGTGACGGTGCCGGGGTACATCTTGACTACCTCTTTCCATCCCAATTCCGTGGGCTCGGGTCCGGTCGCTGGGCCGTTGTAGTTCGGCATCGCAGTCCCCGCAGTTGGACCGAAGGAGTTATAAGGCTGACGCTGTAGCACCTGCACGTTAACCAGATGGAAGTGCATGGGATGAGCGTCGGCGGTAGTATTGACGATTTGCCACACCTCGGTAGAACCGGCCAGCGGGTTCTCCGTCGAAGCATCCATGTAGTTCCGCCCGAAGGTGTTGCCACCGCCCTTCCCTGCTTGAACATTGGTTCCCATGCGTTGGACCAAGCGGCCCCAGGTGTCGTAATCTTCGTTGAGCGTGAGAATACGGACCGGTACGCCGGGTGGCGGCGGCAGCGGACTGGTGGTAAAGGTCCCTACCAGGGATGGATCAATGCCGGCTGTCAGATCGGTGGATGTGTTAATCGCCAGAGGTGGATCGACACTGGTCGCCGCAACGACGTTGAACCGCATGATCTGACGCGTATTGGGTCCGAAGCCCGGGGTGGTGATGGTCGGGTTCTTCGGCGCGCCAGGGAAGTAATCGTTGCGCGGGTCGCCCATGGGGAACGGCGCGGGCGCATCGTTGTAGAGAATTACTTTCTTGCCGACAAACGCACTAAAGTCCACCAGAATATCCCATCGTTCCGCCGGACCGGTCAGAAGGCTTCCTTTCATAGTGACTGGGTTGAACGGAACATTGGAGGGGACATTTACCGGCTTGGCAAGGAACCCGCCCTCGGTCCCGATGACCAGGAAATCCGGGCCTTTCGCGTTGGTAGGCGCCAGAGTCGCAGCATTGAGCGTAATGCCGTCCGCGCTGCCATCATCGACATAAAGCTGTAAGTTCAGGAACCGCGCCTGGGTAGCGTTGAGAACCCGCAGACGGTAACGGCGCGCTTCCACGGTGGCTTCCGGGTACACCGTGCCATTGGCAAGCATAGTATCGGCGAAATACTCCGGAATGCACGATGGATCGGGAATAGGCGGAGTGCTGCCGCCGCCGCTAAATTTCCACCGATTCTTCTCGTAAACATGGGGATACCAGAGACTGCCGGGCGCTTTGGAGCCTTGCCAAGTAGGATCAAGGGTCGCGATGTTAGATCCGACAAAGATCTTGTCCTGAATGACCAGTGGAATCTCGCGCCCGCCATTTTCCACAAAGTCCGGCAGCCCCTGGTTCCGTAGATTGGCTTCAAACGTATCGCGAATGATGTAGGCGCTGGCAATGCCCGCATAGGCATTCAGGCGGGTGATGTCGTGCGCGTGGTCGTGATACCACATCATGCGCGCGCTCTGCGCATTCCCGTAGTAATACTCGGCTTGTCCGGGTAGTAACCCAGGGTTGAGCAATTTGTAAAAGTTATTGTTCGCGTTCGCAATGGACGGCCCGTAATTTCCGCCCGAGCCGGCGGGTGTGAACCAGGCCATGGGTCCGCCATCGCTGATCCACGGTACAAACCCGCCATGAAGGTGAACACACGCGGCATTAAATCCATTCCCGCCAAACTTCGCGGCAGCATCGGGAAAGCCGCCGACGGCCATAGCCATGTTGGTGACATCCACGGGAAGTATGTGGGTGGGCGGAAGATTGTTGGTGAAGGTCAGTTGGATTGGCACGCCTCTTTGAGCGACGATAATGCCGCCGAGATGCCGCGTGGGGTAAGCACCTTCGCCTAGTGCCGCCGCGGGGCTGTAACCCCACAGGTTGGTCAGCCCCAGAGCGGGGTGAAGTTGATCAGTGAACTGGCCAATCCTGAAGGTATAGTGCGTCGCTCCGGTAACTGGAGCTGCCGTCCCATCCGGCAATGCCACTGGAATGCCGCCGGGGCCGACGCCACGCATCGGCTGTACAAATTTGGCGAGCGGTGAGCTCTGATAGAACGCATAGGCATAGCGTCTGGCGGCCAGAAACGCGGCCGCGCCTGCGGTCGCTTGCATGAAGGTTCTTCTATTCATCGGTCAATCCTCCTGACACACAGATGGAGTACGTCGTGGCGGGAGCGTGTCCCACTAGGCAGTGGGAGCGTCGGGGGCGAGCGACCCAAGAATGCGGAATCGTCCGAGAGCGCCCGTATAAACGATATACAGACCTTAAAGTATGTAATAGCTTTAACTAAATTCAGTTAGTGTGTCAAGAACCAAAACCGACGGTACTTTTCTCCATTACTTTCGGTACTCATGGAAGTTACAAGAAATAGTCAAAGCACTCCTTGAGAGAAATCCGATACACCCCAAGCTAATTCTTAGCCGTCCCGATCCGTTAAAAACCGCTGAGAGACGAAGCAGTGAATGTGCGGTCAGGGCATGGGAGCGCCAGCTCGATAAACTGACCGCGCCTTATTGTATGAAGCACGAAGAACTGAGCCGAGATTGGCGGAAGTTGTGGAAACCTCTCGCAATCAATAACGCAAGAACGGAATTCCGGATCATCTGAGTCCGCGGTTTGGACCGGACCTCCGGTCTGAAAAACCAACAGGAGAACATCAGAAGCCATGCACAGTTGCAATGCGATGAAAGGTCTAGCCGTAATTTTCAGCTCTCAATCGGAGGCGCGTCCCGCGCTTCGAATGCGTCATTCCAAGGTCCAGCGGTATGGCGTTCCGCTGGCAACTTTCCTTTTTCTGGTTTCCGCGGCAGTACCGCGGGCTTCGGCGGCCCCCGTCATCACAGGTATCGCGGACGCCGCCAGCAACATTACGGTTGGGCATCCGCTCGCGCCGGGCGAGGTTTTTGTCATCTTCGGAAGCGGCTTGGGGCCCGCCACCCTCACCTTCGCTCCCACTGCATTCGCGAGCACCACTCTGGCCGGCACGTCGGTAAACATAACTTCCGGCGCAACCACCGTCCAGGCGCCGATGTATTACACATCGGACAAGCAGGTGGCCGCTCTTCTGCCGTCGAGCATACCCACGACTTCGGGTCTCAGCATCACGGTCACCTACAACGGCCAGACTAGCGGCCCGTCGGGACACGGCATAGCCAACAGCAGCTTCGGAATCCTGACCCTCGATTCGAGCGGCTTGGGACCTGCCATCATCACCAACCCCGACTTCAGCCTGGTTTCGGCCAACAGGGTGACTGGTTGTGGAGGATCGTTCACCTCGTGTGGGGCGGCCAATCCCGGCGACACGCTCATTCTGTGGGGGACGGGATTAGGCGCGGTTAGCGGAGACGAGCTTGCCGGCGCCGGTTTGGGGCAGAACATGCTAGCGAGCGTTCCAATAGCCATCTATGTGGGCGGTGTGCAGGCGCAGGTAATCTACGCGGGGCGGTCGGGTTGCTGCGTCGGCGAGGATCAGGTCGTTTTTACGGTTCCGAGCACGGCTCCCACCGGTTGCGCCGTGCCGTTGGTGGCTCGGATCACCGTCCCCGGCGTGTTGAGCACGATCAGCAACAGCACCGTTCTCCCCATCGCAAAAAGCGGGCGCGATTGCAGCCCCAATGACCCCGCGATAGTGTCGACGTCGACGCAACAATTTGCAACGACTGGAATTTTCAACATTGCCAACGTCGAGTTGCAGAAATTCTACAATTTTCCCGGCACCGGCTATGGGGATAACGCCCAAATCGATTTATTTAAGGTTCCGTTTAATACGGCGATTGTGCCATTCGTCCTTGGCTGGGCCGATGAGCAGCCGGCTGGTACGTGTCTGGCCTTCAACAATGGGAATCCAGGATTGGATCCCCCGGTTTCCAGCAATGACCTTATTCTGTTCGACGGCGGCACCAGTTTCACGGTAAAAGGACCGAACGGAACGGTGGCAGTGACGGGTGTCCCTGGAGAATCCAAGGCAACGCTCAGCCCGACAGGGGCGTTTCTGGTTCCTGGCACTTACACCGTCACCGGAAACGGAGGAAAGGATATCGGGCCTTTCACCGCGAACATCACGGTTCCGCCCGCGCTGAGTTTGACTAGCCCAACCTCCGGCGCGACAGTGACTAAAACCAACGGATTGCCGGTCAGTTGGACAGGAGGCGGCACCGGAAATGTCATTATCCGGGTGTTCAGCTCCAGCGATGCCAACGGCACGCTGGTGTACTCGGTTCGATGCGTCGCATCCGCGAGCGACGGAACATTTACCATTCCGGGTTACGTCATGCAGTCGCTTTTGACAGGGAACTTTAACGGGATCACGATTGCGCCCGGGAAGAACTCCGTCCCCTTTACGGTCTCTGGCGCCAACCTGGGCTACATCAATCTCAACTTTGACGGCGTCGGGTTCGGTTTCGGCACGAACACGAACGGCGCTCTGACGCTGAGGTAGCGCGCGGTAAGCGGTTTGTGATCGCGATCAAAGGCCGAGGCAAAAGCCTCGGCTTCCTTTTTTTCTAATCAAGCTTCAATCTGACCTCACGCCACCGTACGCCCAGTCTGCGGCAGGACTCTACCGCGGAAAGAATCGCGGCCACTTTGGGCCCAGCTGCGCGCTGCCCACATACAGCCAAAATTCTTTGCCGGGCCAGTCATCTGATTCCTGCCATTCTGTCCGGCGAACGACATTTTGTCAGGCCAGTTGCCATGAGATAACACTTCTTTCTGCCGCCAAGTTATTGATCTCCGAGAACCGATTTCACGGATACACTGTGGCTTGGAAATTGCACTAAGTGACGTGACTTCATGAATTCAGGAATGCACTTGTCTCTCGACCGCGATACCGATCCGTTCCGTGGGATGATGCCCGCACGTCCGGCCGAACTTCGCAAAGAACGCCGCTACCTGGTGAACCAGCCGGCACAGATCATTACGGGGGCCGGAATAGGAGGCCCGACGTGGGCGGTGCAAATTCGCGACATCTCCACGCGCGGCATGCAGCTGCTGGTGAATCAGCCCGTGAGCACAGGTCCGGATATCCAGGTGCGGTGGAACGGTCGAAATATCAAAGGCACGGTGCGCTACAAGCGCAGCGAGGATGCGCGGTCGTACCGGATCGGCATGGAGTTCGATGCGGCGGCACCGGCACTCGTCATTGATATGCTCAAAAAACAATCGGAGCAAGGGCAGCGCGGCGCATCTTTGGTGCACGAACAGGAAGCCGTGCTGCAACGATATCTCGCCCTGCAGGACCTGGCTTCGGAATGGCCAGGCATTCTGCCACAGCCCGTGTTCTCGCCGAAAAAATACGGGACGCTCCTGGACCAAGCCCCGGACGCTATGATCGTCACCTCAATGGGCGGCACGGTTCTGTTCTGGAATAAGGCCGCCGAGCAAATGTACGGATGGACCATGGACGAAGCCTTCGGGCGCCAGACCAGCCAGCTATTTGAGGCGACAGCCGGTATGACCGCACCCGTAGCAGGTGACGGCGAAGTCATTCACCGCTGCAAGACCGGCACCGTAATCCGAGTGCGGACCTGCTCCATCATCCAGCAGGACGCCGCAGGAGAACCGGAAGCCGTCATTTTTATTAACCGCAAAGCTGCATAAGAGAGTCAGGCCGATGCGGCTTCCGCGCTCGGCGTAGGCTCTGAAATCAGGCGATCGCCAATCTGATAAGCGTCTGTAAAACGATCCAATCCCGTGCTGCCGCCATTCACCAGACGGCGCGCGGTTCTTAGATCGTCCTCCATTAGCGCGTGCTGAATGGCGACTTCGTGAGTCTTCAAGAAACTGGCGAGCAGGCGGGCGGCGATTTGCGGGTCGTTGGCGAGATCCGGATTATCGATCAACTGATTGTCGAGACCAATTGCCGCGCCGTGGATCTGATAGTTGGTTCGTCCGGTCAATTGAATGAAGCCGCGGCCGCGGAAGCGCTCTCCATCGGGAGCTCCGGTGTTGCCCAGGTCTTTGCGATTGTCGTAAAGATCGAACGGGTTTCCATTGGGCGAGGTGTTGAAACGCGATTGCATCTCACTGATGGGCTGGAAGGATTCAGTCTCAGCGCGGATGGTGGCGAGGGCCATCAGCACCATGTTTTTTTCCGTGAGTTGCGGCGCCACGAGCGCACCGAGGACCACGGGCAGGTTCTGCTGAATGTTACGGACAGGAGTGGCAGGAAACATTTGCGAGACGATCGAAATGGTGACGCCCGGAAGGACGGACGGGATTTCCGGCACGGCAATCAAGCCGAGGGCGGCGGCGGTCCGCGGACCAACCTCACCGTCAACGACCAGACGTTCACTGCGCTGAAAGGCCATCACAGCCGCCTGGGTAGCGGGGCCGAAAGAACCGTCGCTGGCACCCGGGTTGAAACCGAGTTGCCGCAAACGGTTCTGGAGGGCACTGACATCGGGGCCCGTGGAGTTGAGAGAGAGCGTTCGCATGAAATGAACTCGTACTACATTTCAACGCCCGGATGGGGCGAAAGCAAGGGGGCTGCCGGGAGTCAGGACGCGGCGCCCTGCGTGGCCGGTTCAATGATGGCTGACATCGAACCTTTGGAACGGATCAGGCGCCAGTCGGGGCCGTAACTGTGGATCTGGTCGCGGGCGAATTCCGCCTGCGGTAGCTCGCAGGTGATCAGGTTCGTGCGGCCGCAGCGATCCACTTCCTCGGCATGCCGGTACGCCTGGTCGGTGGTAAAGACGAAAATTGTCTGCAGCATCTCGATGACGTAATCGTATGTGTGGTCGTTGTCGTCGAGCAAGACGACCCGGTAGAGAGGAACCAACTGGTCCCGCTCCAGGATTTCGACTTCTGGAGAAACCGTTGGTTTGGGCATGTCACGAGAGAGCCCCGGCAAACCCAGTATCCGTCATTTTCGGCACGCGAGACAACCAGCGGACCGAGTGGTTCACAATGGAAGCGGAAGCCAGTGCATGGAAAAGCCGGTCTATCTGGATCATCACGCCACAACCCCGCTGGATCCGCGCGTGCTGGAAGCCATGCTGCCCTATTTCGGACCCAAATTCGGCAACGCGGCGAGCCGCACGCACCGGTTGGGTTGGGAGGCAGAAAAAGCCGTGGAACTGGCGCGGCAACAGACGGCGGCTGTGATCGGCGCCGAACCGCGCGAGATCGTTTTCACCAGCGGCGCCACCGAATCGAACAACCTGGCGCTGAAAGGCGCGATCGAGGCCTGTCGCGGACGGGGCAATCATATCGTAACCGTGGCTACCGAACACCGGTCGGTGCTGGATCCGGTCCAGCATCTGGAGCGATCCGGTGCGGTGGCGACGTACCTGCCGACTCTGGGGAACGGGCTGGTCGACCTGGAGCGGCTTCGCGAAGCTATCCGGCCCGAGACCGTGCTGGTGAGCGTAATGTTCGCGAATAACGAGATCGGGGTCCTGCAGCCGGTTAGCGAGATTGGCGCGATCTGCCGCGAATACGGGGTGTCATTTCACTGTGACGCGGCACAGGCGCTGGGCAAAGTTCCGATTCAAGTAATAGATCAGAACATTGATCTGATGTCATTGACAGCACACAAAATATACGGGCCAAAGGGAATCGGAGCCTTGTATATCAGGAGATCCGCGGCGCAGCCGCCAATCGTGGCGCAGATCGATGGAGGCGGGCACGAGTTCGGATATCGATCAGGCACACTGAATGTTCCCGCGATCGCCGGGTTCGGGGCGGCCTGCCGAATCTGCGGCAGTGAGATGGTAGCGGAAGCGTTGCGGGTCGGCTCCCTGCGAGACCGGCTGCAAACAAAGCTGGAACGCGAACTCGAGGGAGTGATGGTGAACGGTGCGCCGGCCCACAGGCTGGCCGGCAATTTGAATGTGAGCTTCGCTTCCGTCGATGCGGCCGCGCTGCTGATGAGCCTGCCCGACGTGGCGCTGTCAACGGGGTCGGCGTGCAGTTCCGCTAGAGCGGAACCTAGTCACGTGCTCCGCGCCTTAGGATTGAGTCCGGAAGCGGCGCGGGGATCGGTGCGGTTCGGGCTGGGACGGACCACTACGGAAGAAGAAGTGGATTTCGCGGCACGACGGGTGATTGAGTCGGTGAAAAAACTTCGGGAAAGCTCTCCGGTGCGGCGCTTCGAACAGCAGCGGAAAGGATGAGGCGTGCTATACTCTTGGGGTCTTTCCTGCTGGAATCCAGGAATCTTAATTATGCCGAAGTTGAAGACCCACAAGGGTGCGTCCAAGCGGTTCAAGAAGACCGGCACAGGCAAAGTGGTTCGCAGTCATGCCTTTGGCCGTCACATTCTGACCTCGAAGCCGCATAAGCGGAAGAAGAAGTTGCACAAGAGCGTAGTGGCTGACCCGTCCAATCAGCCCGCATTGAAGCGCATGCTTCCTTATTAAAGGGAGTGGCGGGTTTGTGCGGACGGAGCGCGTGGCACGTGCCCGATCCGCCAGTTCAGAAACCAAACAAGGAGATGAAACGTGCCTAGAGTCAAACGAGGTACCCACCGGCGAGCGTCGCGAAAGAAGACGCTGGAACAAGCTTCCGGTTATTTCTTAACGAAGAGCAAGCTTTACCGCGCAGCGCAGGAAGCTGTGGAGCGGGGGCTGAAATTTGCGTACACCGGCCGCAAGAACAAAAAACGGGATTACCGGGCGTTGTGGATCGTTCGCATCAACGCGGCCTGCCGGGAGGCGGGCATTTCCTACAGCAAATTCGTGCACGGCTTGAAAGCCACGGGGATGGATTTGAACCGCAAAGTGCTGGCGGAAGTAGCGTTAGCCGACGATGCCGCGTTCAAGCAACTGGTGGCGACGGCGAAAGCCGGGCTGGAGAAAGCATGAGTAGCGCAGCCGTTCCAGATATCGATTCCCTAGGGAGCCTGGAGCAACGGATCCAGCAGGCGATTGAGCTGGTTTCGCGCCTGAGGGCGGAGAGAGCGGCTGCCGAGGAAGAGGCGGCCGAGGCCAAGGCCGAAGCGTCGCGCCTTTCCGAAGAAGTGCAGGCGCTGCAAGCGGAGCGGAAGCAGGTTCGGCAACGGATCGAGAAACTGCTCGGGCAGATCGACCAACTGAGCGCTTGAGAGCGCGCACCGGGCAGTCCGGAGGAACCGGATGCAAACGAACACGAGCGAAAAACAGCCGGTAAAGGTGACGATTCTGAGCCGGCCGTACACGCTGCTGGCGTCGGGTGATACGCGCGAAGTCGAAGAAGTCGCGGCGGGGGTCAACGACCTGATGCTCTCAATCGCGGCCAAAGTTCCGAACGCCGATTCGACGCGGATAGCCGTGCTGGCCTGCCTGCACCTTGCCGATAAACTCAGAAGCATAGAGCGCGACCTCCAGTCGCTGAAGGAGCGCGTGGACCGTAAGTCCGAAGAGTTTGCGGGCATGCTGGAGCAGGTGCTCGCGCCGGCGGGGAATTTGTGAGGAACGCGCCGAAGTTGGCCCTCGTGGTCCTCTGTGTTTCCGCCGCGGGCGGATTGATGGCCGCAGCCAGCTATCAATCGGAGATCGCGGAATGGCGGCATCAGCGCGAGACAGGGTTGCGGCGTGACGGCGGATGGCTGACGGTTACCGGACTCTTCTGGCTGCGCGAGGGGGCCAACCGGTTCGGGACAGGCGCCGGCAATGAAATCGCGTTGCCGAATGGTCCGGCTCAAGCGGGCGTATTCGAATTGCGCAACGGCAGGGTGACGGCGAAGATGAACGGCAGCAGCCGGGAGATCCGGCCAGACACCGATGACCTGGTGCAGGTGGGGCGGCTCCGGCTGTACGTGATCCAGCGGGGCGACCGCTACGGAATCCGCATGAAAGATCCGGACAGCCAGTTTCTCCGCGATTTTCAGGGATTGGAGTACTTCCCGGCCCGCGAAGATTATCGTGTAACAGCGCGATTTGTGGCCGAGCCGCGCAAGATTCCGATTGCCAACATTGTAGGGCAGACCGAACTGGACGAGAGTCCGGGTTACGTAGTCTTCCAGCTCCAGGGCCGGCAATTCCGGCTTTATCCGGTATTGGAAGAGCCCGGCGCGAAAGAGCTGTTTTTCATTTTCAAGGATGAGACCGCGGGCAAGGAAACCTACGGCGCCGGAAGATTTCTATACACGGCTCTGCCCAGAGACGGAAGCGTACTTCTGGATTTCAACAAAGCCTACAACCCGCCATGCGCATTCACTCCGTACGCCACCTGTCCTTTGCCGCCCAAGCAAAACCGAGTGGCGGCACGGATCGAGGCTGGCGAAAAGAAGTACGGTCACTAGCCTCGAAATCGGGAAAATCACGGCTGTCAAAGGCGTTCGTGGTTAAGGTTTGATCCAGGTTATCGAGGGCCCTGCGCATGGCTTCAAATCGCCCTTGCTGGGTTCTGCTGAGATCGTCGATTTGCGAGATCACACCGCCATGGAGCCGAAAGAATAACGTGACGATTTTCGGATCGCGCCAACCCCGCTCGGTTTCCTTCTGCATGATGCGCAGCGCCTGCCTGACCGAATAGGCGCGTTTATACGGGCGGGGGCTTGTGAGCGCATCGTAGATATCGGCGGTCTGAAGGACTCGCGCCAGCAGCGGGATCTGGCTGCCGCGTAAGCCATCGGGATAGCCTGTGCCGTCCCACCGTTCATGGTGATGGCGGATGATGGGCAACACCGACCTGAGCGCCTGGACATGCCGGCAAATTTCCACGCCGCGCAAGGTGTGACTGCGCATCACCATCCACTCTTGCGCAGTGAGACGGGTCGGCTTAAAGAGAATGGCATCGGGAATCCCGATCTTGCCGACATCGTGTAGAAAACCCCCGCGATATAGGGCCATGAGGCTGGTCCGGTCGAGATGTAAGGCCATTCCGAGAGCCACACTGATGAACGCCAATCGCTCACAATGACGAGCGGTATGCGGATCACGCTGTTCCACAGCCTGGGCAACGGCGATGAGTATCGCCTCGGTTTCACCAACCGGGGAATCACTCTCAACGCCGTGTGCGTCATTCGCAGCAGGGGCGAGGACTTCCGGAAGGGGCGTCATAGGCCTGATGGTTATATCGGCGGTTTGCCGGGTATAAGGCGAGTACTAAGGTTAGATTCCAGGTCCCGCGCTCTGATTGAGCGGCGGACTACAGCTAACGCTTTAGAGCGCTGCGCAAACCGGGACGTACCTACGCTACTTAGTCCGCGTGCGCCAGCCGATTCAGTCCATCGAGGTAGGCTTTCGCGCTTGCCTCAATCACATCAGTGGATGCGCTGCGGCCTAGGGCACGGCGCGTGCCATTCTCGAGCTGTACCGTCACCTCGCCCATGGCGCCGGTGCCGCTGGTCACGGCGTGGATGTCGTAGCGGACCAGCTTCGCGGAGTCCTTGGCCAAGATTGCAATTGCTTTGTAAACCGCATCGACCGGGCCATTGCCGATCGCGGCCGTTTCGCGAGTTTCGCCGTTGACGCGCAGCCGCACAGTGGCAGTCGGGATGGCCGATGTACCGCTCGAAACCTGCAGGTATTCGAGCTGCCAGGCTTCAGGCACCGGGTGTAGCTCGTCATGCATGATGGCGACCAGGTCTTCATCGAAAACTTCCTGCTTCTTATCCGCGACCGCCAGGAACCGCTGGTAGATGACATCGATTTCGTCCTTAGATAGGGTGTAGCCGAGCTTTTCGAGCCGCGCGCGCAGCCCGGCCCGGCCCGTCCGCGCCGTCAGTACCACCCGGCTCTGCGTCAGGCCTACGTCCTCGGGCCGCATGATTTCGTAGGTCGTGCGCTCCTTGAGGAACCCATCGACATGAATACCTGAGCTGTGCGAGAAGGCGTTGCCGCCCACCACCGCCTTGTTCGGCGGCACGACGATCCCAAGCAGATCGGAAACCAGGAAGCTCGTCCGGTGCAACTCGCGCGTATCGACTCCGGTGGTCAGGCCAAAATAGTCCGCGCGGGTGCGGAGCGCCATCACGATCTCCTCCAGCGCCGCGTTGCCAGCCCGCTCGCCAATACCGTTGATCGTGCCTTCCACCTGGCGCGCGCCGTTCAGAATGCCGGCCAGCGAGTTGGCGACCGCCATTCCCAAATCGTCGTGGCAATGAACGCTGATAGTCGCCTTCTGAATACCGCGCACATTTTCGCGGATGCCGCGAATGAGCGCGCCGTATTGCTCGGGCACGGTGTAGCCGGTGGTGTCGGGAATATTGACCACGGTGGCGCCAGCGTCGATCGCGGCCTCCAGCACTTCGTACAAGTACACCGGCTCGGCGCGGCCGGAATCCTCTGCATAGAACTCGACATCGTCGGCATACGTGCGCGCGCGCTTCACTGAGTCGACGGCCATACGAACCATCTTGGTTTTCTTTTCACCGAGTGTTTTGCCGTACTTTTCGTCGCGAAATTTACCGAGAATGTGAATGTCGGAAACGCCGATGCCGGTGTGAATGCGCGGCCGCTTGGCTTTGGCGAGCGCCTTGCCGCATGCTTCAATGTCCTCCGGCACGGCGCGTGAAAGCCCGCAAATCGTCGGGCCTTCGATTTCGCGCGCGATGCGCTGCACCGCCTCGAAGTCTTCGGGCGAGGAGGCCGGGTAGCCGGCTTCGATGATATCGACTTTCAAGCGCGCGAGCTGCCGGGCTAGAGTCAGCTTGTCGCGGCTGCCCAGGCGCGTGCCGGCAGCTTGCTCGCCATCACGCAGTGTCGTGTCAAAGACGGCTACTTTATGAGCCTTGCTCATAGTTCCAAGAATATCAGCGCGCGCAGCAAACGTTCAGCGCAGCTCCGCGTGATGGTTCACCGGCCCGCACCCGTGACCGAGTCCAGGAGCGCTGCGGATCGCTTCGTTGATGAATTGCTTCGCGCGCGCCACTGCGTCGCAAAGACGGGCACCGCGCGCCAGGCCGGCGGTGATCGCCGCCGAATACGCGCAGCCCGTGCCATGTGTGTGCGGCGTTTCCATCCGGGGAACCCGGAATTCATGCCAGGAATCGCCGGCGAGCAGCACGTCTATCGGAGGCCCGGTCAGGTGGCCGCCTTTGATCAGTACGTCGCGCGCGCCAATCTTACGCAGCTGGAGCGCCGCCTCCCGCATGTCTTCCGGGCCATGGATCGTCATTCCGGTGAACGCTTCGGCTTCCGGAATGTTGGGCGTCACCAGAGCCGCGTGTGGCAACAGATTGCGTTTAATCGCCTCCCACGCCGCTTGCGACGCGAGCGAAATTCCGTGCTTGCTCGTGAGCACGGGATCGATCACCAACGGAGCCGGGTAGCCTTCCAGAGCTCGAGCCACAGCCTGAACTACCTCTGCTGATCCGAGCGACCCCGTTTTCAAGGCGCCGGGCGGGATATCGTCCAGCACGGCCCGGATCTGCTCATACACCAACTCCGGCGCCATCACCTCCACCCGGTCCGTTCGCATCGTGTTCTGAACTGTGACAAGAGTGACTACCGCTTCGCCGTACACGCCGAACTGATGGAAGGTTTTGAGATCAGCCTGAATGCCGGCGCCGCCGCTGGGGTCGGACCCGGCAATCGTGAGGGCAACCGAGGGCATGAGCTTCAGAATATCAGGAGAGTCAACGCAGCCAGACGTGGAAGACCGGGGCAGTCGCGCCACCCACGCTCAGGATCATCGGTGCCGGGCCCGGAGGGACATAGCCGCCGGGCATTCGCGCGTTCACCTGAAACACACCTACCGTCCCAGGCGCCCTTCCTAGATAGACGATCTCTGCCGGGACGCCAGACACGCTCAGAGCGACCGGTAGTTGTGGAGCTGGATACGGGATTTCCGCGACCCGTCCGGCCTGGTTGGCGCCATCGGTCAGACCTTCGCCGGTTCCGAAGACTGTTACGATCGTGCCGCGGGCTGCAGGTTCGGCCGGGGAGTTGGGGGAACCATCCTGATTTGTAGCTATCGGGAACAATGCCGGAGCGGCCGCTACAACAGCCAGGGTCAAGTGCGCCGCGTGCCCCTCGTATTGGACCTCCAGTTGCGTCGCGTTGTTCCCTGCCACGGCGTAAGGAACCTGCACATTGACCTGCCGATCCTGTGCATAGAAGATCGGCGCCGCGATTCCGTCGAATCGCACTTCGGTTCCGCCGGCCTCGATTGGAAGGCGGCCTGCCGAATCGAGTACTCCGGCAACGCCTACTTCCGGCCCCAGCAAGTCGCCGAAAATTGCCAAAATTTCGCCGGGAGCCACGGGCCCTTCCAGCAGGCTGGCCGCATTCACCGCCGATAGCTGAATCAACGCCGGCGGGGGAAGTACGGTTTGAGGGGTCAGGCGCCGCACACGATTATTGTTGGTATCCGCAAAATAAACGTTGCCCGATGCGTCAACTTCCAGTCCACCAGGGGAATTCAACAGCGCCGCGGATGCTGGGCCGCCGTCACCCGCAAAGCCGGCGGAATCGCCGCCGGCGATCGAGTGTATGACGCCATCGGACGTGACCTGCCGGAGGCGGTGGTTGCCGGTATCGGAAATATAGATAGAGCCGGTCTTGTCTACGGCGATGCCGCCCGGTAATGACAGGCGCGCTAAGAGTGCGGGACCGTCATCGCCGCTCATTCCCGCCACTCCAGTGCCGGCCACGGTCGTGATGGTTCCAGCCGGGGTGACTTTGCGAATCCGGTGGTTGAGCGTATCGGCAATCAGGAGATTGCCCGCTGCGTCGACGGCGCACGCGGTGGGCTGATGCAGGTGAGCGCCGTCCGCCGGGCCTCCGTCGCCACCGTCACCTGGCGTGCCGGTGCCGGCCACCAGCACAGTTCGAGCATAGGGCCCCACACTCAAGATGCGGTGGTTGGAAGTGTCGACCAGGAACAGCGTACCTGCACTATCTGTGCAAATTCCTCGCGGTTCACGCAGGGGAGTTTCGGGTCCGGGTTTGTCTTCGAGCCCACCGCCCGCCCTACCCGTTCCCGCCAGGGTGGCGATGCGGCCATCCGCACTGATTTGCCGGATACGGTGATTGCCGGTTTCCGCGAAGATCACGCGGCCTTGCTGATCGACCACAAGGCCCACGGGCGAATCGACCGGCGCGCCCGAAGCCGGCACGTCTTCGCCACTATAACCGGCCAATCCGGTTCCCGTGACGGTCTCGATCAGGCCGGACGCCGTTCGTTTGCGGACGCGCTGTGTTCCGGTATCCGCGATGTATAGATTGCCGGCTTGGTCCAGCGCGACGGCCGCCGGACGAAGCAGGCGGGCCGCTGTAGCGCTACCTCTGTCTCCGACGGCGCCGATGTACCCGTCGCCGGCTACAGTCTGGATCAGTCCCTCGGGATCGACTCGCCGGACGCGCATTCCGTCGGCGATATAGAGGTTGCCATCGTTATCCACCGCCACGTCATTGGCGCTGGTAAGCTGCGCGTAAGCAGCCTGTCCGCCATCCCCGGTAAACGCCGGCACGCCAGTGCCGGCCACCGTGATCCATGTGCGGTACGCGGTGTAACTTCTTACCGAATAGCTTTGGTCCGCGACAAAGATCGCGCCGTTGCGATCGACGGCGACTGCCACCGGCGTCAACAAGCCGACGTCTTCGGCGCCGCCGAGTACCGTCTTAATGAGTCCATCGGAAGTGATTCGGCGAATGCGTTGGTTTTTGGAGTCGGCGACATACAGCGCGCCCCGGCCGTCGAGGGCTAATCCCGATGGATATGCCAACTGCGCCCAGAAGGCCGGGCCGCCATCGCCGCTGAAGCCGGCTATTCCCAACCCGGCGACTCTGGAAATGGTCCCGTCCGGAGAGATCTTGCGGATGCGTTGCCCCTGAAACTCGGAGATATAGAGGTCCCCTGCCCTATCCAGCACGACGTTGCGCGGGCCGCAAAGCAACGCGTCGGCGGCTGGTCCGCCATCCCCCGCCGCTCCGCACTCTCCATTCCCCACAATCGTGGAGATGACTCCATCCGGCGCAATGCGGCGCACGCGGTGATTGCCCAGATCCGCCACATACAGCTCCCCCGCCGGACCCGCGGCGAGACCATATGGCACGTTGAGCTGAGCCCGTGTCCCCGGACCACCGTCTCCGCTGAACCCGGCAATACCGGTCCCGGCAACGGTTGTAATCCAGCCATCGGCGTTGACCTTTCGCACGCGATGGTAGTCGGTATCAGATACGTAAAGATTGCCGAATCGGTCGAGCGCCACGCTCTGAATGTTGCCGAACTCCGCCGCCAGCGCGCGACCTTCATCTCCCATGTCCGCGCTTCCAGCTACTGTGTCAATCCGATATGTCGGAAGCGAGCCGGACTCGGCCCAGACGGCCAATCCCGACAGGATCAGCCAGGCACCCCGCCAATTTCGCATCGCCGCTGTACTGAATTGGTACGCGGCCATACGCCAAAATCTCGGATTTTCTGTTTCTGAGTGGCTGTGAGCCTCGACACATCGAGTTGGGCGCGTTTGGGCCAGCGCGAGGCATTTTCTGGAAACGAACTGTCGCACGTAGGTGAGAGCGCTCGATAGGCATTCCGGTGTTTGGCTCATTTTGAGGCGGGCCGTACAAGGGTATGTTGGCCGCCGGGGCAAATGGTATGGATGGTGCTGATGCTAGAGAAACCGCCGATGTCAGGCGGGTATGAGGGCGCACATGACTCGGAAGCATTGGAAAACCGCTATTACCATCGTCACCATAGTTGGACTTGCAGGATGCAGTGGGCAGAACAATAATTCACAAAAAGGGAACGCCGATAGGGCGGCCCACGATACGGAGCAACCACCGAATCCAGCAAGGGTCGACCCAACCCGCCGAGGACCTGCGAGTACTCCAGAGCCCGCGGGAACTACGACAGGGGCCGGGAGTGGGAGCCTTGAAGCGCACCCCCGCGGCGGCGCATCTAGCGGAACTGCCGATCGTAACGGCAGTACCGCGACCACACCGGGCGAGGGTCGGCGGCCCAACGTTGATCCGAGCGTGGCGAATCGGAATCAGGGCAATAAGCAAACGGGAGCACAGACCGGACGGGAAGGTAATTCAGTGCCGGAGCCCGGCCAGCAACGTAAGCAGTAGCGAATTTCTGCGCCGATCGAGGTAATTGTCATCAAAGGGGTGGAGCACCCCACGGGAAACCAATCAACTCTTAATTCGTTAGTTGACAGCCGCTGGGGGACTGCGTATAATCGGCCTGAACTCTTAATTCCTTAGTTTTGGAGTGCTGGTTGGCCCGCAAGAAATCACTGAATCTGACCGAAGCTGAGCTGCGCCTGATGGACGTGGTTTGGGAGAAAGGAAGCGCCACCGTAGCCGAAGTCGCGAAGGCCTTGCCGAGACAGTTGGGTCTGGCATACAACACGGTGCTGACCACCATGCGGATTCTCGAAGACAAGGGATATGTCCGGCATAGCAAACCGAAGGAGGGCCGGGCGTTTCTCTATCGTCCGGCCGTCACCCGCGAAGAGGCGAGCCGCGGCGCGCTGCGTCACTTACTCCGACGGTTTTTCGGCAACTCGGCCGAAGCCCTGGTGCTCAATCTGGTGAAGAGCGAGGAATTAAGCGAGACCGAACGCAAGCGCATTCAAGAACTACTCAGGGAGGCGCCGCGTGAATAATGTCGCAGAAATTCTCATTGCGGTGGCGAACAGTTTCGGGCAGGCGGCACTCCTCGCGGTGTTGGTTTTGTTCGCGCTGGCTGCTTTGCCGAAGATAAACGTGACGATAAACGCTGCCACGCGCCACGTGATCTGGTGGGCGGTTCTGTTGGTTGTGCTGGTGCTACCTTTCATACCAAAGCGCGCCGTATCGCTCCGCGTTCCGTCAGCAGTGCAACCAATAAGGCCGGCGATCTCGCCGCCGGCCCGCCCGGAACCACCCGCACTGATGGTCGTCACCGCCGAACGCGCGCCGCGCTGGCCGCTATGGATCGCGATCATCTGGGCAGCACTGTTCCTCTATCGCATGTATCAGATCCTCCGCAGTTATCTGCATCTGCGGGGAGTGAAATTGCGCGCTTCGTTAGCTCCCAGACCATTACCTGTAGACGTCAGGTCCGCAACACTGCTGATTTCCCGGGAAGTCGCCTCGCCCATGGCGATTGGCTTTCTCGATCCGACCGTGATCCTTCCCGCCTCGCTTTCCGATGAGTTGCAGGAACCCGAACTGGAGTACGTTCTGCTACACGAGACCGCGCATCTGGTCCGGTTCGATGATTGGTCCAACCTCGCGGTCCGCTTCCTCGCGGCCGTCTTTTGTCTGAATCCCGTGGTGCTTTGGATTCTGCTTCTCATCGAACACGAACGGGAAATCGCCTGCGACGATTGGGTAGTGGCATACACCGGCGCGCCCCTGCCCTACGCCGCCAGTCTCGCCCGTATGTTCGAACTGCTCTGGTCGCGTCGAGGCGAGCTTCTGGCATCGGGAATCTTCGGCGCCCGCTCACGTTTGGGTGACCGCATCGAAATGATCCTGCGGCGCGGCCGCACCTTCTCGCCGCAAGCTTCGGCGGCGCGTGTCGTCCTGTGCGGGATCATTTTGCTGCTATTCGCTGCGGCTGGCTCACGCCTCCCGCGCTGGATCGCTTTTGCGCAAACTCCGGCCCATATTTCCTTTGAAGTCGCGTCCATCAAATCTGGCGATCCCAAAGACTCGCGGTTCGGTATTATCATTCGGCCGGGTGGAAGGTTTGTAACCACCAACGCGAATCTGCACCAGCTGATCGGGTTCGCCTACGACCTGCGCAACGACCAGATTTCGCGCGGGCCGGGTTGGGTTGACTCGGAGCCGTACAGCATCGAAGCCAAGGCGGACCAGACATCCCCGGTTCCTTCCGGCCCCGAAGGCGTGGCGCGCCTCCGAGAGATGCTGCAAGCACTTCTGGCGGATCGCTTCCACCTGGTGGCGCATCGTGAGGCCAAAGAAGAACTGATCTACCAGTTGGTTGTAGCGAAGGGCGGCCCCAAGTTGAAAGAGGCGGGCGGCACGCCAGGCCCGAACGGCGAGCGTGTAGGCCGGGGCGCGATTACTGGAAAAGCGGTACCTGTTTCGCTGCTAATTCGACCGCTGTCCGAGCAATTGGGCCGTTCGATTCTCGATAAAACCGGTCTTACGGGGAAGTATGATTTCACTCTGAAATGGACCCTCGAGCCGGGACAATTCCGCGGACCGGGAGATCCGCCACTTCCCCCGAATGCAGCCCCAGCAGATCCGGATGGCCCTAACATTTTCACCGCTTTACAGGAACAGCTAGGACTGAAACTGGAATCCGCCAAAGGCACGGTTGACCTGCTTGTGATCGATCGGGCGGAGCGGCCGTCTGGGAATTAAGGCTCCACGAACCTGTGCTGCGGTCCGTCTGACCAGCGATATGCCGGAGTTCGTACAAAAAGTAATCGGGCCTAACAATTTGGCGGCACTTTCGTCACACTTTTTGCGTCTAGAGCGTCATATAGAAAATACGTGTGCCCGGGGCCGGTGATCGGAGGGAGATCCGTCATGCAATCGAAACTCGCCGCCGCTATTGCACTGGCGACGTTCTGCTACCTCTGGGGCCAGTCCGCTCCCGCTCCCCTGAGCTTCGATGTGGCGTCGGTCAAACCAGCGGCGCCGGATGCCCGCGGCACCTCGATTCAGAGTCGAACTGCCGCCTCCGCCCGATCCAAATGGTCCGACCTTGTTCACCGCCATTCAGGAGCAGCTCGGGTTGCGCCTGGAATCGCAGAAAGGTCCAATCGACATGATCGTAATTGACCGCATTGAGAAGGCATCGGAGAACTAGTCATGCGATGCATCCTCTGCGCCATCATCGAGACAATTGCCTGTTCCGCGCTCTTCGCGCAATCTGCGAACACTCCGCTGACGTTCGAAGTCGCCTCCGTCAAGCCATCAGCGCTATCGGGCCCCGGCCCGGTCCCTATGCAAATTCAAATGATGCCGGGAGGCGGCCTTCGCGCGAACAATGTCACCCTGATCCTGCTGCTCACGCTCGCCTATGACGTGCGCGATTTTCAAATTACCGGGGGTCCATCTTGGCTCGGGTCGGAACGCTACGATATCCAGGCGCGCTCGGGAAGTGCTTCTGACGCGCCAGCCTCTCCGGACGCGATGCGCAACATGACAGACGAACAGCGTAAGAGCTATCAGGAACAAATGCGCCAACGCTTGCGAGCTCTGCTGGCCGATCGCTTCCAACTGGTGATCCATCATGAAACCAAAGAGGTTCCCGTGTACGCGCTGGTAGTCGCTAAAGGTGGACCCAGGTTTCAGGAAGCCAAAGAAAGCGCCCCGAATAACGGCCGCATGCGATTGGGACGCGGCGAGGTGAATGGCGAAGGCGTCCAGATGGACTTTGTCGCTGAGGTGCTGTCGAATCAAGTGAGGCGCCCGGTGCTCAATAGGACCGACCTGAAGGGCAAATACGACATCAAACTCACCTGGACTCCCGACATGCCCCAAGGCTTCGGCCCTCCGGGCGCTCCGCCTCCTGGAGTCGAGGCGCCTCCTCCACCCGATCCCAACGGACCCACCATCTTCACGGCCGTCCAGGAACAGCTCGGGTTGAAGCTGGAATCGCAGAAAGGGCCAGTCGACATGATCGTCATCGATCGCGCGGAAAAGGCGTCGGCAAACTAACGTCCTATGGCGCGACCACGCATCTTTCGGTTCGGCGTATTAATCGGGCTGCTCACGCTTCTGCTTCCCGCGTCGGAACATCATGGTCTGGTCATGTTCGGCGGCTTGCCCGTTCCCGGTGCCGCAGTCACAGCAACTCAAGGCGGCAAGATGCTCAGCGCGGTTACCGATTCGCAAGGCGCCTATCAGTTTCCCGATCTGGCGGAGGGTACCTGGACGTTGCAGATTGAGATGCCCGGCTTCACCATGATCCGGCAGGAGATCGCGGTCGTTCCGCAGGCGCCCAGCCCGGAGTGGGAATTAAAGATGCTGCCGCTGGACCAGATTGCATCGGTGGCGGCCCCGCCGCCGGCGTCCCCACCGGTGGCCGCTCCGGGCGGAACCGTCGAGGTGAAGGCGCCCTCTGCGGCGCCGGCGAAATCGCCCAAACGCGCCAAGGGCGCTCCTCCCGCACAGACCAATACGCAGACCGCTTTTCAGCGCGCCGACCTCAATGCCGCCAATCCTGACGCCTCGGCTGCCGCTCCGGCGAATGAAACCGCCGCGCCCGCGGGCGACACCGCTGCAACCCCGGCCGAACTCAACCAGCGCGCCGCCGACGGCCTCCTGATCAATGGCACCGCCAATAACGGCGCCAGCTCGCCGTTTGCTCTGGCGCAGGCTTTCGGCAACAATCGCCGCAGCGCGCGTTCGCTCTACACCGGCGCTCTCGGCATCGTCATGGATAATTCCGCGCTCGACGCGACGCCGTATTCCGTCACCGGTCAGAACACCGGCAAACCCGCGTACAACAACTTTCGCGGTGTCGCGGCGTTTGGCGGTCCCCTCAAAATTCCGGGGTTCCTGCCGCGGAACGGGCCTCAATTTTTCTTCAACTATCAATGGACCCGCAACCGCAACGATTCCACACTGCCCGGCGTGGTGCCCGACGCCCTCGAGCGCACGGGCGATTTCTCGCACTTGCCGTTTCCGATTCTCGATCCGGCCACCGGCATACCCTTCGCCGGCAATGTCATTCCGCAGAGCCAGATCAGCCCCCAAACCCGGGAGCTGCTGAGTCTTTATCCGCTGCCGAACTTTGCCGGCGGGCGCTACAACTATCAGATCGCAACGGTCGGCATCACCCACCAGGACGCGCTACAGACTCGTATGAATAAGCTGATCGGCCGCAAGAACCAGGTCTCCGGCCTTTTTGCCATGCAAAGCACGCGGGCCGATAATCCGAACCTGTTCGGCTTTCTCGATACCAACAATTCCCTCGGACTGAATCTGAATCTCAACTGGCGGCATAACGTGACGCAGCGATTCTTCATCAATGCCGGCTTCCAATACAGCCGGCAATCGCTGCGCGCGAAACCGTATTTCCAAAACCGCGACAACATTTCCGGCCAGGCCGGTATCGCCGGAAACTATCCGGTACCAGTCAACTGGGGACCGCCTGCGCTCAATTTCTCGAGCGGCATCACCTCGCTTACCGATGGTTTGCCGTCGTTCACGCGCAATCAGACCACCGGCGTTTCCATGGACAACCTCTGGAATCGCGGCCGCCACAACATTTCATTCGGGGGCGACGTGCGCCGCCAGCAGTTCAACGTTCTCAGCCAACAGGACCCGCGCGGCCAATTCACGTTTACCGGCGCAGCGGCGGGCTTTGATTTCGCCGGCTTCCTGCTGGGAGTGCCGGATACCAGCTCAATCGCCTTCGGCAACGCGGACAAGTATTTCCGCGCCAACTCCTATGACGCGTATGTGGTCGATGATTGGAGAGTCGGCCCTGGTCTCACGCTGAACCTGGGAGTCCGTTGGGAATATTGGTCGCCTATTACAGAAAAATACGGCCGCCTCGTAAACCTGGATATCTCCGGCCCGTTCGCAGCCGAAGCCCCGGTTACCGCCGCCAGCCCGACCGGATCGCTTACCGGCACGCACTATCCTGATTCGCTGATGCAGCCCGACCGTCACGCGTTCCAGCCGCGCCTCGGATTCTCCTGGCGTCCGTTTCCGGCTTCTTCCATGGTGGTGCGCGGCGGTTACGGCATCTACTACAACACTTCGGTATACTTGCCGATTGCCATGCAAATGGCGCAGCAAGCCCCGCTGTCCAAGAGCTTGATTGTTCCCAACAGCCTGGACAACCCGCTAACGCTGGCGAACGGGTTTAAAACTTCTTCCTCTGTCACCCCAAACACTTTCGGCGTTGACTCCAACTTTCGCATCGGCTATTCGCAGAACTGGCTGTTGTCGGTGCAGCGCGATCTGCCCGGCTCGCTGGTGATGACCGCTATGTACCAGGGCAGCAAGGGAACCCGCGGCATGCAGGAGTTTCTGCCCAACACCTATCCGCTTGGCGCGGCGAATCCGTGCCCCGCGTGTCCGAGCGGTTTCACCTACCTGGCGTCCAATGGAAATTCGACCCGGGAAGCCGGCATTCTTCAACTGCGGCGCAGGCTGCATAGCGGTCTCGCGGCTGCCGTGCAGTACACGTTTTCGAAATCGATCGACGATGATGCTCTACTCGGCGGAGGCGTTCAGTTGAGCAACACGGCCGGCCCGAACAACCAGAATCCGGGCGGTTCGCAGGGAGCGCCTGGGGGTTCGCCGGCCGGAACCGGAACCGCTCCCGGCAGTCAACCAGCCACGCCACCTCCTCAGGCCGCGGTTGCGCAGAATTGGCAGAACTTGAGGGCCGAACGCAGTCTCTCGAATTTCGATCAACGCCACGCCGTCGGTTTTCAGATGCAATATACGACCGGCATGGGTTTGCACGGCGGCACGCTGGTGAACGGCTGGCGCGGCACGCTGTTGAAGCAGTGGACGGCGTTAACGCAAATCACCGCCGGCACGGGTCTTCCGCTGACTCCGGTTTATCCCTTTCCTTCGGGAGGGACAGGTGTGACGGGCTATGTCCGGCCGCAGGTTACCGGCGCTCCGGTTTACACGGCGCCGCCCGGCCTCTTTCTCAATCCGTCAGCCTTTGCGGCGCCACCACCCGGACAATGGGGCAACGCGGGACGAAACTCGATCACCGGTCCGGCACAGTTCGTGCTGAGCGCTTCGCTCGGGCGCACGTTCCAGATGTCGGACCGCTTCAGCCTTGACTTGCGAGTGGACGCCACCAACGCCCTCAATCACGTCACATACCCGAGTTGGAACACCATGGTGACCGGCGCCCTGTTCGGTTTGCCGCCCGTTGCCAACGCCATGCGCACCCTGCAAACCACCCTTCGCGTGAGGTTCTGATTATGATGCGGCCGAGCTTCGCTTTCTCAACCATATTTCTGGTGACTCTCACCGCTCTCGCCCAGCAAATCGGCCAGAACGCGGCCACGCCCTCGACTGGACCCGCCACGTTTTCGACCAGCACCCAGCTGGTCGTCGAACAGGTCTCCGTCAAAGACAAAAGCGGCAAGCCCGTCGAAGGCCTTACCGCGCAGGATTTCACCGTGACCGAAGACGGAGTGCCGCAAACGATCCGGGTCTTCGAATTCCAGAAGCTCGCGGAGCCTGTGGAGCAGCCCTTGCCTTCCGCGCCGGCGCGCATCGAACCTCTCGCCAAGCTGCCGACCACCCAGATCGGGCCCGAGAATCCCGGCAACGTCAAGTACCGGGACCGCCGTTTGCTGGCCTTGTATTTCGATATGAGCGCCATGCCGATTGGCGATCAGTTGCGCGCCTTTGATGCCGCTCGTAAATTCATCCAGACTCGTCTCACCCCTGACGATCTCGTGTGCCTTATGGCGTACCAGGGAGCTGCCGTCCAGGTGCTGCAGGATTTCACCAACGATCGCGATCGCCTGCTCAGCATCATCGAAACGCTGACTGTCGGAGAAGACCAGAACTCCAACGATCCAACTAATACGGCCGATACAGGCGCGGCCTTCGGCCAGGATGATGCCGAGTTCAACATCTTCAATACCGACCGGCAGCTTGCCGCCCTCCAGACGGCCGCCAGGATGCTTGGCTCGCTCAACGAAAAAAAGGCACTGATCTATTTCGCCAGCGGCCTGAGATTGAATGGCGTTGACAACCAGGCGCAGTTGCACGCCACCGAAAACGCTGCCATCCGCGCCGGCGTCTCGTTCTGGCCCATCGATGCGCGCGGCCTGGTTGCGATGGCGCCCCTCGGCGACGCCAGCCGCGGTTCGCAGGGCGGCCTCGCGATGTATAACGGAACTGGCGCGATGGGAGTCATGTCCAACCTCCAGCGCACGCAAGACACACTTTATGCCCTAGCTGCGGATACCGGCGGCAAAGCCTTGCTCGATTACAACGACCTCACACGCGGTATGGCGCAGGCGCAGCAGGCCATGTCCAGCTACTACATCGTCGGATATTACAGCAGCAACACCGCGCTCGACGGCAAGTACCGCCGCGTCAAAATCTCGCTCAACGGCGGCTTGACCGCCAGCCTCGACTTTCGCCAGGGCTATTTCGCCGGGAAACAGTTTGGCAAATTCAGCGCGGTGGAAAAGGAGAGGCAACTCGAAGACGCGCTCATGTTGGGAGACCCCATTACCGAACTCACGATCGCCTTGGAGCTGGATTATTTCCAGCTCAACCGGGCCGAGTATTTCGTTCCGCTGGTGGTGAAGATTCCGGGCAGAGAGCTGGCGCTGGCCAAGAAGGGCGGCGCTGAACACACGCTCCTCGATTTCATCGGAGAGATCAAGGACGACTTCGGCACTACAGTCTCCAACGTTCGCGATAAGGTCGATGTCAAGCTGAGCGACGCCACGGCTGCCGAGCTGGCGAAGCTTCCAATTCAATACGACACCGGCTTCACCCTTCTACCCGGCAAGTATAAGCTCAAATTTCTCGCCCGCGACGCGGAAACCGGCCGCATCGGAACCTATGAAACCCCCTTCGTCATTCCGAACCTGAATAAGGAAGAAAAACGAGTTGCCATCAGCTCGGTGGTCTTGAGCAGCCAGCGCGCCGACATGAAGAGCGCTCTGTTCAACGCGTCTAAGGACAAAGGCCAGACCGACTCCGTCAACCCGCTGGAGCAGGAAGGCCAGAGATTGATTCCCAGTGTCACCCGCGTCTTCAGCAAGAGCCGCGACATGTATGTCTACCTCCAGGCTTATCAGCAGTTGACGCCAACCGCCCAACCGCTGCTGGCATATTTGACGTTCTACCGCGGCCAGGCGAAAGCTTTCGAAACAGCGCCGATCAAGGTAACCGAAGCGCTAAACAACCGGCTCAAAACCATGCCGCTTAAGTTCAGCCTGGCGCTCAACAAACTGCCGTCCGGCGAATACAACTGCCAGGTGACGGTGCTCGACCCCACCAGTCAGAAAGCCGCATTCTGGCAAGCCCCGGTGGTGCTGATCCCGTAGCGGGGCATGTGATATCTTGACCTTCGAACCGGCCCTTCATGAGTTCTCAAAGCTACGTCTGCGGCTCGAGCAGCATTCCCCTGATCGGTGAAACGATCGGCGCTTATTTCGATCGGGCCGCTACGCGCTGGGCTTCAATCGATGCCCTGATCGTCCGGCATCAGAAGATCCGCTGGACGTATGCGCAACTGAAAGAGCGCGTCGATGCAGTCGCCGCCGGATTAATTGCGCTCGGCTTAAAGCCGGGCGACCGCATCGGCATCTGGTCGCCCAACAATGCCGAATGGGTGCTGACTCAATTCGCCACTGCGCAAGCAGGAATCATTCTCGTCAACATCAACCCGGCGTACCGGCTCATCGAGCTGGAACACGCATTGCAACGGTCAGGTTGCGTCGCGCTCATTACCGCGATCCAGTTCAAGGGCAGCGATTATCTCGGAATGATCCGAACGTTGGTGGCCGAGCGCCGCGTGCCGCAATTGCGGACCGTCATCCATATCGGCGATCCGCCGCAGCCAGGCATGATGCCGTTCGCCGACTTGTATCATCTCGGCGGCAGCTCCGAGCGCGCGCGTCTCTCCGACCTCGCCGCCACCTTGCAGTTCGACGACGCGATTAACATCCAGTTCACCAGCGGAACCACCGGCCTGCCCAAAGGCGCCACGCTCACGCACCACAACATTCTGAACAATGGTTTTTTCTCGGGAGAGGCGATGGCGCTCGGTCCCGGCGACCGCCTGTGCATCCCGGTACCGCTCTACCACTGCTTCGGCATGGTGCTTTCGAACCTGGCGGCCATCACGCATGGAGCGGCGATGATCTTCCCCAGCGAGGGATTCGCGCCTCTGGCGGTTCTCGAGACAGTTGCGGCAGAGCGCTGCACGGCCCTACACGGCGTGCCCACCATGTTTATCGCCGAGATGGAGCACCCCGAGTTCTCGCGCTTCGACCTGAGTTCACTGCGCACCGGCATCATGGCCGGCGCTCCCTGCCCCATCGAGGTGATGCGGCGCGCGATCACCCAGATGAACCTGCGCGAAATCACGATCGCCTATGGTATGACCGAAACGAGCCCGGTGAGCTTTCAGACCGCGATCAGCGACCCGCTGGAGCGGCGCGTCTCGACCGTAGGCCGCATTCACCCGCATCAGGAAGTCAAAATCGTCGATGCGGGCGGGCGCATCGTGCCGCGCGGCACCCCCGGCGAGCTATTGACCCGCGGCTACTCCGTGATGCTTGGCTACTGGGACGATCCCGACCAGACCGCCAAAGCGATTGATGCGGCCCGCTGGATGCATACGGGCGACCTCGCTACCATCGATGAGGAAGGTTACTGCAACATCGTAGGCCGCTTGAAAGATATGGTCATTCGCGGCGGCGAGAACATCTATCCGCGCGAGATCGAAGAGTTCCTGTTCCGTCATCCCAAAATCGAAGCCGCGCAAGTGTTCGGCGTCCCCGATCGAAAATTCGGCGAGGAATTGTGCGCCTGGATCAAAGTCCGCGCCGGCGAGACTGTGACCGAGGCGGACATCCGCGCCTTTTGCGACGGCCAGATTTCCCGTTACAAAATCCCGCGTCACATTCGTTTCGTTACCGAGTTCCCAATGACCGTGACCGGAAAAGTGCAAAAATTCGCCATGCGCGAGCGTATGATGAAAGAACTCGGAGCCACGGAGCAACCGACCGCGTAGGAGAAACCCATGAAGCTTCTCATTTGTGCCGTTGCCTTAAACGCGCAACTAATCGCCGCGACTACCTGTGAAAGCCTGTCCGGTCTGAAGGCGGCCAACACCACAATTACCGCCCAAGCCGTGGCTGCCGGCGCATTTACCCTACCGGGCTCGCCCGAACCCGGTCAGCCTTCTGTCGCATTCGCCAAGTTGCCCGCGTTCTGCCGGGTTCAAGGAGTGATCCAACCTTCCAGCGATTCGCATATTGAATTCGAGGTCTGGCTGCCGGCCACCGGCTGGAATGGCCGATATGAAGGACTGGGCAACGGCGGCTTCGCCGGCTCGATCAGCTACACCGGTCTGGCCGATGCCCTCGCCAACGGCTACGCGGCCTCCGCCACGGACACCGGGCACAAAGCCGGTATGATTGATGCGCAATGGGCGCTCGGGCATCCGGAAAAAGTCACCGACTTCGGCTACCGCGCCGTTCATGAGACCGCCGACAAAACCAAAACCATTATTGCCGCGTTCTACGGAAATCGCGCGCGCCATTCCTACTTCAGTTCCTGCTCCAATGGCGGACGTGAAGCGTTGATGGAAGCGCAGCGTTTCCCCGATGATTACGACGGCATTCTTGCAGGCGCCCCCGCCAATTACTGGACGCACCTGTTGTCCACCGCCGGCTACGAAGACGTCTTCCTGAACGATCCTGTGAGCCGCATTCCCGCTTCAAAAATTCCTGCCATTCAAGCCGCCACGCTGGCCGCCTGCGATGCGCAGGACGGCGTCAAGGACGGTGTCATCGGCGATCCATCACGCTGCCGCTTCGATCCATCGGAACTTCTGTGCAAAGGGGCTGAGTCCGATAGCTGTTTGACCGCACCGCAAGTCGCGAGCCTGCAGAAGATTTATCTGGGGCCGCACGACTCTGGCGGCAAACCGGTCTTTCCGGGCCGCGTTCCCGGCGGCGAAGGCGGCGGGGGCGGTTGGGGCCTCTGGATCACGGGCCAGCGCCCGGCCACGAGCCTTATGTATGGTTTCGGTACCGGCTTCTTCGCCAACATGGTTTTTCAAGACGCCATGTGGGACTATCGCACCTTCCAGCTGGATCGAGACGTGAAGATTGCTGACGATAAGCTGGCTCGCACTCTGAATGCCACTGACCCCGACCTGAAGAAGTTCAAGGATCATGGCGGCAAGCTCATCGTCTATCATGGCTGGAACGATCCGGCCATCTCGCCGCTGAACTCGATCGACTATCTCCATAGCGTGCAAGCCAAAATGGGCGTAAAGCAGACCGACGCCTTTGTGCGCCTCTACCTGGCGCCCGGCATGCAGCATTGCGGCGGCGGTCCGGGACCCGACAGCTTCGGCCAGAACCAGCTGGACGCCTCCGATCCCCAGCACAGTGTCAGCAAAGCTCTGGAGCAGTGGGTCGAGAACAAGGCGGCGCCGGACAAAATCATCGCGACCCGGTACAAAGCCGACGGCAATCCCGCCAGCGGCGTGTTGCGCACCCGCCCGCTTTGCCCTTATCCCCAGGTGGCGCAATACAGCGGGACGGGCAGCACCGATGACGCGTCCAACTTTACGTGCGCGGTGCCATAGAGTCGTGCAATTATAATAGAAACAACAACATGACGAAGGTTCAGATGCAGTTCCAATTGCGGAAGCCCCTTGATGATTCCCTTCTGCAAGCCATCTCCAATGTCCATTCGATTTATGGCATCCAGCGGGTCCGGCTAGCGCCTTCTCTCGACCAGATTTTCGTCGAATATGATGCCAGCCGGCTGCGGCCTTCCGAGGTGGAAGCCGCTCTTGCCGGCGCCGGGATTCCACTCGAATCCACCGTTGCGTAGTGTCAGTTCCAAGACATTGACTCTAAAAGGCTAGCGACGGACTTTCGCCGCCGGTGTAACATTTCAGGCAGTTGCCTTCGCCCAAACAATAACCGTGAATTTTTCGGAAGGATTCATTAAGCGCCCTATCGCCACCAGCCTGCTCATGCTGGGGATCGCGATGTTTGGTGTCATCGCTTACCGGGCACTGCCCGTTAGCGACCTGCCGCAAGTCGACTATCCCACCATTCAGGTGGAAGCCAGCCTTCCCGGTGCGAATCCTGCCACCATGGCTTCTTCGGTGGCCACCGTGCTCGAGCGCCAGTTCACCACCATCGCCGGCCTCGATTCTATGATTTCCCAGAGCAGCCAGGGAAACAGCCAGATTACCCTTACCTTCGATTTGAGCCGCGACATCGATGGCGCTGCGGTGGATGTGGAAACCGCCATCGCCGCGGCCATGCCCCTGTTGCCGCCGGGCATGCCGACGCCCCCCTCGTTTAACAAGCAAAACCCCGGGGATCAGCCCATCATTCAGCTCGCGATGAGTTCGCCCACCATGCGGCTCTCCGATGTGGACGAGTACGCCGAAACCCTGGTGGCATCCCGCATCTCCATGGTGCCTGGAGTTGCGAAGGTAAATATTTGGGGCTCGGCCAAATATGCGGTTCGCGTGCAGATGGATCCGAACGCCCTCGCCACCCGCAGCATCGGTCTCAACGAAGTTCAAAACGCCATTCAAAATTGGAACGTGAACCTGCCCAACGGCACGCTGTTCGGGCCGCACACTGCGTATAACGTCCAGGCCAACGGGCAATTGAGGCACGCGGCTGATTACGGTCCGATTATTGTGGCTTATCGAAATGGCGCACCGGTCCGGCTGAATGAAATCGCCCACGTCATCGACAGCGTGCAGGATGATAAACAGGTCGCGCGCATGTACGGACGCGACTTCGGCAAGAGCGGCGACAACGTCGTCCAACTTCAGGTAACCCGGCAACCCGGCAGCAATACTCTGGAAGTGATCAACCGCATCCGGGAACTGTTGCCCACCTTCAACAAACAGATTCCGCCGAGCGCGCACTTAATCATCCGCGGCGATCGCGGCAAGAACATCCGCGAGGCTTTCCAGGATATCCAGTTCACTTTGATCGCCACTCTTTCGCTGGTGATCCTGGTGATTTTCATCTTCCTGCGGAATGTTTCCGCCACTCTGATTCCGGCCATGGCGCTTCCGTTCTCGATTCTCGGCACGTTTTCGGTGATGTACCTGCTGGATTTCAGCATGAACAACATTTCGATGATGGCGTTGATCCTGTCGGTCGGATTCGTCGTGGATGATGCCATCGTGATGCTGGAGAACATCGTCCGGCACATCGAGAAGGGTGAAAAGCCGAGAGTCGCGGCGCTGCTGGGATCGAAAGAAATCGGATTTACGATCGTTTCGATGACGCTGTCCCTGGCCGCGGTGTTCATCCCCATCCTGTTCATGTCAGGGATTCTCGGCCGGCTGTTCCGCGAGTTCGCCGTGACGATCTGCGCGGCGATTCTCATTTCCGGGGTGGTCTCGATCAGCTTGACTCCGATGCTCTGCAGCCGGTTCTTGCGCGAATCGAAGCCGGAGCGCCATGGGATTCTGTACCGCGCCATCGAGCGCGCCTTCAACGGCACTCGCGACCTTTATGGATTGACTCTGCATTGGGTGCTGGCCCATCGCCCGGTGATGCTGGTGACCTTCCTGGCCGTGATTGGAGCCACTGTCTATCTCTACGTCGCTGTCCCCAAAGGGTTCATTCCCGATACCGACAATGACCAATTCAACGTGCAGATGCAGGCCGCGCAGGGCACTTCGTATTACCAGATGATCAATTTCGGCCAGCGCGTGGCGAATATTGTCATACAGGACCCCGATGTCGACAGCTTCTTCATGCGAACCGGTGGCGGCCAGGGTTCCTCCAATGGGGGTTTCCTCGACGTGATGTTGAGGCCCCGCCGTGAGCGGAAGGCCACTGTCGTCGATATCGTGAACCGGATCCGGCCCAAGATCTCCAATATCACCGGGCTGCGCGTTACCACGCGCGTTCCCCAGGCGATTCGCGTCGGCGGCCGCAATTCCGCCTCCAGCTACGATTACACGCTGTATGGCCCCGACACCGAGGATCTTTACCGCCAGGCCCCGAAGCTGGAAGCCGCCATGACCCGGCTGCCGGGCCTGGTGGATGTGATCAGCGACTTGCAGATCAAGAATCCGCAGATCCAGATCACTATCGATCGCGATCGCGCCGCCGCACTCAACGTCGACTGGAACAACATTGCCAATATGTTGTACGACGCCTTTGGTCCCCAGCTCGTCTCCACCATCTACGGAACCAACAATCAATATCGCGTGCTGCTCGAGGTCCTGCCCAAATACCAGCGGCAGGAAGACTCCCTCAAACTCCTCTACCTCAAATCGAACACCGGCCAGCTGGTGCCGCTTGATGCGATCGCCAAGCTGAAATTGAATGCGGGGCCGAACAGCATTCCCCATTCCGGTCAGCTGCCTTCGGTCACCATCTCGTTCGGAGTGCGCCCGGGCGTTTCGCTGGGACAGGCCACCGACGAAATTGAACAGGCCGCGAAAGAAATCCTTCCTGCCACCATCACCGGAACCTTCCAGGGCTCGGCCAAACTGTTCCAGGATTCAATGAAGAACATGGGCCTCCTGCT
>CAZKQQ010000043.1:0-39113 GCA_964554945.1 uncultured Solibacteraceae bacterium | reverse complement strand
GAAGCCCGTATGCGTTCTCGCCGTTGACTTCGAAAGTCACCGACTTAATGCCCGCTCCGTCACCCTCTTGGCGATCTGTGATAACGGTTGGGAAGCCCTCTTTCTCCGACCAGCGCAAGTACATCCGCAGCAGCATTTCGGCCCAGTCCTGGCTTTCGGTGCCGCCAGCGCCAGGATGGATGGTGACGATGGCGCTGCGCGCGTCGTTCTCGCCGGAAAGGAGCATGGCGGTCTCGAGTTTCTCGAGCAGTTCGCCGTACGTCTTCATGTCGCGTGCGATATCGCCATAGACGTTCTCGCCCTCGCGTGCCAGCTCAAAAAGCGTGTCCAGGTCATCCGTCATCGCGCGGATGCGTTCGTCATTGCCAATCGACTCCTCGAGCCGCTTTCGGTCCTGCATGACCTTCTGGCTTTTTTCGGGCTGGCTCCAGAAATCGGGCTGGCTGATTTGCTCTTCGAGTTTGGCTAGTTTTTGTTTCTGCGCGGGAGCGTCAAAGATACCTCCGCACGGCGAGCGCCTGTTCGCGGAGCGGAAGGTATTCGCGGTCCAGTTCTTCTACAGTCATTATTCCAATTCTAACAAATGCCCCTTTTTCCCGACATTCATCGCGCGGGTCTTGCCCATCACGATTTCCACGCCCTCGGCTTCGTGGATATGGCCGCAATAAAAGAAGACGGGCTGGTGCTTCTCGATGAACTCCCGGACGGAATGAGAGCCCGCATGCAGGCCGTCGCGGATCTGATCGAGCGCGGTGCCAAAAGGGGGTGTATGGCAGATCAGCACCAGAGGCGTGAGATCGGCGAACCGGCGCAACCGGTCGCGGAGCTGAGCTTCGCTGTACTCGCCGGGAGTGTTGAACGGCGTCGGATTCGAATAGCCCAGACCCGCCACTTGCCATTTGCCGACCTGGATATGCCTCTCATGAAAATTGTGAAGACCAAAGCGCGCACACATATTGTCAATCTGGCCGGCCGATTCGTGGTTGCCCGGCAGAACATAGACCTTATCGCCGCGCGTCTGCAGGATCTCGCCGCATCGCTCGATTCCTTTTGCCCAGGTTACCTGGTCGCCGGCGGCAATATAGTAATCCGCCTCGATGGCGAGCAGGCGTTCGAGAGTCTTCCAGTCATTGTGGATATCGGAGAAGATCAGCAGTCTCAATGAATGCATCTTATCGTACAGACCCGAAGCTTCGTTCCGCACCCGCTATACTTTGGGTGTTAAGCCGCGATGGGCGAATACGATACCGAGCTTTCGCGAATCGTCGAGGAGTTGAACCGGGCGGCGCCCAGCCAGAAACCGGCAGGCGGAATGCCATCATCGACCGCTTCGCTGGACCAGCTACTGGATTTCGCAGGCAAGCGATACGCCTCGGATATTCTGCTGGTGGCGGGGGTTGCGCCGGTCCTGCGGGTTAATGGAGGGCTCGTTCTCGGTTCGGGAGCGCCCCTGGAGCCGGAGAACATCCGTTCCATGGTTCTGCCCTTGCTCGCAGCCTCTCAGTTAGAAGAGTTGCAGAAGCGCAAGTCCGTCGACCTCGGCTTTGTTCGCGAGGGTCTAGGCCGCTTTCGCGTTAACTTACACCATCAGCGCGGCACTCTCGCGGCGAGCATCCGTCTACTGCCTTCCCGGATCCCTTCATTGGAATCGCTCCATTTGCCGCAATCGCTCGGCAAGCTGGTGGAGCGCCGCCAAGGCTTGGTTTTGATTACCGGCCCCACCGGCTGCGGCAAGACTTCAACGCTGGCCGCGCTCATCGACATTGTGAATAGCCGCCGTGCGGCGCATATCGTGACCATCGAGGATCCGGTTGAATATCAGCATGCCAACCGCACGGCCATCATCGAGCAGATCGAAATCGGCCGCGACACGCCGGATTTTGCCGGCACGTTGCGCAGCATCGTCCGTCAGACTCCGGACGTGATTCAGATCGGGGAAATGCGCGATCCCGAAACCATGGCGACAGCGCTGACCGCGGCCGAGACCGGACACCTGGTACTTTCCACGCTGCACACAAATGACACCATCCAGGCCGTCTCGCGCATTCTCGATTCATTCCCTGCGGCCAACCAGCCGCAAATCCGGCAGCAACTCTCGCTCGCCTTGCTGGCGGTGGTCGCCAACAACTGGTGCCGGGCGCGGATGGACAGACGCGCTGGCCGGCGGCGGAGATTATGATCGCGACCGACGCGGTCCGTGCTCTGATCCGGAAGGGCGACGACCACCAGCTTCGGAGTCAGATCTCCGTCGGCCGGGCCGAGGGCATGATGACGATGGAACAGTCTCTGGCCGAGTTGGTCCGAGGCGGCCGAATTACCCGCGAGACTGCGTTTGCGCACTGCTTCCGCACCGAGGACCTGCAACGGTATCTGGGTGCGTGACCTCGCAATGAGGCGGACGCAGGCGGCTGCCTCGGACCGTTATCCTTACGGCCATTCCCAAAGATTTACGCAACGCCCAAAGCTACAATGAGTAGTAATCGTATGAGATCCAGCCGGAAGCGAGCGGGAATCGTCTTGTGCCTATGCTCCGTACTGGCTCTGGCCGTGTTCGCGCAAAGGAACCGGTTTCGATTCGAATTGCCCGAATCCGAGGCGCCCGGGATGCCTGCGCGGGAAGCCGAGTTCCATTTCATACGCCTTGAATACACCGACTTGCCTCAGTTCCGCCGTGGTTTCGGATTTCGCTCACGGAATGGCCGGGGCGCCGGCTGGTGGTTGCAGGATTGGCCCGATGCCGAGGACCACTTCACCGCTGGAATCGAGCGGCTAACCCGGATCGAAACCGGAGATCCGCGGCATGTGAGCCTACTGGACGACCACCTGTTCGATTACCCCTGGATTTACGCGACTCAGACCGGCTATTGGGATTTGAGTGACGCGGAAACCGCCCGCTTACGCGAGTATTTGCTGCGCGGCGGTTTTCTGGTGGTCGACGATTTCTGGGAGCAGTACGAATGGGAATGGTTTCGCCAGACCATGGATCGCGTCCTGCCGGGCAAGGCGATCACCGACATCAACCAATCGGATGAGGTGATGCACGTCTTGTACGATATCCAGGAAAAGGACCGCACTTTCATTCCAGGTTCGCGCCACCTCCGGCGCGGTCCGGGCGGATCAATCGTGGTCGCGCAGCCGCCGGGCACGGTCCCGGCCTGGCGCGGCATGTACGACGATCGCGGCCGGATGGTAGTCGCCATCAACTTCAACACGGATGTTGGCGATGCCTGGGAGTTCGCCGATGTCCCCTACTACCCGGCTGCCATGACCCTACTGGCCTATCGTTATGGCATCAATTATATAATTTACGCGATGACGCATTAGCGTCCGCCGTTCCTACTGGTACGAAGCGGTTCCGAATGCGCCGACCGTACCCAGGAAGAATCCACTGTCGAGATTGCCTCCCGCGGTCAGCGGCGCAGTAAAGCCGCCTTGCCCGGGAACTGGTTGCGGTCCGGCGGTAACGGACAAATATCCGAGACCGCTGGCGCCAGCCGGAGTCACCGGTAGTTGTGCCAGTAGGGAAGCCGGTATCGTGATGGAGCCTCGTTCCGCAGCGGCGTTGCAGATGAATTTGCCCGAGTCATACACCGGAAGAGAAGGCGTGCCGCCAATGACAGCTCCAGAGATCCCGGTCACAGAAATCACATCTCCAGGGTTGCCTCCGCTCCACGACAAGGTGAGGTCCATACTACGATCGACGGAGGTTGGCAGACCACCCAGGACCGTGAGGGGCTGGCTAAGGGTCACGCTCGCTGAGAACTTTCCTATATCGGATCCGCCGCTTCCAGTCAATTGATAGGGGCCGGCTGCAACGAGTGGCGTGAAATTAAAAGAGGGAAAGCCGAGTGGGAAGTGAAAACTCGAAGCCATGGACGTTGTGGCGCCCAGCGGGAGTGAGTAAGTGCCACTGCTGGCATCCACGCTAAAGGGCTGTTTTGAAATCCCGGGGCCGGAGAGCGTCAACGCGCCTGCATCCAGTTTCGCGGCTACCGGCCCGAAGGCGAGCTGCGCCGCATTACCTACAATGTGCAACATCTGGCAGGACCCGGGCGAGTTCAGCAACGCGGCCGCGCTGCCGAGCTGGGAGCCCGAGTATCTCACAAAAGAACCGAAAGCAGACTCGTTCACGCTGCCCACCGTGAGCGCCGGCGGCTGCGAAGCCGTCAGTTGCGCGAGCCAGAAACTTCCGATAGTGAGGCTTCCACCCTGATCCAGCCGACTAAGAACGTCAGTACCGACCGGGGCGGGGCTGCAGATATCACTTCCTGTCGGGGCGATCGCGATGGTCGCAGCGTTACTGAGTTGGCCGTCTACGCTGACCTGCATCGTCACTACGCAACCCGTGATGATGTCAGCAGGGAGTTGGAGGTTCAGTTGGTCGATCCCCGCGTAGCCGGGAGACCGTCCCGCATAAAACGGATCGATCTGCCTTCCACCAATCAGCACTTGGATTTTTGCCTGATCCCGCAGATCCAGCGCGCCGGGCGGCGACTGGTCCGGAATTTGAACCGGCCCCAATCCTGTTCCGTAGGCCACAACAAATTCTCCGGGATGGACTGGGGATAAGGAATTACCCGAAATGATTTGGGTAGTAAAGCCGTTGTAATGGGAGGCTCCATTAGAATCCACGATTTGCGCAGCGGCGGCTCCGCTTCCTGAACTATCCGCGGTGAAAAGCTTAAATTTTCTCGTTACAACGGTAACGGAGACAGGAGCGCTACTCACGCCGTTGGTCGTCACCGTCAAGTTATAGGTTCCAGGCGCAACGGTGGATGGTAACAGTGCGGCCACCTGCGAAGTTCCCCCTCGGCTATAAGTAGAAATCATGTAGGGAGTCACGCTCACTCCGCCAGCGGCGGGAGTCAGGCTAATCGATACACCATTGAGGGTTGTCGTCAACGGGTAGCCGGCTGCTTGGACTACGCCATCCGGGCATAAACTCGATCCTTTCACCACGAAGACGCCGCCTTGGGATACATTCGGCGTGTAACCAGCCGCGTCAAGCACGCCGGCCGGGATTCCCGTGATCGTGGGAACGGCGATCACAGGCGCCGTATTCGCCGCGCCAGTCAGATTAACGCGCAAACGCTGGGAAGTGGCATTAAACAGGGCCGTCAACAACGCGAAGCTATCGCTAGCATTAGCTGCGGCGGTAATGGAAAAATTGGTCTGCGTCGACCCAGCCGGCACCGTTACAGCGGTTGGTCCGCTGAGCGCTGTGCTGCTCGTGAACAATGCAATACTTGCTCCTCCTGCGGGAGCCGGCTGGTTAAGAGAAACAGAGCAGGTAGCAGTATTTCCAAAACTCAAAACTGACGGATTGCACAATAACGCGTTCAGGCTAAGCGCCCCACCGGAAGAGATGGAGCCTCCACCCGTAGGAGTCCCGGTTGCACCTGGGGGTGGCGCCGTCCCGGTTGAACTTGGGGGTGGTGGCGTGCTGCCAGTAGGTGGCGGCGTACCCACCAAAGTACTTACTGAGATCGCTCCTGCGGTGCCGCTGAGTACCAAAGGAACGGCTGTTGAAGAAGCGCCCATAACGTTCGAGATTCCGACGGAGACGAAACTGGCTGCGGAGGGTGACAATGTCACATTCACCACCCCCACCACTCCATCTGGTATCGCATTGACATTGAGACCGGCAATCAAGCATGTGTACAAGCCTGGTCTGCCATCACACTGCATTGTCTTGGCTGCAGCAATCGCTGAGGGTCCCATCGTGGCATTGACCGCGATAACACTGCTCGGGTCATAAGTAAGGGTTAACTGCAGCGCAACCGGGTTGCTTCCAGCAGGGGACGTCAAGGTCAGATTCAGTGGGGAAGTGCCTCCTTGGACTCCGGAGGCGGCTGAGAATGTAAGCGAACTGGTCTGTCCCGCAATCGAGCCGCCCATTAGTGTTACGGCGGCGCAAATTTCAAGCACGCGAACAAGTGAGTTCAACCTTCATATCCTTTGCGATGGAATATGGAGCGCCAGAGAGGGCAATTAGTGGGCCACGCAGATTTGCTTGGAAACGGGAGGATTTCGTCGTCTGCGCGTTAGAACCCGCACAGTTTTACATCGTAGAAACTACATCGGTACCAGCAGTGGAAAATGGTAAGCCTATACTTAACCTAACGTCTATATCGATCACTTCTTCGGGTTCAGGCTGCGATACACAGCCTCGACAAACATATCAGTGGTCCAGAAGCCTGTATTCGCGCCATAAAGCGGATCATAGTCCCTGGTTGGCTTTGCGGCCTTGACCTGTTCCAGCGTCATACCCTTCTTGATCGAGTCTTGGATACGATCGCGAATGATTGTGAGCATATCGCGGTATTCCACCACATCGGCCTGGTCACAGAGTCGTCCGTGACCGGGGATCACATAGGTGCCGCCTTCCTGCTTTTCCGCGGGCACGGCAATCTCGATGATCTTATTCAATCCGGCGATCACTCCCTGGACATTGCCGCCGCGCATCAGGTCGATAATTGGATAATTCCCTGGAGTGAAGATGTCGCCCGCGCTGATGACATCGGAGCGGCGGAAGAAGACGAGGCTGTCGCCATCGGTGTGTGCGTTGGGGATGTGGATGATTTGTACGGCCTCTCCATTGAAGAAGATATTCTTTTCCGCGGTGAAATAGGTATCCGTCGGGAGATCACCGAACGGCAATGGAGGCTTCGCGGAACTCATCCGGTTGAGAACGTTTTCATGGGCGATTATGGTTGCGCCCACCCCGGCATCCGAGATGTTGCCGGCGACATTTCCACCGGCAATGGTGGCCCCCATCCTGGAAATCTTCTCATTGCCGCCGACGTGGTCGCCATGGGCATGAGTGTTGATAATGTAGCGGATCGGTCCGTTAGAGATCTTGCGAACCGCCGCCGCAATCTTATCGGCCAATGGGGCGTATTCGGTATCGACCAGCAGGACGCCATCCTTACCCGCCTGCAGGGTCATGTTGCCACCGGCGCCCACCAGCATGTACACGTCACCCTGTACGGGGAGAGTGTGGATTTCAACCTTGTCAAAGTCCGGAGTCTGCGGTGCGCGGCTTGACTGCGCCCAAGCACCCAGACCGAAGACTAACAGCAAACCGAACTTCCAAAGGCGGTTTCTCATGATGCGCTCACGATTTTCAGTACTTACTTCTTGGCAACGGCTTTTGTTTCGGTCTTGAGTTTGACCTGATACTCGGGATACATTGTTTCAGCGCCTCCCCGCGTCGCCTCTGGAGGGATGCCGTACCGCGCGGGAAATTCCTTGAGAAAAGTGTTGGCGCCCGGCAGGTGATGAGGCACCACGCCCAGCGGCCGTTCCACTTCCACAACTGATTCGCAAGGATACGGATCGATGTGCTGATCCGGGTCCATTACCCAATTCGTAGTGCGGATGAACGGCTCCGTAAGATAGACGGGATCCGTGACAATGCTGACCAGCGTCAGGTAATTCGCATGCCGGATCCAATGTTCAACAAGCGTTGCCTTGTCGCTGCGGGGGATGCCGTTACGGCGGATCCAGCCGATCTTGAGGTGTGTGGTGGTCACCGTCAGCATGTCCCCTTCCCACTTTCCAGTGGAGAAGCCTTGCCACGTGTGGGCGGCATATTCCGGCGGATGAGGGCGGCCGTCCATCCAGATGGTGCGTTCCGGAGCTTGCCACGAGATATGAGTGTGATAGGCAACCAGCTTTTGAGTTGCCGTGTCGATTTCCTGCCAGATGCGGAGGTTCGCCGGACCGCGGGGGCCATAATCGGCAGGGTGTGGTTTGCATTGATGTTCCGGCAGAGTCAGCAGGGAGGCGTCCCAGCTGTCGCCGCGCAGCCGGGCTGCGTCGTTGATGGGAAGGCCCAAATAATCGCCGATCTCCGGACCGGGGATTCGTTCCGGCTGATCCTCATGAAACCTCGGCGCCCACTCGCCGCTTGGGTCGCGGGGAGACGATTCGGCGTTCGGAAACGGTTGAGCGAAGACCGGAATACTCGACAACACGGCCAATCCCACCAGCAAGATTCGGCTCATATAACCCTCCGAGAATGAGCATACCACCGCCTGCACCGGGACCGATTATATGGGATCGTGTCTGGAGTCGCTACCAGAAACTCCGCTTTGCTGAACAGAATCTTGACGTTGGAAGGAAGTCTCTTCACACGCCGATGTCTTCGTTCCAGAGTTGCGGGTGGTTCCGGATAAACTCCCGCATGAGCTGGATGCATTCGGGGTCTTGTACGACTTCGACTTGAATGCCCTGGCTGCGCATGTAGTCTTCGGCGCCCTGGAAGGTTTGGTTCTCGCCCACCACGACGCGGGGAATTTTATAAAGCACGATTGCGCCGCTGCACATCGGACACGGGGAGAGTGTCGAATAAATCGTGCTCTTCCGGTAGATGTGCGCCGGCAGCCGGCCCGCATTCCGCAGGCAGTTCATTTCCCCGTGATCGATCGCGCTTCCGGTCTGCACGCGGCAGTTATGCCCCCGGCCGATGATCTCCCCATTGTGAACCAACACAGAACCAATCGGGATCCCGCCCTCTGCCAGGCTCTTTTGCGCCTGTTCGATGGCGGCCAGCAAATAAGGGTCCCTGGTCACGATAGATTCTTGAGGCGGATGGTGCGCGGCGAGGAGTGATAAAGTTCCTCGACCAGGGCAGCGCGGTTTTCGAGCACAGCGCGCTGGTTCAGGGAGCCTTTATCGGTTACCTCGTGGGCATCAATGGATGGCGGCTCATCGAGAAGAATGGCGGCCACCACACGATTGGAACTCCCGGTTGAACTCTTGGCGAACTCGTTCAGCAAGCGCTCGAATAAAGATCTGACGGTCGCGCTAGCCAGCACATCTGCCGCGCTCGCCGCGGCGCCAGACTCGACGCAAATTTGCCGGCAGGCATTCATCTCGGGAAAGATCAGGGCTCCCACAAAATCCCGGTCATGGCCTGCAATGACAACATCCTGGAGGTAGGGAGCGAAGTGGCTCAAAAGCCGCGTGCGCAGGGGTCCAACGCTTACCCAGGTGCCGGTTGCCAATTTGAAATCCTCGGCGAGGCGGCCGTCGAACATGAACCCTCTGTCGGGATTATTCTCATCGACAAACCGCAGCGCGTCGCCAAGCTTGTAAAAGCCTTCTTCGTCAAAGGCCGCAAGCGTCAATTCGTGTTGGCGCCAGTAGCCCGGCGTAATGTTCGGCCCCCGCAACCGTGCGTCAAGCTTGCCTTCGGCCGGAACCAGTTTGAGCTCCACACCAGGGGCGGGCAGGCCGACCATTCCGGCGCGGCCGGCTTCTTTGGCAAAAAGGGCGTGCGGCGCGGTTTCGGTGGAGCCCAGGCCGGTGAGCATCAGGATCCGCTCGCCGCAGGTCTCGACGGCCAGTTGCTCGAGTTCGTCCCAGACGTGCTGGGAAAGCCCGGCGCCGGCGTAATACATCACTTTCAAGCGGCTGAAGAATTTATTGCGAAGCCTGGGCTCGCGCCGCAGGTAGGGAACCAGCATCTCGAACCCGCGCGGCACGTTGAGATGCATCGTCGGAGCTACGTCGCGGAGATTGCGCACGGTCTCCTCGAAGTATCCGGGCGCAGGCTTTCCGTGGTCGATGTACAGCGTCCCTCCGTTATAGAGAATGAGCCCCATATCGGCGTTGCCCGCGAACGTGTGATTCCAGGGAAGCCAGTCCACGATTACGGGAGGTTCTTCGGCCAGGAAGGCGAAATACGCGCCGGCCATCGCCTGGTTGCTCGACCACATGCGATGCGTGTTGATGACGCCTTTAGGCCAACCGGTTGAACCGGAGGTGAAGAGAATCTTGGCGATGGTATTCCCCGTCACTTTGGCGTGCGCGGCATCGAGCGACGCGCCCGCCGGCGTGCCCGCCAGATCCGAGAACAAAGTGGCGCCGGGCAGCGGATCGGCCGCGATCACCACTTCTGCTCCGGCCGGCGCCACTGCCTCTATGGCGCGGCGAAAGCGAGTGCCGCTGGCCGCAAACACCATGCCAGGGGTGAGCAGCCGGAAAATGTGGCGCAGTTTGGCGAGATCGGAAGAGACTAGCGAATACGCCGGCGAAATAGGCGCGTACGGGATGCCGGCATAGAGAGCGCCGAACTGAATCAGCGCGTGCTCGATATCGTTAGCGGAAAGTACCGCGACCGGACGCTCGGTTGTCAGGCCCCGATTGACCAGCGCCTGGCCTACGCGGCGCGCCTGCTCTCTGGCTTCGGCATATGTCAGCCGGCGCCAATTCTGATCGGGGCCGCGCTCCGCCAGGAAAGTCCGGTCCGGCGCCACGACGGCCCAGTGATCCAATCGCTCGGTCATTTTTTCCGCGTAAGGTCCAAGCGGATATTTCGAACGCACGTAGATTGTGCCATCCGGGCGCCGGTCCAAGACCACGTCGGAAGCACCGAGGCGCACTTCGCGAATCGGGTGCGTGGCCATGCTCATCGCGTGGCGGCCCGCTCGTCTTTTGCGGCATCATAGCCGGCGAACGTCTCACCCTGTTCGGCAAGTCGTTTCAGGAGTGCCGCTGGTTCCCACTGTTTGCCGTAGCGCTGATGAAAATGCTCAATCCGGCTGCACACTTGCTTTAATCCGATGGAATCCGCATACCACATCGGACCGCCGCGATAGGCTGGGAATCCGTAGCCCGTCAGGTAGACGACGTCGATATCGGCTGCGCGCAGTGCGTATCCCTCCTCCAGAATGCGCGCTCCTTCATTGATCATCACCAGCAGGCAGCGATCGAGAATCTCCTCCGTACTTATGGTTCGTCGCGGAATACCGGCGCTCTCCGCGGTCTTCTCAATCAGTGCCAGCACCTCCGGGTCGGGTGAAGGCCTTCGATTCTCGTCATAGCGGTACCAGCCGGCGCCAGTCTTCTGCCCGAGACGACCCATCTCATAGAGCTTATCGTGGACCAGCGGCTTGCGGAGTCCCGGCTCCTCCAGATGCTTGTGTTCCTGCCGCACACGCCATAGGACGTCAATGCCGCCCATGTCGTCGACGGCGAAGATTCCCATCGCCATCCCCCAATCCGTGAGCGCCTTGTCCACTTGCTCCGGCGTGGCGCCTTCTTCCACAAGGAACTGGGCTTCGCGCATGTAAGGGAACATCATTCGATTGCCAACAAATCCGTGGCAGTTGCCAACCACCACTCCTACCTTCTTGAGCTTCTTAGATAGCGCCAAGGCACTAGCGACTACCGTCTTGTCAGTGGCTTTGCCGCGCACGATTTCGACCAGCCGCATCACGTGCGCCGGGCTGAAGAAATGCAGCCCGACCACACTTTCGGGGCGCGCCGTGGCTGCGCCAATCTGGTCGATATCAAGGGTAGAGGTATTCGATGCCAGGATGGCGCCAGGCTTGGCGATGCTGTCGATCTCACCGAAAATTTGTTTCTTCAGCGCCAGGTTTTCGAAAGCGGCTTCGAGAATCAAATCGGCATTCTCAAAGCCTTCGTAATCGAGCTGCGGATGAATCAATGCTATGCGCTGATCCATCACCTGCTGCGAGAAGCGGCCCTTTCTGACCGAGCCTTCGTAGTTTTTCCGAATCGCTGCGAGGCCGCGCTCGAGCGCGGCCGCATCGGCATCTTTCAGGCGCACGAAAATCCCCGCGTTGGCCAAAGCCATAGCAATGCCTCCGCCCATAGTGCCCGCGCCGATGACCGCAGCATGAAGGATCGGGAGACGTGGAGTATCCTTTGGAATGTCCGGTATCCTTGCGACGCCTCGTTCCGCAAAAAAGGCGTGAATCAACGCGCGGCATTGGCCGGAAGCGAGACATTCCTCAATGATCTCGCGTTCTTTCCGGCAGCCCTCATCAAACGGCAACGCGGTGGCCGCTTCCAGCGCATCGATAGCAGCCAGAGGCGCGGTCATGTTTCGCCGCGTCTTTCGCGCCTGCTCGCGGGCCGCCGCGAACAGCGGCGCATTCACTGAAGCTGAGCCGAGTTTTTCCTGTCGTTCGCGCGTTTTCGGGTGGGGCCCTCGCTTGGCAGCCATTTCCCGTGCGAATTCAACGGCGCCGGCCCGCAGGTCGCCTTCGATGATCCGGTCAACCAACCCAAGAGACAGCGCCTGGGCTGCCGAGACCGGTTTGCCGGAAACGCACATTTCAATCGCCGCCGGTAAGCCGACCAATCGCGGTAATCGCTGAGTTCCTTCCGCTCCAGGAATGATGCCGAGGTTCACCTCGGGCTGCCCGGCCAGCGCGTCCGGACTAGCCACCCGGTAATGCCCAGCCATCGCCACTTCCAGACCGCCGCCCAGCGCGGTGCCGTGTAAGGCCATAATTACGGGTTTCGAGCAGTCTTCAATTTGTGCCAGTAAAGGATGCAGTTTTGGCGGAGCGCCTTGGCCTGACGCAGCGTGTTCCAGTTCCTTGATATCCGCTCCGGCAATGAATGTGCTTCCTGCGCCGAGAATCACTACAGCGCAAATGGATGGGTCCCGTTCCGCGATGTTCAGTTCGTCGGCAATGCCTTCCGGCACTCCCGGACTAAGTGCATTGACGGGCGGATTGTCAATCGTAATCACTCCGACGCCTTGATCCTTGCTCAGGCAGGCCAGTTTGCTGTTCATGGTTTGACGCTCTCCATGTTAGCCTGAAGCGCGAAGCGCCCGCCGGGAGCGCGGTCTCTGCCCGATGAGACGGATGGAATCAGAGCACCTGACGGACGGGGGGCAAACGGAAAAGCTGATCCCGGCGGCAGTCCCCATCTGGCAAAATAGCTGTGAATCTATGACTGAGCGGCTCTATTATCACGACGGGTATTTGCGTTCATTCGGGGCGCGGATTGTCGGAACCGCCGAGGATGGAATTGTCGCATATCTAGACCGAACGGCTTTCTATCCGACCTCAGGTGGACAACCATTCGATACCGGATCGATGGCAGGGGTGGCGGTGCTGGAGGTCACTGACGAGGACGATCGCATTGCGCATCGGCTCGGCGCTCCCCTCCCAGAGGGACCCGTGACATGCGAAATCGATTGGCGGAGACGCTTCGATCATATGCAGCAACACACCGGGCAGCACCTGCTCTCGGCTATATTCGAGGAGCAGTTCCGTCTACGCACCGTCAGTTTCCACCTGGGACAGGATGCATCCACCATTGACGTCGAGGGGGCCGTCGTGGACAGCCGCACCATTGAAGAGGCTGAGCGGCGGGCCAATGAAATCGTTACCGAAAACAGACGGGTGACAATCGATTTCCAGGATCCTTCGCAGGCCCATGGGTTGCGCAAGCCTACCGAGCGCGCCGGGCCCCTGCGCATCGTCTCCATCGAAGGGTTAGACCAGAGTGCCTGCGGCGGAACACACGTGCGCGCGACGGGAGAAATTGGTGCGATCCTGGTTCGAAAACTGGAGAAGGTGCGGCAGAGCACCCGTATCGAATTCTTGTGCGGCGGGCGGGCGGTGCGCCAGGCGAGAGCCGACTACGACACGCTTTCCCGAGTCGCGCAATTATTCTCCGCGCCGCTCGAAGACACGGTGGAATTGGTCGCGGCGCAACTGGAAAGGGCACGGATTGCGGATAAAGCCGGGCGCAAACTGGCACTCGAACTCGCAGCCTATCAGGGCAAAGAGATCTACGATGCCACCCCGCCTGGAGCCGACGGCATCCGGCGGCACGTGCGCCATATTACCGATGGATCGATGGATGAACTCCGTGGTCTGGCCCAGAGCTTTACCGCGCAGCCCCGCGCTGTTTTTGTCGCCGCTATCGACAATCCATCCGCAATTCTGCTTGCCGTCTCGGCGGACGCCGGCATTGATGCTGGGCAAAATTTGAAAGCCGCGGTCGCGGCTACTGGCGGGCGCGGTGGCGGCACGGCGCGAATGGCGCAAGGTAGCGTTCCCAAGCCAGATCTTCTCAAAGAACTCCTGGAACGATTGGCGAATAGCTAGATTAGCGGCTGATCATGACCCCCACAGCCCGGGGTTGAACATCAATCCGTTCGATTCGGTCGCCAAGCTCGAACGGACGGCCGATTGCCGCATCTGGATACAGCGGGAGCAAGAAATGTTGAATAAGGAAATCCAGCGTTCGGCCATCCAACGTCACTCCCGAGATTTGGACGCTGAGAACGTCCACGGTAGCGTGTCCAGCCGACGAGCGAATCCGTGCCGTGACGGTGACGGGGCGTTCTCCTTCCAGTAACTGAGACATCAACCACCCTGGCGGACTGCCCTGCGAGCGGCGCACTTCCGCGAAGTTTATGAGTGCGGTGGCCTCTGCGATTTCGGGCCGCAGCACTTTCAGCCGCGGCTGGCGTACGCCGCCAGTCACCATCGGTACTTCGTGTTCCGCATAGGCGTTCAGCTCAGGCAGGGTCAGCTCGACCCGCGAACCCGGCTTAAAGTGTCCATTTTCAATCCCTTGGAACTTCTGCTGGACTGAGGAATAGTCACTCGAGGCAGCGATCAGAGCGACCGCTCCTGCCAGCACCCAAAAGACCCACAAGACAGCTCTTTTCACTTATCAAATAGACGCAAACGGCGGGTGACTCGTTGCCGCTTAGCGTCAAAGTACGCATCTGGTGTGCTAACGCCCCCAATTTCAAAGGATTATCTTTCGGGTTACCGCTCGCTGCCGGTACGCGAATTCAATAACTTACGAATCGCCCGGGGTGGTGGTCCCCCTGTTGCATAACAGGACTTTGAGATGTGAATATGTCTATTTTGGCGGCAGTTCTGATTGCAATCGCGGCGATTCTGTCGGGTTTTGCCGCTTGGCGCCTGCTTGGCGCCTGGCTGAAATACCGGGGACGAATGGTGATCACGTGTCCGGAGAACCAGAAGCCGGCAGGGGTTTCCGTGGATGCGCGTCATGCCGCGGCGACTGGATTGGGTGCTGAGCCTGAGTTCCGCCTGTCCGATTGCTCGCGCTGGCCGGAACGTGCCGACTGCGGGCGTCAGTGCCTGCAACAGATTGCCGAATCACCAGAGAACTGCCTGGTTCGTAGCATACTGGTGCGCTGGTATGAGGGCAAGGATTGCGCATGGTGCAGCCGCCCCATCGGCGAGATCCATCTGGCGGAGCGAAAACCCGCCCTGCTGATGCCGGACCAAGCCTCTTTGGAATGGGCCGACATCCCAGCTGAACGTTTGCCGGAAATCCTAACGGCGGCCCTGCCACTTTGCTTTTCGTGCCACACGGCAAATGCCATGGTCCGGACGCATCCGGAACTGGTTATCGACCGATCCCGGCCGCTGGCAAGCAGTACCTCACGGGGGTCGCACGTCCCGTAATCATAATGAAAGCTGCCACTTTGTTGCTGGTGCTGGGCGTTTTCCCTGCGTTCGGGGGGAGCCGGGCCGCTCCCATTCGCCTGTACATCCATTTTCAGCAGGACCCGCCTGACGCCGTGCTGGAATCCATTCAAGAGGAACTGTCCGACATCATGGTCCCGGCCGGCATGGAATTCGAGTGGCGTTCGCTCAGCAAAACCCTGGGAAACGAGGTTTCCGTAGAGCTGGCAGTCATCCACTTCAAGGGGACATGCGATGCCGCCGACCTATCGCCAACCGAAGCTTATCCGGGACCCTTAGGCTGGACACATATGAGCGATGGCGAGATCCTTCCGTTTAGCGACATTAATTGCGACGGCATCCGCCTGTTCCTTCAACGAGACCTGCTGCGAGCGCCAGAGCCGAATCGGGCGGCGCTGTTTGGCCATGCGATCGCGCGCGTGCTGGCGCACGAGTTGTACCACATATTGGCCAAGACCACGAAACATGGCGCCTGGGGCGTCGGCAAGCCCGCGTACAGCGTTCAGGAGTTGCTTTCGAATAAATTCCATTTTGATAAGAAGCAATGCGACCTGCTGCGCGCACACCAGGCGCACATGGCCTCGATTAGCGGCGCCACCGGACAATAGCGCCTGACCGGAGCCGGCTGATCTCAGGCCGAATGCGGAAAGGTCGTCGTATAATCCCCAGGTATGGGGGTACGCGAACTGGAAGAGTGTCACAAGCAATTTGAGCAGGTAGCCGAGCACGCGAAAAGCTTGACGCAGGGGCTTACCGAATCGCAATTCAACTGGCGGCCACAACCGCAGGCGTGGTCCATTGAAGAGTGTCTGGCTCATCTCACCATCGTGGGACAACATGAAATCCGGGTGATCGGGGATGCGATTCAGGATGCCCGGGCTCGCGGCATCACCGGCGCCGCGCCGTTTCGGTTCGGCTGGCTGGATCGCACCATTGTGCGGCAGACCGAGCCACCCGTACGCCGGCGGTTCTCCTCACCGCGCCGCTTTCGCCCGCTTCACGGGCAACCGGTAACCGCGATTCTCCCTACTTTTCTTCACGTACAACGGCAGTTCTCCCAACTGACGGTCGATGCTGAAGGCCTGGATCTGGCTCGCGTTAAAGTCCCGACGCCGATTTCCCGGCTGCTGAAGCTGAGTCTCGGAATGACGCTGGCACAGGCCGCCGCGCACGAACGCCGTCATCTGGAGCAAGCGCGGCGAGTCCGCGAGGATCCCCGATTTCCCGCGAAGTGACGCACCCATCCATTTCCGGTCAAATCATCAAGTACGTTAATCTCGCGATCCTGATTGTCTTGATTGCCGGGTTGGCGGCGGTTTATTGGTATGCCTGGCGGCCGCTGCCGCAGCGCTCCGGAACCATCGAACTGCCCGTCACGAGTCCAGTGACAGTGTCGTTCGATGCGCTGGGGGAGCCGCATATCCGGGCTGCTTCTGAAGAGGATGCGCTGGTGGTTCAGGGTTACGTGACGGCTCAGGACCGTCTTTGGCAGATGGACGCTTTGCGGCGATTGTCTGGCGGGGACTTGGCCGAGGTCCTGGGCCCCACCCTGCTCGATTCGGATCGCGAATCGCGCCGTTTGCGGCTGCGCCGGGCGGCCGAAGCAGATTACTTGAACCTTCCGGCGGCGGATCGGGCCGCAATGGTCGCCTATACGCGCGGAGTGAATGCCTTCATCGCTACTCATCGGAGTAATCTGCCCGTGGAGTTCACGCTGCTGGGCTACCAGCCCCGGCCGTGGAGCGTTATCGATTCCATCCTGATCAGCCTGCACATGTTTCGCACTCTCACGACAACGTGGCGCAACGAGCTGCTCAAACGTGACATGATGCGGTCGGGTGATCCGAAAAAAGTCGGTCTTCTCTTCCCGGTTCGGGCCGGCAGCGAAGTGCAGCCCGGGTCGAACGCGTGGGCCGTGGCCGGGAGCCGGACGGCTTCCGGCAAGCCGCTGCTTTCGAATGACATGCATCTGGAATATTCGCTGCCCGGAATCTGGTGCATGGCGCACCTTGAAGCGCCGGGACTCAACGTCGCGGGAGTCGCGCTACCCGGCCTGCCAGGTGTGATCGTTGGTCACAACAGGCGCATCGCCTGGGGCATCACGAATCTGCAGTTTGACGTCCAGGACCTCTACATCGAGAAGTTCGACGAGCGCACAGGGCGGTATCTCTACAATGGGCAGTTTGAGCAGGCGCGGCCTGAGCGCGAGTTGATTCGCGTCAAAGGCCGTCCGCCAGTCGAACTAGTGGTCTGGATGACCCGGCACGGCCCGCTGTTTGTGACCGAGAGCGGCGACCAGATGGCCTTGCGGTGGGTGGTCGAAGACCCAGGCATTTATCAATTCCCGGTATTGGAATATGACCGCGCTCAGAACTGGCAGCAATTCACTGCCGCGCTGGCGCGCTTTCCGGGGCCTGGTTCGAACTTCGTCTATGCCGACGTTGACGGCAATATCGGGTATCACGCCGTTGGCAAGCTGCCGATAAGGCGCGGCTACCTCGGCGATGCGCCGGTCGACGGCTCTTCGCCGAATTTCGATTGGGACGGATATATACCGTTTGATCAGATGCCGGCGGCCTTCAACCCGCCGCGAGGCATCATCGTGTCCTCAAATCAAAATCCCTTTCCGTCCGACTACCGGTATCCGGTGAACGGCAATTTCGCGCCGCCGGCGCGATCGTCGCAGATCTTTCAGCGGCTTTCAGCGCACACCGGGTGGCGCGCGGACCAGATGCTGGGCGTCCAAACCGATGTCTATTCGGGACCGTTAAAGCTCCTCGCCCGCGAAGTGGTGAGGGCCTATGACAAACATAAGAGCAGCGACAGGGCGCTGCAGCCGGCAGCGGACTTGTTGCGCGCGTGGAGCGGGCAGATGGATAAAAACCTTGCGGCGCCATTCCTGATCTCCCTCGTGTACCAGCACGTGCGCACCGCCGTGGCGGAGAGCGCCGCGCCGGATAAAGGAGCGGCCTATGAATTCACTCTGGCGCCCGCCGCGATCGAACAAATACTCGGCCAGCGTCCGGAAGGCTGGTTCCAGGATTATGACGCGATGCTGCTGCGGGCGCTCTCGGACGCTGTAGAAGAAGGATCTCGCATGCAAGGCCACGACCTCGCGCGATGGCGCTATGGCTCCTATTGGCGGGTGACGATCAATCACCCGGTCCTGCACCAGGTCCCCCTGGTGGGGCGTTATTTCGATATCGGAACGGTTCCGATGAGCGGGGCGGGCACAACGGTCAAACAGACCACGCTTCAACTGGCGCCCTCGATGCGCATGGACGCCGATCTTAGTAATTGGGACGGCTCCTGGTTGAATCTGCAGATAGGACAATCGGGACAGATCCTGTCGAGCCATTATAAAGACCAGTGGTCGAGTTACTATAACGGGACCAGTTTCCCCATGCAGTTTGGTGCCATAAACGCGAAAAGCACGCTACGATTCCAGCCAGAGCCCTAATCTTCCGACCCGAGGATTCCACCGAGAGAGCGCAATGGGTTGTGTTCGTCGCCGCCGGTCCGCATAGGCGCCAGTTCGCGTCGCATTTTTTCCAGGGTCATGCTCTGAATCACCACGTGGCCCGGCCCGGTCAGGGTGGCAAGGAACAAACCCTCGCCGCCGAACAGCGCCGTCTTGATCCCGCCGACGAACTGGATGTCGTATTCCACAGATTCATCGAACGCCACAATGCACCCGGTATCGATTTGCAACGTCTGCCCCGGCGTTAGATCGAACTCGACGAAATCGCCGCCGGCATGAATGAACACGGCGCCAGGTCCGGTGAATTTTTCAAGGATGAATCCTTCGCCTCCGAAGAAACCGGCGCCGAGGCGCTTGACAAACGCGACATTGAACTGCACCGAGGATTGAGCGAAGAGGAAGGCATCGCGCTGCGCCATAATCGTTTGGCCGGGTTTCAAATCGAATACCTGGATGCGGCCGGGATAGCTTCCGGCGAAACCCACTTCGCCTCCGGCATCGGAGCGGAAATAAGTGACGAACAGGGATTCGCCCGTCACCGTGCGGCGTAGCGCGCCCATCAGCTTTTCGCCAAGCGTGGCGCCGCTCATCCGCGTTTCCCATTGGACACTGGTAGTCTTGTAAACCATTTTTCCGGCTTCTGCATAGAGTTCCTGGCCGGGCTTGAGGCGAATGCGCGCAATTTGCAGGTTGTCGCCCTGGATGGTGTAATCGAGGGGCTCGGATATCAGGGCCGCGGTGGCTCCCGTATTGCCACTCGCTGCTCCGAGCGGCCGGCCACAACTGTTACAGAACCGGGCTCCGTCCGCCAATTGGTTTCCACAATTCGTGCAAAATGCCATAAGGCCGAATTTTAACCCACTACTCGTGGCAGAATAGAGCCGTATGTTTTCCTGGCTGTTCTCGGATCCGCTTGCTGCCGGAACGCCGGCGCCGGAGTTTTCGCTGCCGGACGACTCGGGCCGGCAGGTTACTTTATCGGGCTTACGAGGCCGGGGAGTTGTCCTGGTTTTCTATCCGGGCGACGACACGCCCGGCTGCACCAAACAATTGTGCGAGTTCCGCGACTCGTGGGACGCGGTGCGTAAACGCGGCGTCGAGGTGTTCGGCGTGAATCCGCAGAGTCCGGATAGCCACGGAAAGTTCCGGCAGAAATATCATTTTCCGTTTCCGCTCCTGGTGGACAAAGGGCAAAAAGTAGCCGCTCTCTATCACGCCAACGGTCTAATCGTGAAGCGTACCGTGTACCTGATTGCGCCCGATGGAGTAATCCGTTTCGCGCGGCGCGGAATGCCGAAACCGTCGGAAGTTTTGGCGACGGTGTAATGCAGAGGCTTCCCAAAATCTATCCAATTCTAGACGCCGAAACGCTCGCTCATCGCGGCCTTGGTCTGACGAGCGCGATCGCGGCGATGTTGGAGGGCGGGGCCGGTATTGTCCAGATTCGGCAGAAGGGCCACTGGACGCGCGATTTTTTGAACTCCGCGCGAGAGGCGGCCCGGCTTTGCCGCGAGAGCGGAGCCGGGCTGGTGGTTGACGACCGCGCCGATTTTGCGATGCTGCTCGAAGCGGGACTGCACGTCGGCCAGGACGATCTGGCTCCTCGGGACGCGCGCAAACTGATGGGATCTGAGCCGCTGCTTGGCTTTTCCAGCCACAACGTACGGCAGCTTTGTTCCGCGGCCGGCGAGCCCGTCGACTATGTCGCGTTGGGACCGGTGTTTGCCACTTCTTCCAAGCGAAATCCCGATGCGGTGATCGGCGTGGAAGAGGTCCGGCGCTGTCGCTCGATGCTGGAAAAGCCTCTCGTCGCCATCGGCGGGATCACGCGCGAAAACGCGCTCGACGTGCTGCAAGCGGGCGCGGACTCCCTGGCCGTTATCTCCGATTTGATGCCGGAACACGCGACCGCCAGATCGCTACGGGAACGGATGGAAGAATGGCAACGACTCGTGACAATGGTTTGATCAAGGGGCTCGGCCTCATCGATGCGACCACGCTGGTGATGGGATCGATGATCGGATCGGGTATTTTCATTGTGGCCGCCGACATCGCACGCGAAGTCAATTCGCCGGGGCTGCTGATGATGACCTGGTTCGTGACGGCGGCGATGACCCTGATTGCCGGGCTGAGCTATGGCGAACTCGCGGCCGCGATGCCGCACGCCGGCGGGCAGTATGTCTACCTGCGCGAAGCCTTTGGGCCGATGTGGGGATTTCTGTACGGCTGGACTCTGTTCCTGGTGATCCAGACGGGCACTATCGCGGCGGTCGCCGTGGCCTTCGCAAAATATACGGGCATCTTCTGGCGGTCGATCTCCGCGGAAAAATATCTCTTTGGCAGTGGACGGCTCGGGCTCAACACGCAGGAACTCCTGGCAATTGTGGTGGTGCTCCTCTTGTCCTGGAGCAATACGCGCGGCATTCGAACCGGCGCCGTGGTGCAGAACGTGTTCACTTTCGCCAAGACGGCGGCGCTGCTGGGGCTGATCGCGTTCGGCTTCCTGCTGGGACGCAACACCGAAGCGGTGCAGACCAACTTCACCGGATTCTGGCGGAACGCTGGTTGGAATTTCAACGCTGTCCGGCTGGTGGGCGTGGCCATGGTGGGCGCGCTCTTCTCCTCCGATGCTTGGAATAATGTCACCTTCACCGCAGCCGAGGTTCGCAATCCGAAGCGCAATCTTCCCCTGTCGCTGGCGTTGGGCGTCGGAATGGTGTCCGCTCTATATATCGCTTGCAATTTCGTGTACCTGAATGTGCTGCCGCTCGCAGCCATTCAGCATGCGCCGGAGGACCGTGTCGCGACCGCCGCCGCGGCTGGAATACTCGGACCCGTGGCGGTGCAGTTAATGGCCGCCGCCATCATGATTTCCACGTTCGGCTGCAACAACGGGCTGATCCTCGCCGGAGCGCGCGTATCTTATGCCATGGCCAAAGACGGCCTGTTCTTCCGGCGCGCCGCGGAGGTGGATCCGATTCACCACACGCCGCGCTTTGCGCTGCTGGTGCAATGTATATGGACCGTGCTGCTGATTCTGAGCGGCAGTTATAGCGATTTACTGGATTATGTTATTTTCGCCGCTCTGCTCTTCTACATTCTGACCATCTCGGCCCTGTTCGTCTTGCGCCGCACCCAGCCAAATCTGGAACGTCCCTACCGGGCAATCGGCTATCCGGTGCTGCCGGTTCTTTACATAGCGGCTGCGGCAGTGATTGAAATTCTGCTGCTCCTGTACAAACCGAACTATACCTGGCCTGGACTGATCATTGTCGTTCTGGGATTGCCGGTGTACTTTATCTGGCGGCGCCGATGATAACGCGGATCAGTTCACCGGGTTGAAACGTCTGAGAAAGATTACGGAGCTTGGCAAGAAGACTCGGAGTGACTTCCTGGCCCCTGGCGATGAATAGGATCCCCTTGGCGGTCCGTACATCCTGGGCAAGAACCATTCCCACCTGCATCTGGCCGATCGGTAGTTCGCGCACTTCGGCTCGCGGCGCGCTGTTGCGGAGTTCGGCCAGGGCTTCGAGGATTGCCACGTCATACCAGCCCTTTCGGCCGCGCAGCGTATCGAACGCCAACGACACCGAATGGCCTTCGCTTTCCAATGTGTCGAAATCCAGAACCACTTTAAGCGCGCGCGCCCCCCAGGGAATCGCTTCTCCCGAGACTGCGTCGACAGGGAAGCCGCTCCCATCAAAATGCTTGTTCTGATATCGCAAGATCTCCCGGACCGACTCCAGACGGGGGATATTATCGAGAATTTCTTCGACAAGCTCGGGCAGACGGCGCACCGTGTCTTCTTCCGCTTCGCTTAGCGGCTCTCGAGCATAAACCTTTTCAAGCGTGGCCGGCGATAGCAGGACGCACCCGATCTGGGAAAGCATAGCCGCAACCTCCAGGTGCCAGTTCACCGGGATCCCCAGGGCTGCGATGAGCGAGTTCATGGAGTGGCGAAGGCGCGAAGCGCGCCCAAATGCGAGGGGATTCGTGAGAGCAAGAATCTCGGTCAGTGCCTTGATGCAGCCGCGCAAAGTCTGCTCGAGCAGCACGCGCTCGGCGGTGATGAGCTGATGTTGCTGGACGGCGCTCTTGAGCATCAATGCCATCGGCACGCGCGCGCACGGTTTGGTCATGAAACGGAAAATTTCGCCTTCATTCACAGCGGCGATCGCTCGCTCCATATCGGGCTGACCGGTAAAGAGCACGCGAACCGTATCGGGAAACGATTTTCGGGCATGCTGTAACAGGGTCACTCCATCCATCTCCGGCATCCGCAGATCGGACACGATCACCGAAAAAGGGCCCTGGTTGCGCAGCATGTCGAGCGCAACCGCGCCGCCGGGCGCGGTGGCTATTTCGAAGTGTTCGGAGCGGAGATTGCGGACAATCGCGGCAAGCAGGTCCGGCTCGTCATCGACGAAGAGAACCCGCGGTTTCACACTCGCCGGCATCTTAGGCGCCCGCCGTTGCGACCACTTGTTGAGCCAGTTCCCTCCAGGAGGGAATATCGTCGGCTACTCCCAATGCCGTCAGGTAGCCGGCATCGAGGACGCCACCGGATGATCCACCCTCTTCCGGCCGGCCGGGCGCGAGTTCGCAAGCGAGCGCGTTGGCGACATGGGTAATGGCAAGTACGTCCAGACCCGGAGGTGCGTCGCCCGCCATGGCGGGGTGGTGGTGACGGCAGACGGCGTCGACGATAGGCAGCGGCAATCCCCACAAGGCCAAAAGGTATGCGCCGATCTCCGCATGGCCGGTGCCGGTCAGTTGGTGCTCCACTTCGTACAACGCGTGACCCTCTCGATGCGCACATTGCAAAGCCTGTTCGAACTGTCGCGGAAGCCGAACGGCCAGCACCAGTTTGCCCGTATCGTGCAACAGCGCGGCTACCACGGCCGCTGAAACCGTCTTCTTGGGAGCGGGCAGTCGCGCCGCGATCGCCGCAGCCAGACGCGAGTGCTCCTGAAATCCTTCGATGGAAAACCCCGCGATGTGCTGTTGCGGGTGAAACGTGCGAAAGATTTCGGCCGAAAGTACCAGTTGTTTCAGGACATCGAGGCCAAGATAGCTGACCGCCGCGCGGACAGTCGTTATTTCCTGGAGTAGTCCAAAGAACGCGGAGTTGACCAGTTGCAGGACTTTGGCGGTCATCCCGACGTCCTGCTCGATAATCCTGCCGACCTGCTCGATGGGCACGTCCGGGTTCTGCAGCGCCTCGAGCAGTGCGGCGCACGTTCGCGGCAGGGAAGGCAATGAGCCCACCGCGCCCACTACCTGCCGGGCGGTTTCGTCCGTCAGGATGGCGGTGAAACCGCACGCATGCTCGATTGCCTGGCGCAGCTTTTCCGCATCGCAGGGCTTTGCCAGATATTGGTGTGCAACTGGAACGGCGCGCATGGCCATTTCCATCTCGAAATAACCGGAAAGCACCAGACGCACAACGCCAGGGAATTTCTTTTGCACTTGCTCCAGCAGTTGGGCGCCATCCATCTCCGGCATCCGCATGTCGGTGACGATCACATCGAACCGGCTGGCGCTCATCAGATTCAGCGCTTGGGCGCCGCTATTGGCAAAAACCATCTCCCATTCCTTGCGCATGGGGCGCAGCATCCGTTCCAGGCCTTCCAGAATCTTCGCTTCGTCGTCAACGAACAGGACGCGTTTCATGCTTCACGCTCCCACCGGGCCGGCAATTTCAGACACAATCCGCCGCCACGCAGGAATCTGCCCGATGACCCCCAAGCGATCCAGGTATTCTAGGTCCCACAGGCCCGCGAGCGGCGCATGCGGCGGGAGCCCGGGTTCGAACTCGGACGCCAGCGCATCGGCGATGTGAGTAATCGCGAGGACGTCGAGCTGGTTGGTCGCTTTTCTCGCGGCGCTGGGACGGTGATGGCTCCAGACGGCATCCACGATCGGCTTAGGCAGACCCCAGAGGCTGAGAAGATAAGCCCCGAGTTCCGCGTGGCTGGTTCCGATCACCTCCTCTTCGACCACATAGAGGAGACGGCCTTCATTTTGCGATCTTCGCAGCGCCAGTTGAAAGGGGCCCGGCAAGCGCGCGGCCAATACCAGTTTGCCCGTGTCATGCAGGAGCGCCGCAATGGTTGCGACATGAACCACATCTTCGTTCGCCGGCAGACGCGCTGCGATGCGGGCGGCCAGGCGGCAGTGGCTTTGAAATTCATTGAGTGAGAACCCTTCGACGCGCCGCTCGGGTGCGAACGTCTGAAAGATTTCGACCGAGAGGGCGAGTTCCCGGAGCGCGGCCAGTCCGATATATCCGAGCGCCGTTTGGACGCTCGTAATCCTGCAGGTGATTCCGAATAACGGCGAGTTCGCCAGTTGCAACACTTTGGCCGTCATGCCCACATCCTGTTCGACAATCGAGCCTACTTCGCTGAGAGAGACCTCCGAACGTTGGAGAGCCTGCTGGAGGGAAGCATAGGTCTGCGGAGGAGAGGGCAAGCTGCCGATCGCACTCACCACTCCGCGCGCGGCCTCGTTGTTCAGGATGGCATTCGAACGGCACAGGCCATTGACGGTGTCGTAGAGCTTGGCGGCCTCGCACGGTTTTGCCAGGTATTGGTGGGCGAGACCCGCAGCCCGCAGCGCCGCCTCCCGCTCGAAATATCCCGAGAGCACAATGCGGATCATTCCAGGGAAATCTTTCTGAACGTGCTCGAGCAGCTGGATGCCATCCATGCCGGGCATCCGGACATCGCTCACGATGACGTCGAAATTCTGCCCCCGGAGTTCTTCCAGAGCCTCGGGGCCGCTTTGCACAAACACCATCTCCCACTCATTGCGGCAGTGACGCAGCATGCGGCGCAAACTCTCCAGTATTCGCGCATCGTCATCTACGAACAGGATTCGCTTCATGCTTGTTTCTCTGCCGTATCACAATCGGCTTTTTTGCAGGATTCCTTCATAAGTCCGGTAAACCGGACCTCCCATATCCCGATGGGCGGAACGAGGAACGAAGAGCGGCGGGACCTATCGGAGAACCCCGGAACTGCCGATTCGGTAGCAGTAAGCGGATAGGCCCAATGCATCGAGAGAGCTGGTCTGTGTGGATCGCAACGCTCGCCGCAGGCGGATTCCTGTTGAGCCTCGTCGAGCCGCAAGCCGCCGGCGTGGTTTGCGGAATGGTGGCCGCGATTGTTTTGGAACGCTGGAGGGGCCGCCGCGATACGCACAATTACATCGCGCAATTGGCGGCGGTGAATTCTCGTCTTGAGGCGGTGCTTGCCGATACCGAAGAGTTCCTCGATTGCGTGCCCTCGATTTTGATCGGACTGGATTCGGCCGGCCGCGTGACCCGTTGGAATCCCGCCGCTGCGAACACGCTGGGGCTAAAAGCCGAACTGGCCACGGGCCGCACTCTCGACGAATGCGGTATTCAGTGGTTGCACCCCAGAATGCACTCGGAGATCGCGCGATGGCTTCAGGCAGCGGCGCCTTCCCACCGCTGTCCCGACATCTCATACAGAAAGGACGGTAAAACGCGCCTTCTTGGCCTGGAGATCCATCGGATCCGTGCACAAAACCAAGCCACCGCTTTTATCATCACGGGTACGGATCTCACCGAACGCAGGAGCCTGGAAATGGAGCTCCAGCAGGCGCAGCGCCTGGAATCTGTGGGCCAATTGGCGGCTGGAATTGCCCACGAGATCAATACGCCGATTCAGTACGTCGGCGACAACATCCGATTTCTGCGGGATGCCTTCGAAGGGGAGCAGCCCGTCCTGGCGGAATACGAGCAGGTCCGCCGGGCGGCGCAATCCCAAACCGTCACTCCGGGCATGCTGGCAAGCCTGACCGGCGCCATTGAACAGGCCGACATGGAATACCTCAACCGGGAAATTCCGAAAGCTGTGGAGCAGTCCCTCGACGGAGTGGAAAGGGTCGCCACCATCGTGCGCGCCATGAAGGAATTCGCTCATCCGGGCCGGAAGGAGAAGGCCGCGGCCGACCTCAATAAGGCCATCCAGAACACCCTCATCGTGGCTCGCAATGAACTCAAGTATGTGGCCGATGTGGAGACCCATTTTGGCGAGCTGCCTATGGTGATATGCCACCTGGCCGACATGAACCAGGTGTTCCTGAATTTGCTGATCAACGCTGCCCATGCGATTGGAGAAGTTGTCAAGAAGACCGAGAAGAAGGGCACGATCACCGTACGGACCTGGCAGGACGGAGATCAGGCCATGATCACGATTAGCGACACGGGATGCGGAATACCCGAGGCAATCCGGTCTAAAATTTTTGATCCGTTCTTTACCACCAAGCCGGTGGGGAAGGGGACCGGGCAGGGGCTGGCCATTGCGCGCTCCATTGTGGTGGAGAAGCACGGAGGCAACCTTTCGTTTGAGCCGAACGGAGGCCAGGGGACCACGTTTTCCATTTCCCTGCCCATCGAATCGCGGCCGGACGTCGGAAACGATGCGGAACTGGAAGAAGCGGCGCAGCCGGAGCCGTTGCAGAGGCCGTGATACGATGGATGTTTGTCAGGTCTCGGGCTCCGTGCAACGGGCGGCCGCAAACCCCGCCAGGTCCGGAAGGAAGCAACGGTAGTGGTGCGGCTCGTGTGCCGCGGATTACCCGGGGCCTGGCAGCTCGCGGCACGCGCCTGATATCCGTGCCGGAATCGGATCACCCGCCGCATGTACCAGGTCATCGCCCGGAAATACCGGCCGCAAACTTTTCAAGACGTCGTCAACCAGGAGCATGTCAAAACCACCCTGGAAAACGCAATCGCGGGTAACCGCATTGCCCACGGGTATATCTTTTCCGGCCAGCGCGGGACCGGGAAAACCACAGTCGCCCGCATCCTGGCGCGGTGTCTCAACTGCGTCCAGGGGCCAACGACTACACCGTGCGGCATCTGCGCGAGTTGCCAGGAAATCACTGCCGGCGGCACCGTCGATGTGATCGAAATCGACGCGGCGTCCAATCGCGGCATCAATGAGATGCGCGAGCTGCGCGAAAACGTCCGCTATCAGCCGGCGCGCGACCGGTATAAAGTCTTCATAGTCGATGAGGCGCACCAGATCACGAACGAAGCCTTCAACGCCCTGCTGAAAACAATCGAGGAGCCTCCACCCTGGGTCGTGTTCGTTCTCTGTACGACGGAAGCTCACAAGATTCCTGCGACGATCGCGTCGCGCTGCCAGCACTTCAGTTTTCGATCGGTTGATTTTGAAGAACTAACCGCGCGCATGGCTTGGATTTGCGAGCAGGAGGGAATCCAGGCGGATTCCGAGGCGCTTGCGGTGCTGGCTCAGGCTGGTGAGGGCAGCGTGCGGGATTCGCTCTCGGCTCTGGACCAGGCAATTGCCTGCTGCGGCGCTCAGCTGAACGCGGCGGATGTGCGCGCCCTGCTCGGAATGTTCTCGCTGGAATCGCTCGAGCAGGTCAGCCGGTCGCTGGTGGAGGGTAATTCCGGCCGGATGCTCGAAATGGTCGATGAGTTGGAGCGCAACGGCCAAAATCTGCAGCATTTCAGTCGCGAGCTGGCGCGGTATTTTCGCAACCTACTGGTGGCGCGCATGGCGGGAGCCGGGACGCGTTTGGTTGCCGCTTCCACCGCGCAGCGCCAGAAACTTGCTGATATCGCACAGTCGTTTTCCGAAGAGGATCTTACTCGTTATCTGCAGCTTTCGCTTGATCTATTCCGGGATCTGCAGTCTTCGCTTCAGCCGCGGTTTCATCTTGAGTTGGGATTGGTGCGGCTCGTTCAGGCCGGCAGGCTGCTGCCGATTGAGCAGGCGCTGGCGCAGTTCAGTGGCGCAAGTCGAAGTTTGCCCGGTCCGCCGCCTGCCCCACCGGCAACCCCGCAACAGGTCCCCGCGGCACCGCAGAAGGCCAAAACCGGCCCGTCGCCTTTTGAATTGGACAACGCCAAGAAAGCGGCGCCCCTGGGAGAGCAGATTCCGGAGCGGGTAAACCCCGATTTGCCCAATGATCCTCGCGAGCGGCTCCTTGCTCATCTGACGCAAAGTGGGTTGAATCACCTCGCCGATGCCGTGGAACATTCGGGGCTGATGATCAGCGGCTCCGAGTTGCAGATCGTGACCGCCAAAAGCTACAAACTCTACTTGGAAGATAAGCACTTTGAAGCCGCGGTCCGGGAAGCTTTCGGCAGGGCGTTGCGGATCAGGATCACTGTGGGAGAGGCGGGAGAAATGCCCGCTCCCTCAAAACCGGCCAAAGGTAAGGAGGACGACCTCACCACGCGGGCGCTGGGGCACGAAGAAGTCCGGCGTTTTCGGGAAGTGTTCGGCGGCGAGGTTCGCAAGGTTCGAAACCTCAAGGAGTAGCGACGTGAAACTACCGGGCAACATGCAGCAGATGATGCAGCAAGCGCAGAAGATGCAGGAAAAAATGCATCAGGAGATCGCGCTGATTAAAGTCGAAGCCACCGCCGGCGGCGGCATGGTGACCGCCCACATGGACGGCCAGAAAAACCTTCTCTCGATGCGCATCGATCCCGAGGTCGCCGGCGATGTTGAGATGCTGCAGGATATGGTGGTTGCCGCCGTTAACGAAGCAGCCAAAAAAGTGGACGACGAGATCAAGACGAAGATGGGCGGGATGCTCGGCGGCATGGGACTTCCTCCCGGCATGTTTTAAGCGATGCCCGATTTCGCCGAGCCGCTGGCGCGGTTGATCACCGAGTTCAAACGCCTCCCGGGAATTGGCCAGAAATCCGCGCAGCGCATCGCGTTCCATATCTTGCGGACGGCGCGCGAAGAGGCCGAACAGCTGTCCTCAGCCATTCTCGACGTCAAAGACAAACTCGGCCTCTGCCGGAGTTGCAACAATGTCAGCGAGAGTGATCTGTGTCTTTATTGCCGCGATCCGAACCGTGAGGCCAAGCTGGTCTGCGTTGTCGAAGAACCGCATAACATCGTCGGGATTGAGACCACACGCCAGTTCGATGGCCGGTATCACGTCTTGCATGGAGCGCTGTCCCCGTTGCGCGGCATCGGACCCGAGGCATTGAAGATTAAGGGACTGGTGGAGCGGATCGGACAAGGCGAGATTCAGGAAGTGATCGTCGCAACCAATCCGACCGTGGAAGGCGAAGCGACGGCCGTCTATCTGGCGCGCCTGCTGAAACCTCTGGGAGTCAGGGTGACCCGCATCGCAATGGGAATTCCAGTGGGCAGCGATCTCGAATTCGCCGACGAAGTTACCATCTCAAAAGCCATGGAAGGCCGGCGGGAGATGTGAGGATCAGACGATTCGCCACACGCCCTCAAAGTGCTAAATCTCTAAAAACGGCCGCTTTAAATATCGTTACTCAGACTTGGGCATGGCAATACGAGCCCGTTCCTCCTGCGGACCTCGGTTAACTATTTGACGACAAAGGCTGCAACCGCGCCGCTGGCGGCTTATTTGAGGTACATCTCAACACCTTGATTCGGAATGCCTAAGATGGGGGGCTTGCACTGGTCGTCTCCGCCGTATATCTTAATGATGCAAGCACATACGGAGGAGTAGCGATGCAATCGGTGAGGAAAGCGAGTCCCCGGCCCGTTTGGCGCCTATGGTGGTGCCTGCCCCTCCTGCTCGGGTTCGTGTTGGTGCGGCCCCATGCCCTGCAGTCTGCTTCGAACATCACCGCGGTGGTGGATGCCGCCAAGGCCGATGATCTGGCGGCGGTCGGTAAGCTGATCAAGGAGCACGCGGGTGTCAATGCGGCCGCCAATGACGGCTCCACCGCGCTCTTGTGGGCGGCCTACCACTCGAACGCGGAAATGACGAAGGCGCTTCTGGCCGCGGGAGCCGCGGTCGATGCCGCGAACCACTATGGTGTGACCCCGCTTCTCCAGGCAAGCCGCAACGGAGACGTCGCGGTCATGCAGGCGTTGCTCGATGCGGGAGCGCAGCCGACGCGTTGGCACGCCGAGGGCGAAACGCCGCTGATGGCTGCGGCGCGCACAGGCAGCGTGGACGCGGTCCGATTGCTGCTTTCCAAGGGCTCGTTCGTCAACGCCCAGGATCCGTTCCAGGAAGAGACCGCATTGATGTGGGCGTCCGCCGAAGGTCACTTGGAGGTGGTGAAGACGCTGCTGGCCGCCGGCGCGGATCCGAATCTCAAGGCGCACGTCTCCACCATCACGGAGCGCAAGAACGCGGATCATCCTTCGGGCGGCTTTACCGCGCTGATGTTCGCCGTTCGCAACGGACACACCGATGTTGCCAAGGCGCTGATCAAGGGCGGCGCCGACTTGAAGCTGACCAACGCTGATGGAGCGACCGCCACGATCGTTGCCATCGCAAACGACCGGTTCGATCTGGCCAAGGAGTTGCTTGACCTCGGCGCCGACCCCAATGACGGATCGCTGTACTTCGCCGTGGACATGCACGATGCCACCACCGACATGCGCGCGCACGACGGCTCCCGGATGCAACCGAACCATCCGAACCAGCTAACCGCTCTGGGTCTGGTCAAGGCGCTGCTCGATCTCAAAGCGGATGTCAACAAGCCATTCATCGGCGCGCTGCACTCGACGACGCTGTGTTGCGGCGAGTCGATCAATAGCTCGCCGTTTTACCGCGCGGCAACGGCCGCCGACGTGGAGGTGCTGAAGCTGATGCTGGCCCACGACGCCAAGATCGAGTGGAGTCCGAGCGAGATCAAACCAAAGAACGGCAAAGCTCCTGGCCGGCCGAATCCAAACATTGGACGGACGCCCTTGATGGCCGCTATAAAAGGTGGCATGGGTGCGCCGATAGCGGGCGGGCCCGGTTTCACTCGCATTGGTCCGCCGACCTTCCGCGAGCCCGGCATCCGCGATCCGCTCGAAGCTCTCAAGCTGCTTCTGGCGGCGGGGGCCGACCCAAACGCGAAAGCGCCCGATGGCTCGACGCCGCTTCACCAGGCCGTGCAGGAGGAGCAAGTGCCGATCATTCGTGCGCTCGCTGCCGCCGGAGGAAAGTTGGATGCGGTCAACAAGGACAACCTGACGCCGCTGCTTCTGGCCGAAGCGCCTAAGAAACCCAATCCGGCCGACATGGGGGATTTGGACGTGTATCGTCGCCCTCACAATTCGAAACAAGAGGTCATCGCTGCCTTGCGCGAGCTGATGCATCTCGGTCCCAACGATCCGGCGCCGCAACCTCCGCCGGCTCCTAAGGCGACCACAACCGATAAGGAACCGAAGAAGGGCCCCGATACAGCCGCAGTGACGAGCGAGAAATGATAAGTCCGGCCAGGAAAATTGGAATTACGGCGGCATTGCTCTGCGTCGGCGCCGGCGCGCAACAGCCTTCCACGGAAGCAGCCAGGTCGCGTGCGTTTGCGGAAAAGTATTGCGTGACGTGTCACAACAAACGCACGTTGAATCCGGCGGACGGTCCAGTGAATTTGGAACCGGCAGTTTTCGACGATCTGTTGGGCCATGCGGGGGCATTTGAGAAAGTCCTGCGGAAGCTGAGCGTGCGGGCGATGCCGCCTCCCGGCATGCCCCGTCCCTCCGAGGCCGAGTATGTGGGCTTTACGAATTGGCTCGCCGCCTCACTCGATCGTGCTTGGGAAGGCCGAAGCACCCCGGGCCGCTACGTCGTCCATCGTCTGAATCGCGCCGAATATGCGAACGTGGTCCGTGACCTGCTGGCAGTCGATATCGATGTGTCCGACCTGTTGCCGACCGACGGTGCGGAATTCGGGTTCGACAACATCGCGACCGCGCTCAAAACGTCGCCGCTGCTGCTGGAAGGATACGTGAACGCGGCCCAGCGCGTCAGCGCGATGGCCGTCGGCGATCCGCAGGTTAAGCCCGGGACCACCGAGCATTCCATCAGCCGCGAATTCAGCCAGAACGGATACATCGACGGCCTCCCGCTTGGAACCGTGGGCGGCACCGTGGTCCGTCACGTTTTTCCCGCTGACGCCGAGTATAAACTGTCGGGCCGCCTCGTTCGCGGCGTCCAGGAGGGCTACGCCGGCGTAGAAGGAAATGACATGCCGTACACCTTTGTCATCACCGTGGATGGCAATGAAGTGTATTCGGCTCCGATTGGCGGTCCCAAGGACCACGAGATCCAAGCTGCCGATTTGGCCGCTGCACAACCAATCATCGACAAACGGATGACGGGACGCGCGCGGGTGTCTGCCGGTCCTCACGACGTCGGCTTCACGTGGAAAGAGCGGCCGTTCGAGAAGCAGGACGTCTGGGAGCCGTCGCGGCGCGACAGCCAGGAAATCCACATGGTCGGAGGCATGCCGAAGCTGAGGACCGTGTCCATCGACGGCCCGTATAACGTGTACGGCCTGAGCGAAGGGCCGAGCCGGCGAAAGCTCTTCGTCTGCCATCCAAGTGCCGCTCCGGAGGAGACGAGCTGCGCGGAGAAGATCCTGACGAATCTCGCGCGCCGCGCGTTCCGGCGTCCGGTGACGCCCGCGGACGTCGAAGCGCCGATGTCGTTTTACAAGCGGTCCCGGCAGAGCGGCGGCAGTTTCGACGATGGCATTCGCGCCGGTGTGGCGCGCGTTCTTTCGAGTCCCTACTTCTTGTATCGCATTGAGAAAGATCCGGCGGGCGCCTCCCCCGGTGTGGCGCATCCGGTGAGCGAGATCGAGCTGGCCTCGCGTTTGTCGTTCTTTTTGTGGAGCAGCATCCCCGATGAAAAGCTGGTCGACCTGGCGGCAGCGGGGAGGCTGCGGGCGCCGGGCGTGCTCGCCGCGCAGGTGCGGCGTATGCTGGAGGACGAGCGCTCCGACGCTCTGGTGGATAATTTCACCGGCCAGTGGCTCCAACTGCGAAACCTGGAAGCGAAGGTAGTTCCCGACCTGCTGATGTTCCCCGATTTCGACGACAACACCCGCCAGGGATTCCGCAAGGAGACCGAGCTGTTCTTCGGATACATTCTGCGCGACGACCGCAGCGCTCTCGATCTTTTGAGCGCGGACTACACCTTCCTGGACGAGCGCCTTGCCCGGCACTACGGCATTCCCGGAGTCTACGGTCCGCAGTTCCGGCGAGTCAAGCTCACCGACCCGAACCGTCGCGGTCTGTTGGGGCAGGGCAGCATCCTGGCGATGACTTCCGTCGCAACCAGAACCTCACCGGTTTTTCGGGGGAAGTACGTGCTGAGCACCTTCCTCAACACGCCGCCGCCTCCTGCGCCGCCGAACGTGCCCACGCTCGACGAAAGCAACAAAGCGGCGTCGGCGGTTCCGAAAACGGTGCGCGCGCAACTGGAATTGCACCGGAAGAACCAGCCCTGTGCGGGCTGCCACCGCGTCATTGATCCGCCGGGGTTTGCGCTCGAGAATTTCGATTCTGTGGGCCGTTGGCGGAACACCGGCGCCGATGGCGCGCCGCTCGACGTGGCCGGTACGCTCGCGGATGGATCGCAGGTCAGTGGTCCGGCGGCGCTGCGGGAGGCGATCCTGAGCCGCCCCAACGCGTTCGCGACTGTCGTCACCGAAAAAATGCTGACGTACGCGCTGGGCCGCGGGCTGGAGCCGGCCGACATGCCGGTGGTTCGCCGCATCGTGAAGAAGGCCGCGCAGAACGATTACCGGCTCTCTTCGATAGTCATGGGAATTGTCGAAAGCGCGCCGTTTCAGATGCGCACGAAATTGGAAGTAGGGCCGGAATCGGCGGAAACGGGCAAGTCCCCTACCGCTGCCGTAAAAGTTGTAAAATCAACCAGGGAGTAGCCATGTTCATCACGAAGAAGCATCTTTCCCGCCGCACCTTCATGCGTGGCGCCATGGGCGCCACCGTTGCACTGCCCTTCCTGGACGCCATGGTGCCCGCCCTCTCCGCGGCGCCCACGTCCCCGTTCCGGTTCGGCGCCGTCTACTTCCCTTGTGGTGTGTGGCCCGCTACCTGGCATCCCGATGCGGAGGGGAGCGACTTCGCGTTCAAGCCGGTGATGCAGCCGCTGGAGCCCTTCCGCAAGCAACTCGTCACGGTCAGCCAGATGAAGGCGCCTTGGGGCGAATCGGTTCACCTGGGGGCCAGTTCCGCGTTCCTGAACGGTGTGGGGCCTGCCGTACGCCGCGACGGAAGGGGCGACTCCTTCGGAAAGATCGAATCGAAGAAGACCGTCGACCAGCACATAGCCGATCACGTTGGCGGCGATACGCCGCTGCACTCCATCGAAGTCGGCACCGAGGACATGGGCACGGCGGTCGGCGCCTGCGACGGGTTCTCCTGCACGTTCTTCAATACGCTCGCGTGGCGCAACGATGAGAGCCCGCTGCCGGTGGGGATCAATCCGCGCGTTACCTTTGAGCGAATGTTCGGCGAGACCGACTCGAAGGAGCGGCGTTTTGCCCGCCTGAAAGAGAAAGAGAGCCTGCTCGACTCGGTGACCGAGGAGACCGCCAAATTGAAAAGCTCGCTGGGTGCGCCCGACCGGGCCATCCTCGACGAGTATCTCGGCAATGTCCGCGACGTGGAACAGCAGCTCGAACGCATGGAAAGCCGCCTCGGCACCATCACCGGCGATCCGGAAGCGCCGGTGGGCTTGCCGGAAGCGTTCGATGACCACATGACCATCACCTACAACCTGATGCACCTGGCGTATCAGGGGGACATCAGCCGCGTCTTCACGTTCATGACTGGTCATGAAGCAAGCGACCGCGCTTATGGGCACATCGGGATTCCCGAACAGCACCACACCATCTCGCATCATGGCAACGATCCGGAGAAGCTCGCGAAGTATGCCAAGATCGCGACCTATCAAATTCAAAAGTTCGCGGACTTCCTCGATAAGCTGAAAGCCACCAAAGAAGGCGATGGAACACTGCTCGATCACGCGGTTCTGTATTGGGGCAGCGGCATGAGCAACGGCAACGCGCACGACCGGAACAACCCGCCCGCGGTGATGGTAGGCGGCGGCTGCGGCCGGCTCAAAGGCAACCGGCACATCGTCGCGAAGGATACGCCCACCGCGAACCTGCTGCTGGCGCTGGCGCACGTTGGTGGTGTCGAGATAGAAAGTCTTGGACCGAGCACGGGCAGAATCGATCTGTAAGTAAGTCGCAATTTAGATTCAAGCAAGGGCGCTCCTCCCAGAGGGGCGCCTTTTTTGCTGATGCCAAACCTGCTGTCGCAGCTCACAAGGGACGCGAAAGCCCAATTCTTCGAGGAGCCGATCCGTATCTATCGCACTCAGTTGAAAACAGGGATCGACATTTCGTGTCGGTCGAGGAAAGGACAACCATGAAAATAGTAGTCATTGGCGGCACCGGGCTCATTGGATCGAAGCTTGTCAAAAAGCTTGGTGAGGATGGGCACGATGCCGTGGCCGCGGCGCCCAGTTCGGGCGTCAACAGCATTACCGGCGAAGGACTCGCCGGCGCGCTGAACGGGGCCTCGGTGGTGGTCGATGTCACGAACTCCCCTTCCTGGGAGGACGCGGCCGTGCTGAAGTTCTTCGAAACATCAACCCGTAACCTTCTCGCCGCTGGAGCGGCCGGGGGCGTCGCACATTATGTCGCATTGTCCGTGGTCGGAACCGAACGTCTGCTCGAAAGCGGGTTCTTCCGTGCCAAGTTCGCTCAGGAGAACTTGATCAAGGCCTCCCCGCTTCCCTACACCATCGTCCGCGCGACCCAATTCTTCGAGTTCGTAACGAAGATCGCCGACTATTCCACCGAGGGGAACCAGGTACGCCTGCCTTCCGCGCTCTTCCAGCCAATGGCCGCCGATGATGTCGCCAGCGCGCTCGGCAGAATTGCGGCGAATTCACCCGTGAAGGGCACCGTTGAAATCGGAGGACCGGAACAATTTCATCTCGATGAACTCGCCCGGCGGGCCCTGGCGGCGTTTCGAGATCCTCGCGAGGTGATCTCCGACCCGCACGCGCGCTATTACGGCATCCACGTGACCGAGAGGGCGCTGGTTCCCGACAAGGACGCGCGGCTCGGCGGGACGCGTTTCGAAGACTGGCTCACTCAGGCTACAAAATCAATGGCGAAGGCGGGTGGGAAGCCGGCATAACGGCCCAACCCGCCCTTTGTGCTCGCTGCGAGGCTCACCACCGGCATCTCATCCGGTCAGATCCAGCAATCATCTGGAGAACGCGCGCACAGAGCAGACTATCCGGAAGATAAGACGGACGCAGAGAGGGAACGCCGTCAATCAGTCTCCGGTAATGCGATCGCTCTCGGACATAGCCCATTCCAGGCTTGGCGTAGTCCGCACTTTTTTCTGGGGAAAAGCCGATTTCCAGCCGTGAACCGCGTGCCGCCTCAGCCGGCGGAAGGCGGGCAGCAGCGTCGTGATCCCCATTGCCGCAAGGCCTGCGAGCAATGCGATCGTCACCATGTCCCACAGTGGCCGGCGCTGGAACAGGCCCGGCCAGTCCATCGCATGCAGACCGTAATAGGCCCATCGGTTCGCGCGATCGCGCTTGTCGAATTTCACCATTTGAGCTAGCGCCGGCGTGAAATACAACCATGTCTGGTTTTCGTCCTTGTAGCGCACGCGCAGCACCGGCAGCACGTAAGCCGGCTTGTGCCGGCCCAGTTCGAACGATGTCGTGGTCTGGTGATAGTAATTGTCGTAATCCGTGAGCCAATCGCTCGCGATGACCGGAACATTCGGCATTGCTTCACGGGACGCCTGTTCCATTACTTCGCGGCTGAACGACGCCGTCACGCCGCTCTCCGGATGGCGGACAGAGACGAACAGGTGTGGGTTATCCTGCGGGAGATTGACGAAGTTGATGGCGTTGTTCGTGGTCCACTGCCCGGCCTCCGCTAACGTGGTGGGCGGCTGGTAGGCGAGGAAGTAGGGCTCGCCGCGAAACTGGATGAGTTCCACTTCCTTCGGAGCGAACCTTTCCCCGATCTTCCCGATGGCATTCCGCATGTTTTCCATCTGGACGAGCTGCAAGTTCAACGGGCCGCCCGTGATGGCGCGCGCCATCGCCTTCGTCCTCGTGGACCTGGGCGAAATCACCGGATTGCCCATCACAAATCCCTCGCCGTTGCTTTCGACGCGCTTGGAAACGTCCGTCCACCCGGGAACGGGAAACGTGCTGATCGGGATCATCCCGCTCAGGATCCAGGAAATCGAAAACAAGCCAAAGATCAGGCCTGCATAATGGTGCCACTTCATCCAACCTGAGTAGGGTGTGTAGGACAGAACGCCTTTGTGACGGAATCGCGGTTTAAGCGCCACACGCCAGATTCCGAGGACGAGCCCGGTCGCGGCCATGAGCATGGCGGTCCAGGCAATGAAATCCAGCAGCGGCGTCCACCAGGTGCGCTGTCGAAAGAAGAACAGGTTGTGAAGAATGTAGCCGGAAATCGCTAGAATGCGGCCTCTTCGGTCGGTTTTTTGAACGATGTCATTACTCGTTTCGGAGACGTAGTATTCCGTGCCCGCCGCGTCGTTCATCGCAATGCGATGCATGGGAGCGTAGCCGGCAAGTGTGGGAATTCTTGTGAACTCATCGGGGCTCGGCAGATGAGCATCGTAGGTCATGGTGGAAGCAGACTCAGGGACGAATTGCTTCATCCATCTCACGGCCTGCTCCGGTCCCATGTGGGGAAGGACTTCACCGGTGTCCGCATAAACGGTGGACCAGTTGCCGATGCTTGTCCTGGTGAGCCGGTACACGGGCCGGCCGTTATACATGGACAATCGCACGCGATACGGTTTGATGCCGGCCTTCGCCGCTGCCTGAGCCGGCGTCACGGTGGCTGTCGAAAAGTCGATGGGCTGCAGCCGCAGCAGGCGCTCCCCGGTAGTGATTTGCGGGTGGCCGTAATACATCAGGATCACGCCGGAAAGTGTCCAGACCAGGAACATCGTAATGATGCCGATACCCAGCCATCGATGCGAATAAATGAGCAGCTTACGCCAGTCGAGCAGCTTGCGGATGTTCATGTCGCGTTCCCTGGACGATTTTGGACCGGCCCGCCCGATCATTGCGCGCCAGTTCAACATAGAGAGTATATCGGAAGCACGAAGGCCCAATCGGCTAAACGAGCCTGCTGAAAAGGCCTGACAGGCTGAATGCCTTGCCGCCGCCCAATCCGCCTCTGGCCAGCCCTTTTCAGCATCCTCTAAAAGGCTGTTCACTGCCTCTCGTGTGCACCTACGGCTTCGGGTCGCCCCCTGCTTCGCCGGCACGCGGCTCGGCGGTCTTCATCTGGCGGCTGGTGCGCTGATAGTGTGGGCTGTATTCCAATCCATATGACGTCTTGACCTTCGTTCTCGCTTTTTCGTCGCAGAACGCCTGGCTCGATCGCTGTCGCGCCGCAATCTCCTCTTCGGTGCCGTCGCGGAACGTGATCTCTTCCCGGGGCACAAAAAGCACCTGGCCGATCGGCATGCTGTGCGACGCAGAAATCGTTTCGCCCGGCTGGAGAATGTAGCGGAACTCGGAGTCGT